>JALYSR010000095.1 GCA_030854715.1 Acidobacteriota bacterium
GCCAAAGCATTTGTACGAGGGCACGGACCCGCTCACGAATCCGCACAACACGAGGCCCGTCGGCAGCGGGCCGTTCAAATTTCAGGAATGGTTGAAAGGTGATCACCTAACGCTCGTTAGGAACGAGCGATATTTTAAACCGGGCAAGCCATATCTGGATCGGATCGTATACAAGGTCATGCCGGAAGCGGCTATGGCGACCATCGCGTTCGAGCGAGGCGAGGTGGACTATCTATTGAACCCGTCGCCACTCGACCTGGCTCGTTTGAAGAACGTACCCGGAGTGACTCTCTCGAACAAAGGGCGCGAAGGCTTCGCGACAGTCGAAACCCTGATCCCAAACCTCACGCGCGCGCCGCTCTCGGATCTGCGCGTCAGGCGGGCGTTGGCCCACGCGATTGATAGAGACTATCTGGTTGATAAGCTGTTGCTGGGGATGGGACGCCCTGCGACTGGGCCCGTTTCGCACCTACTCGCCTGGGCGTACAACCCGAACGTGGACAAATATGAACACAACGTCGCACTCGCTAATCAACTGCTCGACGCGGCCGGCTATAAGCGAGGGGCTGACGGAACACGGTTTCACCTAAAATTCGTCCATGCAGCCTCTTATGCAAAAGTAGCTGAAGCGCTGCGCGATCAATTCCGTGAAGCCGGCATCAGCGTCGACCTGCAAGTCATGGAGTTCGCGGCGGCGGTCGACGCGGTTTACGTTAAAAAGGATTTCGATCTGGGGTTTGCCTCTTTCGAGAACGGCCCCGACCCGGATATTGGCGTCAAGCGCACGGTCGTCTCCTCGAACATCGGGCCGATCCCTTTCTCTAACGGCGCGAGTTATCGCAACGCGCGGGTTGACGAATTGTTTGCGCTCGCGGCATCTGAACTAGATAAACAGAAGCGTGCGGCATATTACTTCGAGGCACAGTCAGTCCTCGTCAAAGACGTCCCCTACTTCTGGCTATACGAGCCGAATTCCGCCGTTGCCTACAGGGATGGATTGCAGGGAATGTATGCCTGGAGCGCAAAATCAAGTGTCTACTTCGCACAGGACGCCTGGTGGATCGACGGCGGTCGTTCTCGGCATGAGCCCCCGCGTGCGATCTCGCGTCGCGTAGTTTATATGCTCATCGCTCTCGCTGTGATTGCCGCCCTCGTCGCAGCCGTCTCTTTGAAGCGACGAAGGCGGGGAATCTGAGAAGCTATTTGAAAAGTCTTAGCTCCGTAGGAGCGCAATGTTCGGATTCCGCTCCTACAAAGCTTGAGGTAAACAAGAAATCTCCGAGCTATGAACATTTCGTCCCTAGCGGGACTTTCAAATGGCTTGCGGATCATCAAGCTGGCTTATCGAACTGCTCGATTCTGGATTTCGGATCGAGCGCGCGGTTCAAAGCATCGCCGACCGCATTCAACGCAAAAACCAACAGACATAAGGTGAGCGTAGGGAAGAAGAGCATCCACCACGCGTCACGCATGAAGTGCTGGCCGTTGTGCAGCATGTAACCCCAACTGATTTGATTCGCGTCGCCAAGGCCGATAAATTCCAGCCCCGCCTCGACAAGAATGACGCCGCCCACCATCAACGTGACGTTCGTAATAATGATGGGCAGCGCGTTGGGCAGGATTTCATGAAACATTATCCGCGCATGGCTCGCCCCGATGGCGCGTGCAGCTTCGATAAAACTTCTTTCCTTAAGTGACATCACCTGCGCCCGCACAAGCCTCGCAGTCAGTGGCCAATAGGTAATGCTCAACACGACTATCAGGGTATAGAAGGTCGAACCAAAGAGTGCGGCGGCAACGAGCGCCAGAAAGAACCTCGGCGGGATGAGAAAGAGTTCCGTGAGTCGCATTAGCAGATCGTCGAGGCTCCCACCTGCGTACCCCGACGTGAGCCCGACGAGCGTTCCAAACAACCCGCTCAACAACGCGACGATAACGCCGATTGAGATGGACACTCTGGCTCCGTGCACTACGCCGCTGAAAACGTCCCGGCCCAGATCGTCTGTTCCGAATAGAAATTGAGTGGAAGGCGGACGGAAGCTCTGGGCGGAGGTTTGTTGCGGGTCGCGTGGTGCGATCTGACCGGCTGCAATGGCCACAAAAAGAAAGAGCGCCAGCACGAAAACGCCAGCCACGGCCATTCGGCTGTCCTTAAATCTGCGCCAGAGGTCGAAGCCAAATGACGCGTCCTCGTTGGTGGTCGTTCGCTTCATCTTGTTCGCTCGTAGCTAATGCGCGGGTCGAGTACGGAATAGATCAAGTCGGTGATGAAATTCACCACTGCGACGCTGATCGAGATCAAAAGAAAAAGGCCCAGCAACACCGGGTAGTCCCTCATGGCGAGCGAATCGATCATCAGCCGACCGAGACCGGGCCAGGCAAACACTGTCTCCACCAAGAGCGCTCCGCTCAGCAGCATTCCGAGATCGCTGCCAATTACGGTGACGACCGGCAGGAGAGCGTTGCGTAAAGCATGCTTGTAGAGCACACGGCCCTCGCTCAATCCTTTAGCGCGCGCCGTCGTTATAAAGTCCTCACCGAGCACATTCAACAGTGCGGTGCGTGTCAGGCGCATGATCTGCGCGAGGTACACAATGGCGAGCGTCGCGGCAGGCAATATGAGATGCGCAAGCACGTCAAGGAGGCGAGAGAGACCCGTCAACTCCAGATTCGCGCTGGTCATGTTTTGCGCCGGGAAGATACCGAGATACAGCACAAAGAAGACAAGCAGCAGATGGCCGACGGAGAATGAAGGCACCGAGTAGCCTAAGAGCGCGAAAGTGTTTATCGCGCGATCAGCCAAAGAGTTCTCGCGGCGCGCAGCCTCGACACCGAGTATGACACCGGAAATAGAGGCGAATGAGACTGCACTCAGCATGAGGAGCAGCGTCGCAGGAACGCGCTCGAAAATGACGGAAACGACTGACTGTTGATACCCGAGGGAGTAACCGAAATCTCCGCGCAGCACACTCGTCAAGTAAATCCAGAGCTGGGTGATGAGCGGTCGATCGAGACCAAACTTGGCGCGGATGAACTCGTAATATTTGGCATCGCCGCTCTGCCCCGCCAGGATCTGAGCCGGGTCTCCCGGAGCGAGATGAATCAGGAGAAAGTTGATAACGATTAGGATCAGAATAAGGCAGAGTGACTGCAGGACGCGCCGGACCAGGAAGCGAACGGGAAAGCGGGCGAGTCGCTCTGACCAAACGCTCATATCTTTTCTCCCTCATTCAAAGTATCGATGAGCGACTGGATCCGGCTGACAGCAACTTCCACTGCGCCTTTCACTGGCGAGCTCAACTCCGCTCCCAACTCATCGTACCCCGCGGGCTGGCAGGCGACGAGAAACACTTTGGGTGGCAACACACTTAACGCCTTGGCCAGTAGGAGCACCTGCGAAGGCTCGGTGTAATGAGCGTCGGCCAAAGACGCGTGCAGCTTCGCCGGATCTAAAAGGGTGGGATCGGGTATCTCTGGTTCAATCACATAGATAGTGCCCGGGGCGCCACCTCGATCAATGGCGTCAACGATGATGAGCGCATCGTAACCGTCCATCAATTCCTGCACGAGTGAAATGCCCGCGATCCCCGCCTCGAAGATTTCCACTTCTTCGGAGGCGAAATGAGCGCGGGTGAGCGCGTGCGCGACGGCTACGCCGAAGCCGTCATCACCGCGCAAGACGTTCCCCACTCCAGCGATAAGTAGTTTCAGATTATCCTCTGGGACGTTAAGATAGAATCATGATAAGTGAGTCTTTTATATCACGTCTTCAATATTGGGCGTCATCACTTAGCGGGCCGAAGGAATCAGGATAAACCCAATGAAAAGGAGTGGTTCCAGCACTCCCCTCAGGCCAGCTATCATACTCTCAGAATCTTCGGTGGCAGAGTTTAGGTACACTTCGGTTGGAGGAATTAAGATGCGACGTTTACGACGTCCGATTGCATTGAGCGTGCTCACCTTTCTTCTCTTCAATCTCACCCCACCGTCTTTTGGTGCAGACGGCAAAGCGGTACTGACGTTTACTACCCAAGTCGAAAAGGCGCGGACCTTGTTTCATGAAGGATTGACGAAATATGACCAGGTCCGTGCGAAGGAAGCTGCTGCACTTTTTAGTCGGGCGATCGAGTTGGATCCGGTCTTCGCGATGGCTTACCTCTTTCGCGGCCTTGCAGGTGACTCAGTGCCTGACATCCGGAAGGCGGCAGACTTGGCCGGCAACTTACCTGAGCCTGAACGCTTGTTCATTACCAGTTTCCGATCGCAATACGACAACGAACTGCCGAAAGCCATTGAGCACGCCGAACGAGCTACCAAACTCCTCCCGTCTGACGCACGATTGCGCGTCCGTCTGGCGCAACTCTATAATTCGGCTACCCGGAGGGACGAAGCACTCGCGGAAATCAAACGAGCTATAGAAGCTGATCCAAACTTTGCCCCAGCATACAGAATCCTCGGTGAGATTCAGGTGGCTCGCGGAGACTTGGCGAAAGCCCTGGAAGCAAGGGAGTCCTTTGCTCGCCTAATGCCCGATCAGGCCGAACCTTATCAACTAATCGCCCACACTTTTCAGCAGATGCAGCAGTTCAACAAGGCAGTCGAGTACTACACGCGAGCACTTAAGATCGATCCTGATTACATCAACGTCTACCGGCGACGTGGCGACGCCAAGTTCTTTGCCGGAGATATCGCTGGAGCTCGCGCCGACTACCGCGTGGGTTTTGAACGTGCCAGGGGCAAGGAGCGCAACGGGCCACTTTTCGCCGCAGCATTTACTTACATGCATGAGGGCGACGTCGATGGGGCGGTGAAATATTACGAGCAGGCCATTGTCTCAGCTAAAGAGGAGAAGGATTTTGTTTCTATCTCGGCAGGTTTCAATGCGCTGGGGCAGACACTAATCGAGGCTGGACGACTAATCGAAGCATCCCACGCTTTCAATCAAGGCTATGACTGGGCCATCATGGCGCC
>JALYSR010000101.1 GCA_030854715.1 Acidobacteriota bacterium
TGACTAGATGTCACATTTTGCACAAAACCAGGGGCGCTTTCATAACCCCAAGGTCGGGAGTTCGAGTCTCCCCCCCGCTACCAAATTTCAAATCCTTACGGCAAGCCTCAATTTCACTAAATGGTCCTAACTGTCAGTCTCCAACGTTTTCAGAGTTGCCTTTAGCGCATTCGAATGCGGTTTCGGGATCGCCAAAAACGGCTCGTCGTAATAGATCAACGGGCAGGTCGCTTCAAGATTTCCGCCAGGGCCTGCAATCGGGTTGAGTCTGCTGGACTCTTCGTACTGGCAGCGCTCTTTTCCAACGAGGGTGCGAGGCTGTTGAGTTTTGCGAGCTCCTTTTGGTTCATGTGTGAGCTCTCGGCCTTTTGAAGCGCCTGCCGCAAGGCGGCAATACGATCAGCAGGCAGACCTTGCGATCGCTCCAACTGATCCACGTACGCTTTCGCCACGCCCAACGTTCGCGGCCACTCGATTCTTTCCTGGTTCTGCACATTGAGTTCAGCCACCCGAACCGCTTCCGCGGCGTCGATCTCGTTCTGAGTCAGGAACTTCGTGGGCGTCAGCTCAAAGATGTCCAGGCCGCGGGCGATCTCCGAAGCGTAAATGTGGCCATTGTACCAGTAGGCGGACCAGTCGCCGCCCAGCACGAGCATCTTCGGATCAATCGGTCCCCGATCGAAGTAGCCGATTTCAACCGGATGCCCCGCGTCGGTGAAGTCCATGATGGAGATGCCGCCCTGGTACCAGGCCTGCACTTCAATGTCACGGCCGGGAACCGGAATGAGCGAGCCGTTGTGTGCCACACAGTTTTCGCTGTCGCCCTGGGCGGCCGGCAACTTGTAGTAGCTTGCAAAACTCAGCTTGTTGTCCTTCAGACTAAAAACCGCATCAGCGCCCCATTTGTTCGGATCGTTCGCCCGGCAGCGCGCACCCAACCCGCCGCCCCACTCATCGGTGAACACGACTTTTTTCCCATCGTTCGAAAACGACGCCGAGTGCCAATACGAATAGTTTGGATCGTTTACCGCGTCCAAACGCTTCGGATGCACCGGATCCTTGATGTCCAGCAGGATTCCATTGCCGGAGCAGGCGCCGGCAGCCAACCCGATCGCTGAGTACGCGGTGATGTCGTGGCATTGATTGGTGTCCGACGGCTTCTGAAGACCGTCCCTGCCATGAGTGCCGCCGTTATTCGGACCGTTGAGCGCGCCCGTCCGAGGATCGATAAACACTCGCGGACTGGATACGACCTGCGCCGCTTGCGGCGCCGCCAGTGGCACCTTAATCACATCAATGCGAAACAGCGCGGTATTAGGATCCTTGTCCGGTGCTTCACCCGAGCACCCGGGCAACTCTTCGCTTTGCCGGACGAAAGAGGTTCCGGAAACGTAGATGTAAACGTTCTCCTTATCATTCGGATCGACCACCAGCGTATGCGTGTGTGAGCCACGGCAAGTTTGCACCGCGGCCACCTGCTTCGGATTTTTGACGTCGGCAATATCGAAAATTCTCACGCCGCGGAAACGATCTTTTTGCGCAGCCGGCAAGCTCGGCTTGTTCTCTTGTCCAGCAGGTGGTGGGGGGTTCGGTGGAAATCCCTGTGCGCCGCAATCCAGGCGGCCGTTCGGCATCTCGACCGACATAAAGAGCAGGTTCTTGTAAACCGATACATCACCCTGCCCACCCGGACACACCATCGAAGTCAACAAAGTGGTCTTCGCCGGATTGGAGATGTCATAAATACTGACGCCATAAAAGTCTCCCTGAAACAGGTGATTGCCTTGGAACGCCAGGTCCGAATTCGCAAAAGCGAGCTGAGCAAGAACCAACTTTAACGGCTTGGGCATCTTCGAGGGATCGCCTATGCCGATAAGACCGAGACTTTTGTCGACCTTCGGACTATCAGGATCGTCGGAGCCGAGTTGAAACGCATCAGGTTTTTTAAGCAGCATGAGATGCTTGATGCCTATCGATGCTTCGCCTGCGTCATACATTCCCGGCGTCAGTTTGGCCCGCGGGTCATTGGCATCTGAACCCGTCATTCCAGCCGGTAGTGGCGGCGCCGGTGCAGGAGCAAATGGATTCGCTCCGCCGTTCTGGTTGGCAGGTTTCGTGTCGGGCGCCTTCGTGGACTCCGGAGACGGAGATGGCGACGCCGTTTGCGCTTGGACTTGCGTTGCGAAACACAAGCAGAACAAAAGGGAAGCTAAGAGCAAACGGAAAGCCATAGTGTGTAGTCGATTCATCGTTTTCTCCTCTAAGGTTTTGGCCGCAGCATTGTTTGCATGATCCTGATCTCAGCGCGTTGGCCACTGTCGACATCGGTCGCGAAATTGAACAGTTCAGCGTCCTGCCCCGCGCCCGCAGTGTCGAACAACTCCTTCACCATAACCAAGGCGCCGCCGTGGTGCTGAATCATCCCAGTCAAAAATAGACGGTCGAACTGCTCGCCCTTCGCTTTTCTGAGAGCTGCCATCTGCTTTTTCGTGAGCATTCCTGGCATAAGCCCCGGCATAACCATAGTATGGCTCGACATATCCATCCCATGCATATCCATGCCGGACATTTCCGGCATCACCGGCGAACTCGGTTCTCCCCGGGCCTCCAGCCACCGTTTCATAAACTTTATTTCCTCCGACTGTGAATGGCTGATTCGCGCCCCCAGCGATCGAAGATCCTTCGTCGTCGTATGCGATTCGATGAGCGCGGTCATCTCAACCGCTTGCGCGTGATGCATGATCATACCCTGCATGAACTGAACATCTGCTGGTGAACGTGGCGGCAGTATGGCCCTCGTCGACGATGGCAGCGTCCGGGTTGGCTGGCCTGGCGCACCAGGCTGCACCACGACTGGCGTCGCAGGATCAGCCTGCTGTGCACAGACCGGCAGCGAGAATAAGCCAGCGAGCGTACTGCCTGCCAGTAGCCCGCTTCGCAACGCTGAAACTTTCATTACTGACCAGAGCTTACGCTCACTCTTAGCATGAAAAGTTTTGATCGACGTTGAATGGTCAAGCATTGAGGTGGCTCACTTTATCACAAAGCGGCACCCGGGTCATTGGGGTTGGCTTGAATGAGGGCGCGGCAGTTTTTATCAGGAACAGGCCCCCAACTGACTCTTGCGACTGTTGAGTCGAAGCCCAAACGCGCCCGATGGAAGTTCTATGACGGTCCGCAAGATCATGAAGCCGAATCCGACGAGCGTGACTTCGACTACACCCACGCTGGAAGCGATCGAGATCATGCGACGTTCAAGTATTGGTTGCCTTCCGGTGGTTGATAACAACCAGCTTGTGGGTATCGTGACTTCCTATGATTTTCTGACTGCGACCGCGAGTCTCTTCAAGCAACACTGGCAGCTTCGGCAAGGACTTCAGATAAGAAGACAGCAGTACGAGGAGCACCAGCCTAACAGCTCGGTCGGTGCAACACAGTAAAGCCGGCAACTTCCGTGAGTCTCGTTCGTGGTGGATTACCGTGAGGTTGTGTGGATAACACGCCAAGGCACACCACCGGTAAATGCGTTTTTATTTCTGATCCTTGTCTGTCCGTGGAAATCTCCTCCCCCTGACTCAGGCCGCACGGGAAGGGAAGTCCCTGACATTTCCCATTGGAATTTTGTGTCGCTTGATCATGCGGTCGAGCGTTTTGCGGTCAATCTCCAGCAGACGGGCGGCTGCCTGTTTATTCCCACCGGTGTGTGCCAACACCCTGGCCACGTAACGTCCCTCGATCTCGGAAAGCGGACACCACTTCTCCGCGAGAAGGGCATCCATCTCCCCAGTCACCAGTGAATCGACTGCTTGCGTATTGCTATACTTTTGTATGCGCTCGGGCAGATCCTTTACGCGAATGGTGCCATCACAAACAGCCGTCGCCCTCACCACCGCATTTTCCAATTCGCGAATGTTTCCTGGCCACGGATATTGTCCAAGCAGATGCAGTGCTTCCAGAGAAAATTTCACTTCCGGGCTTAGGGAATAGACGCGCTCTGCGAAACTTTTCGCCAGTAAGAGGATGTCTTCACGACGCTCGCGCAATGGGGGCAACATGATCGAGACAGCGTTCAAACGATAAAAAAGATCCTTGCGAAATCTGCCGGCCGCCACTTCTTCTTCGACGTCGCGGTTACTTGCTGCAATGACACGAACGTCAACGCGTTGCGTATCATTTGAACCTACTCGTCGAATCTCTCCCTGTTGCAGTGCCCGTAAGAGTTTCACTTGAAAGGCCGGCGTGGTTTCGGTTATTTCGTCGAGGAAGAGCGTTCCCTGGTCCGCCTCTTCCCAAAGTCCGCGACGGTCGCGGTCGGCGCCGGTAAACGAGCCCTTAACGTGACCAAACAACTCCGACTCGATCAGCTCGGCAGAAATGGCCCCGCAGTTGACAGCTACGAACGGCTGCTCTGCGCGACTACTGTGACTGTGCAGCGATGAGGCGACCACTTCCTTTCCGGTGCCGGATTCGCCCGTCAAGAGCACGGGCAAATTGGTAGTGGCCACCCGGCCAACTTGTTTCATTACCCCAATAAAAGCTTCGCTTCTTCCCACCAAACCAACATCTGCCTGATACGCGGCAGTGCCGTAGGAAGCACGCAACCGGCGGGACGACCGGCTTGTTAACTGCTCACGAAGCGCTCGCGAAAGTGTTTGAAGTTCCTCGGGGCCAAACGGCTTGAGTAAATAGTCGTACGCGCCAAAGGATGTCGCATCCAACGCTCCGGATGCAGTGCCGTGTCCGGTCATTAGCACGACCTTGGTTTGCGGCAGCTCCTCTTTGAAGCGCTTGAGAACACTGAACCCATCTGCGCCACCCAATATCACATCGCAGAAAACCACCGACCATTCACGTTCGCGAATCAACGCGAACGCCTGCTCGGCGGATGCAGCTTCCGTCAACTCCCAACCTTCGTCCCGCAATACTTCGCTGATAAATCTCCGCATCTGAGGATCGTCATCTATTACCAGTGCTTGCATACATCGTTTCTCCATCAGAATTGTTACCTAAGAAACCTCCGGGCCTTAATACACCTCATGCTCGTAACGCTGTACGTGAGAGAAGCTCACCCGGTTTGAGTGTCAGCACCTGCTCCAATCCTTCTGCCGGTAACGGCTTACTGAAAAGATAACCCTGTACCTCATCACACCTGAGTAAGTGCAAAAACTTCAACTGCTCCTCCGTCTCCACACCTTCGGCGACCACCTGTAGTCTGAGATTGTGCGCCAGGGTGACGATCGCCATAACCAGTGCGGCGGCATCCGGATCTGTTGTTACATCGCGAATGAACGACTGGTCGATCTTCAACGCGTCAATCGGCAAACGTTTCAAGTAGGAGAGCGACGAAAAGCCGATACCAAAATCGTCGATTGAAATGGTGACGCCCATCGCCTTGAGCATGGATAGCACTTCGATGGTGGATTCCGCCTTACTCATGATTGAGCTTTCTGTCAGTTCCAGATTGAGGTATTCAGGCGCGAGCCCAGTCTCTTCAAGGATCTGGAGAACGTTTTCGGCGAGATGCTGCTGTTGAAATTGTCGCGCTGAGATGTTTACGCCAACGCGCATCGGGGCAAAACCTCGATCCTGCCATATCCGATTTTGCCGGCAGGCCGTGCGCAGCACCCATTCGCCCAGAGGTAGTATTAGTCCGGTAGTCTCCGCCAGGGGAATGAACTCAGCGGGCGGCACCAAACCCATTTGCGGGTGGCGCCAACGAACCAGTGCCTCTACTCCGGTAACCTTCAATGAATCAATCGTCATGAGAGGCTGGTAGTGAAGCAGAAACTCTTCGTTGGCGATCGCGTGGCGCAGACTGGCTTCGAGCGCAAACTGTTTCGACGCACTCGCGTTCATGCCCGCGGCATAAAATTGATAAGTATCTCCTCCGGCCTTTTTGGCCCGATAAAGCGCGCTGCCAGCACTCTTCAGCAAGCTTTGGCTGGCCTTGCCGTCATGTGGGAATAGACTGGCGCCCACGCTGACGGTAGCGAAGAGTTCCTGGCCATCCATATCCAGGGATGGCTTCAGGGCTTCGCGGATCGAGCCGATGATTTCCGCAACGTCCTTAGTGCCTTCGATGTGCGTTAACAGCACGGCAAACTCATCACCGCTAAAGCGCACTACCGTATCGACCTCGGCTACGCAGGCTCTTAATCGTCCTGCTGCCCCTTTCAACACCCGATCAGCAGCCACATGTCCCAAGGTGTCATTCACTTTCTTCAATTGATCGATTGAGACCAGGAGAATGCCCAGCAGCTTGCCTGAGCTCTGCGCCACTGCCAGGGCCTGCTCCAGACGATCTTCGAAGAGTGTGCGGTTCGGGAGCCCGGTCAAAGTGTCGTAGTAGGCCAGATGGTCTACTTCCGCCGTCCGCAGAGTTAAGAGTCTCTCCAGTTGATCCTTGTAACGTCTTTTCTCTTTGAGCAGTTCAGACTGCTTGAGTGCTCGTTCAACTGCCGCCTCGACCTGCCGGGTGTTAAAAGGCTTCATGATGTAATCGAAGGCGCCGGCGCGGAGTGCTTCGATAGCCGTTTCGATGTTGCTTTGCCCACTGATCATTAAAACTACGCTGTCCGGAGAAATCGAATGAACGTGGGGCACGAGTTCCAGCCCGCTCATGCCGCCCATGGTTATGTCACTGATAACCAGGTCAAAACTTTCCTCACCTAAAACCAGCAGAGCTTCTTCGGCTGAGCCCACCTCCCAACAGTCATAACCCTCGTTAAAAATATCCAGCAGCAAGCGCCGGATCTGATCATCATCGTCTATCACGAGGATTTTTGGACTCTTGACTTTGGTTAGCTCCATTTTTTTCGTGCTACTGAGCTTCGAGCGCTCCACGCGCTCGTCCCCGGCAATACTCAAACGTTGTTTGTTTACATTAGATATGTGAATCCAGCACCTCTCTTACTTTGCGCGCGACCGTAGCGGAATCGAAAGGTTTTTGTATGAAATTGAGTTTCTCGTCCAGCAGACCGTGACGGACGATTGCATCGTCGGTATATCCGGACATGAAAAGAACGGGGAGACTGGGACGCAGCTTCAGTACCCGCTCCGCCAGCTCGCTACCGCTCATCTGCGGCATCACGACGTCGGTAATCATTAGCTTGATATCAAGCTCGAGGCCCTGCGAGATCGAGAGAGCTTCATCTCCGTTTGAGGCTGCCAGCACTTGATAGCCCTGCCCCTCGAGGATCTGCTTCAGGATGGCTCTCACCTGATCTTCATCCTCGACGAGTAAAATCAATTCAGTGCCCTGCGGAACAACACTTGAAGCAACTGAGGCTGCTTCTTCTTTGGTCTCATCAACGCGCGGCAGGTAAACCTTAAACGTGCTGCCCCGCCCTACCTCGCTGTAGACCCAAATGTTCCCGCCGCTTTGCTTGACGATGCCGTAAACAGTAGCCAGTCCCAGGCCCGTCCCCTTACCGGCGGCTTTCGTCGTGAAGAAGGGTTCGAAAACGCGCGGCTGAATTGCTGCATCTATTCCGCATCCGGTGTCGCTTACAGCCAGCAGCACGTACGGCCCCTGCTGTGTTGCATGTCGCTGCGCGTATTCTTCGGAGTGCACGACATTGCGTGTCTCGATCGTGAGCTTGCCCCCTTTCGGCATGGCATCGCGCGCGTTCACTATCAGGTTGAGTAGCACCTGCTCGACCTGGCCCGGATCCGCTTTCACTTTCCCCAGCACCGGTGACGGTATGGTCAGAAGGTCTATATCTTCACCGATCAATCGCCGCACCATCTTCTCCAAATCGGCAACCACCACGTTGAGATCCAACACTTTGGGTTGCAGAATCTGTTTCCGACTGAAGGCCAACAACTGCCGGGTCAGGGCGCTGGCGCGATCGCCGGCCTTCTTGATTTCTTCAATGCTCGAACG
>JALYSR010000120.1 GCA_030854715.1 Acidobacteriota bacterium
TCAGAGCGCTGTGGCCGAAGCGCCGGATGAACAGATAGGCGATACGCAATCCCAATCCTGTCGTAATCACTGCCCTGGCAAATAAGAATGCGGTGAAGACCAACCAGACGGTGGGATTACTGAAACCTGAGAGCACTTTTTCCGCGGGCAAAGTGCGCGTCAACACGAGCAGGGTCATGGCGATCACGACGCTCACCCCCATCGGGACAGGACGCGCCACCAGAGAGACGATGGTGGCGGCGAAGATCGCCAGCAGATGCCGCTGCGCCGGATCCAATCCAGGCACGGGAAGAAAATAAAGCAGCGCCCCAGGGACGAGCACCAAGGCCCACCGCCAGGAGGCCCGCGGATGTAGCACGGTCACAGTTAGAACTTTCTCGGTCTTGGTGGCCAGGTTCAGTCTCCAATCAAGGCGTTATCAGTAAAGACCTCATGCAAATGTGTCCTTATATATATGGCAACCGAAGAGGAGTTAATCCTGCACTTCGTAGGTCCAAATCTGAGCAGGCTCATTGCCCCTGGCTGGCACGCCGAGGTAGAGCCTGTCGCGCTGCACGAAGAAGTAGCCGGTCCTCCCTCCGATCTGGCTGGGAACATTGGCCAATAATTCATACTGGTCTGGCGTGTTCTGCTGGAACACGCTAACAAATCCTTCCGCGCCCAGGACGTAGACACGCTTCCGACGAGCGTCGAAGTAAACGTCATCGCACGATCCGGTGGATGGGAGGCGAGCGACCTCTTTGCCTGATTGACTGTCGAAGGCGAGGAACATGGGGATCTTTCTGGTGCAAATAAAGACGCGATGATCCGCTTCGTTGATGGCCATCGCATAATTTCCCCGGACACCCGTGAGAGGCCACTTACTTATGGCCCCGGTCTTACGATCAACAGACAGAACTACTCCGCCGCCTTGCGGGACGTTGACGAAGATCTTTGAACCTTGTTCTTCGACCTGGAATGACTCCGGATGAGCTTCAATCATCAGATCCTTGCCGATGCGTTCTCCGGTTGCAGCGTTGAAGGTAGCGAAGCCTGCAACCTTTCCCTCGCCATAACCCACAATCACTGTTTTTGTTGGGGCGTGATAACGCAGGTTGTCGGGATCTGCGCCAACCTCGATCGTCTTCTCAAGTTTGTAATCAGCGCCGGAGTAAATCATCACCTTTCCATTACCGGCGTTGGTGACCCACAACTTATCCATCTCGTCGATAAAGAGTACGGCCTGTGGTTCGTCCAGACCCTCCTTGATGGAATGGATGATTGTGGCGGTGAAGGCATCGAAGACCTCTACTGAATGGTTGCCCAGCGCGGAAAAGATTACCCTTCGGCGCTTCACATCGGCGGTAAAGTGATCGAGTCGTCCCGCGATTTGAGGTAAAGGCGCTTGCTCGTAGAGTTGTAGGGGAAGTCTTGCGTGGACCAGGGGACCTGCTTGTTGAGTGTTGGTTTGCGCTGAACTATGCGACGTGAGCGCGGCCAGGATTCCTACTCCCAGAAGAAGACAGCAACAAAGTGATCTCATATCCGCCTCGCTAATTGTTATCTGGAACCAGGCATTACCTCGTCACAGATTCATTGTGGTTCGTAAACCCGGATCTCCGCCGGCTCGTTGTCTTTGCGCGGAACAGCAACGTAATAGCGGTTGAGTTCCGGAACGAACAGCGAAGTTCGTGCGATGGCCCGTGTGGGAATTCTGGCCAGCGAGTCGTAGTGATCAGCATCACGCTGCTGAAATACATCTACGAATCCCTCTCCGCCGGAGACATATAGACGTTTTCGCCCGGCGTCAAAGAACATACCGTCCAAAAGTCCGACCGCTTGGAAATCCGCCACCTTCTTAAAGGACGTGGTGTCATAGACGATGATATGACCAGGCGTGCGCGTGCCTACGAAAAGCCGCCTATTGACCGTGTCGAGAGCGAATGTGACCGTTCGTTTGGCTTCTATTACTTCCCAGGACCTTGTTATTTGGTGGCTCTTCGCATCGATGACAGCAACTTCACTGACCGCCGGAAGTGTGATGTAGATTCGGCTGCCCGAATCATCCATCAGTATTCCACCGGGGTGAACCTTGGTCCGAATATCTCCGATGTGTTTGTTCTTTCGCGCATCGATGATCGCCACATTACCGAAATCCTTTTTCGCATCTTCCCCGCCATAGCCGACGTAAAGAAGCTTTTTCTGCGGATTGTAGCCAACGAGATCTGCACCCAGATCCAACTTAATGCTCTCGATTAGCGTAAGCGTTCCGCCGTCATATACTCGGCACATTCCGTCGCTGCCGCTGGCAACAAACAATTTCTTCAGTGCTTCGACGTACCACACACCCTGTGGCTTCTGAGGACCCGCGATACTGCGAATCGCCTGGCCAGCGCGCAAGTCAATCACCTCTACGCTATTGTTTCCGAGCGCCGCCACGAAGATCCTCATGCCTTTCACATCAGCGGAAAGATGATCGAGGCGGCCATCGACCGATAGCGGAATCGTCTGCACAAGTCGCAATGGCGCGCGACTGTCCTGCGCGAGTAGAGGCAGTGCAAGGGCCAACACCGTCAATGAGACAAGGAAGATTTTCTTCACCCGACAACCAAGCCCTTGCACTAACGAACCTTCCGTTAGAAGACGTTGACCCGTTGGCCTTAGTTATGAGGAACACCGGGCCACTCACTACCAGTTCAGCCGTACTCCCAGCTGAATCTAGCGAGAGCTGGTTTGGGTGATTTTATTCAGCGGGCACCCAATCCGCGGCCCGTCGTCGAACAGCGCTTTGTTGCTCAAGTGGGGCGCGGCTTTCCCGCACCTCCCAACAAGCGAGATCGAATGCTCTGCTCCATTTCACCGTCAATGTAATTTGACGAAACGATGAACTCGTCGATGCATTTAACAGAGTCTCTTTGGGTAAGGCTCTCCTGAGATAATACTTTCACTCGGTCCAGCTCCTGAGTAATCCTCGCTCGCTCTTCAAGCAGATAGTTGAACTGCGCGTCGCAGGCAGGGATGGGCGGTGGGTAATTCCTAATCTCTTCATAGATCCGATGTCTTTCGCTTTCGAGATAGTCCCTGATCCTCTGCCAAGCTGATAGAGCCAATTCCGCTTGTTATCCATTTCACCGGGAACTTCCTTCAGTATGGCGTCCCCTCAGGCGCGGAGGCGCCTAACTACCAGCGTACCCTCACCCCAAGTTGGATCTGGCGGTTTGCGGTTAGTGTGGAGGTAATAGGTCCCGCATTGGCTATCGGTGCGGCTCCGGGAACTGCGTTTGAAGGAAAGACTGTCTTATCCCCGGGCGCCGCGAAGTTCGGGTGGTTCAAAGCATTGAACATCTCGGCTCGCAACTGTATTGAGAAGGATTCAGAATGGATGGGAATGTTTCTGTACAAGGCGAAGTTCAGGACCGCCTGAGAAGGGGCATACACGTGGTTTCGTCCTCCATTTCCGATGCGTTTTGTCGGATCTGGAACCGTAAAACAGGCGCCGTTAATATAATGATCTGGATTCCCGGTTACCGGATTGCAGCCAGCGACTCGATCAGGGAATTGATAGCCATCCTCTAGTTTGGTGCCCAGCGGATCGCCGGCGATAAAGACTGAGAACGGTGCTCCCGTACTGGCGCTGAAGATGCCGCCGAGTTGCCAGTGTCCGAACACGGCAGCGAGCGCCTTGTTGCCCTTTGGGCTCGGAATGTTCCACAGCGAATTCATGACGAAGTTGTGCCGAATATCGAAGTCGCAAGCGCCGCGACGGTTCGCCTTGTCGAAAAACAGCAGGTCGTTGATGCCGTTCGTAAAAGTGTCACCACGCGAACCGCTCGATCCTGTATCAGTGCATTTTCCCCAGGTGTACGAGGCCTGGAACTGGAAGCCTTTTGTCATCGGTCGATTGACTTGGACTTGCAGACTGCGATAGCTCGAAGTTGCGTCGAAGAAGATCGCTCTAAAAATACCTACGTTCGGGTTGATCGGAGATCCACCGCTAGTCGGCCAAACAAATCCTGCTGGAGTCTGACTGGTCGGGAATACCATGTTTATATCGTCAGGGCCAAAAGAATTATGGATGGAGCGCGATCCGACGTACCCAACTGTCGCCGTAAAGTGCGCCACCAGTTCTCGTTGAACCGTGGCATGCCAATTCATCACATAGCTGCGGACTCCACTGGGGTCAACATACGTCCCGGCTGGTTGCGAGAAGTTTGTCAGCGAGTATGCGATTTTCGGAAATGAGCCCGTCGGCAGGCACTGCGTGGTTATCGTTGCTGTGCACTTACCACTTACTCTGGCATTGACCGCGAACGGGAAGTCACCCGCCGCATGTGGAGTAACGACCCAGGGAAGAGGCAAAACGTCGAAGATCCCAAAACCAGCGCGGACCGAAGTCTTTCCGTCACCAGACGGATCCCAGGCGATTCCTACGCGAGGCTCAAAGTTCCGCGTCGTGGGATTTTTGTCGAAATAATGCTTCACCCGGACCAGCGGCCCGCCGAAGATATTTCGGACCGCGAAGAAGTTATTAAATCTCTCGCTCGGATTTGTTGCGAATTCATACCGCAGGCCCATGTTTAAGGTGAGATTGGGACGGAACCGCCAGTCGTCCTGGAAGTAGCCGGCAATGACCGACTCGCGTGTGCC
>JALYSR010000263.1 GCA_030854715.1 Acidobacteriota bacterium
GTCTTATCTATTCGACCGCAATCGCCTTCTTCATCGCGCGACGACAGCGACGCGAGTTCACGGAAATTATCTAGAAGGTATCCTTTTAAGGCACCAGCACAACCTTGCCTATATTTTTTCGCTCTTCCAGGTAGCGATGCGCGTCACCCGCCTGATCGAAGCGAAATGCTTTATCGACAAACGGTCTAATCCAACCTTCATCAACGCCGTCAAAAATCACCTTCATCCAAGAAGCAACTTTCTCCGGCTCATGCCAGAGGTGGCCCAGGTTCAAACCAAATACCCCGCGATTCTTGTTGAGTAATCCGAGCGGATGAAATCTTGGCATCTGCACCGCAGCCTTGAGTAGCTTTAGTTTGCCTTTCAAGCCATTTGCAGAGGCGGTGGAAACACCAAACATTCCGAGCCGGCCCGTGTGTCGCAGCGCCGCATAACTCTTTTTCCAGTGCCCGCCGCCAAGTGGATCAATAACCAACTCCACGCCGCGATCGCCCGTCAATCCCTTCAACACTGGCAGCCAGTCTTGACTGCGATAGTCAATTGGATGATCAAGTCCACGCTCGCGCAAAAATTCATGCTTGCCTGGGCTGGCAGTGCCGTACGTCGTGGCGCCAACCTTCTTTGCGATGTCGAGTGCGGCCAGGCCCACACCGCCTCCGGCGTTGTGAATCAAAACCGATTCACCGCCTCGCAAACCTCCCATTACTACCAGCAGCGCGTAAGCCGTAAGGTAGTTGACCGGAATCGCGGCTGCCTGTTCAAAACTAAGCGTGTCAGGCTTCGGGAACAGCTGGCCTGCGGGTACCACAACTTTTTCCGACTGCCCCCCGAAGCGGGTCATCGCCACGACAGGTTTACCGATCAGGCCTGGCTCGACACCTTCGCCTGCTGCCTCGACCACGCCCGCCACTTCATAGCCCATAACGCACGGCTTCTTTGGCCCATCCGGATAGAGGCCCTGACGCGCGAGGATGTCGGCGAAGTTGAGCCCGGCAGCTTTTACTTGAATTACAACCTCGCTCTTGCCCGGCTTTGGATCGGGCACCTCCTGAACCTTCAAGACCTCAACGCCACCGTTTCGAGTTGTGACTATCTGTCGCATTCAATCTCCAACGCTTATGACTAGTCTCACTGCCTGACGGGCGAGCTCCTGCTGCCCTGGGTGACTTGATTGGAAAATTGAAAGGCGCAGAGTTTAATCCCCTGCGCCCAATCATACACAGACTAAAGGCCGTGCTGGCTACGACGCACTCTTGGCGGCCGTGTCCGTGGTCGTCTTATTCGGCTGCGGCGTGATGCGTAGATAAGGCTTTGGTGCTTTCCAGCCTGCCGGGAACTTAGCCTTCGCATCTTCGTCCGACATCGAGGGAACGATGATCACATCGTCGCCATCTTTCCAGTTGACTGGAGTAGCCACGCTGTACTTGGCCGTTAGCTGTAGTGAATCGATCACACGCAGGATCTCATCGAAGTTTCGGCCGGTGCTTGCCGGGTAGGTGAGCATCAATTTGATCTTCTTATCCGGCCCAACGATGTAAACCGAACGTACTGTGAAAACATCGCTGATTTCAGGATGAATCATGTCGTAGAGCTCGGCAATCTTGTGATCCGGATCCGCAATGATCGGGAAGTTGAGTGCTGAACCCTGGGTCTCCCTGATGTCCTCAGCCCACCTCTTGTGCGAGTCGGTAGGGTCGACGCTCAGGCCGATGACTTTTACACCCCGGCGGTCGAATTCAGGTTTGAGGCGGGCACACTCGCCAAGTTCGGTAGTGCAGACGGGAGTAAAGTCTTTTGGGTGCGAGAAGAGCACCGCCCAGCTATCGCCGATCCACTCGTGAAAGCTAATCGGTCCCTCCGTTGTTTCCGCTGAGAAATCTGGGGCAATGTCACCTAAACGTAAAGCCATGGCGATCTCCTTCCATCAATAGGGGTTAATTCCCTTGCGTCGAACACAAAGGATGGTTTGTTATTCGAAGAGTTTTTATGAAGTCCTTTAGGCTTTTACATCCAAAATCAGGGCAAGTCAAACGGTAGAACGAGGTTGCCCTGATGGCGCTGCTCCCTCGGCCCGATCCCGGGATTTAACGTTCCGCTCCGGCTTGGGTTATTATCTGGGCATCCCTTAGATACTCGTTTGCCCCCGATGCCGCTGTCCCACTAGTAGACTGCGAAGCTATGTCCACCCAGACATCAACACAACAACAGGATAAAAGTTCTCGTGCTCAGGCGGAGCTGCACCGGGATTTGTATCGCGAGATTTTCAGGCATTCCAGTGAGCCTATCGCCATAATCGACCCCAAGGGCTTTTACCTCGAGCAGAACGCTGCCCACGCTCAGTTGTTGGGCTACACGGACGAGGAGCTTAAGAACCAGACTCCGGCACTCCACATGGGCGCGATAGCTTTTGTCGAAGTGGTGCGCGCGGTCGCGGAAAAAGGCGACTATCGCTGCGAAGTTGCGAGCAAAACCAAGAGCGGTGAAATCAAGCACATTGAACTCTCAGCTTTCGCAATGCGAGATGGTTCGGGTGAGCCGATTTGCTACGTCGGGATCAAACGAGACATCACTGAACGCAAACAGGCAGAGCGGGCGTTGCAGCGCAGCGAAGCCGAGTTAACTGACTTCTTTGAGAATGCCGCGGTCGCTCTCCACTGGGTTGGGCCCGACGGCATCATTATCCGCGTCAATCAAGCTGAGATGGATATGCTTGGTTACACGCGTGACGAGTATGTGGGCCGGCATATCGCGGAGTTTCATGCGGATCAGGATGTCATTGAAGATATCCTCACCCGACTCGACGCTGGAGAAGTGTTGCAAAACTACGAGGCGCGGCTGAGATGCAAGGACGGAGCACTCAAGCACGTTCGTATCAACTCCAGTGTTTATCGCGAAGATGGAAAGTTTATCCACACCCGCTGTTTCACGCGCGACATCACCGACCGCAAGCGAACTGAAGGCCGGTTGTCACTGCAGTATGCGGTAACTCAGATTCTGGCTGAGTCCCCGGATCTTTTCGAAAGCGGGAAAAAAATAGTTCAGGCGGCTTGTAATCACCTTAGTTGGGAGGTTGGCGCCTTCTGGAAAGTCGATGCCCCGGCGCAGGTCCTGCGCTTCGTTGCTCTTTGTCATGCTGGTTCTATGGCAACGCCTGAATTCGACCGCATGACACGGAGCCTGGTTTTTGAAAAAGGGGTGGGACTTCCCGGTCGTATTTGGGCGAGCGGCCGACCCTGCTGGATTGACAACGTAGGAGCAGACAAAAATTTTCCTCGCGCCAAGGTCGCCGCTAGCGAGGGCCTTCATGGCGCTTTCGGATTCCCCATCATGGTGGGAAATGAGGTTTTGGGAGTTCTCGAGTTTTTCAGTCCGGACGTCAGAGAGCCGGACGAAGAGTTGTTGAAATTGGCTGCGGGCATTGGCGGACAGATCGGCCAGTTTACGGAACGAAGGCGCGCTGAAGAGAAAAGTGCCGATCTTTTCAAACGGGAACGCGCCGCGCGGGCCGAGGCCGAGAAGGCGAACCGTTTGAAGGATGAATTCCTGGCCACGCTTTCTCACGAGCTGCGCACGCCACTAAATGCGGTGATCGGCTGGTCGCGCATGTTAGGCTCCGGCCGGCTTGACCGTGAGAGCTCAAAACACGCGCTCGAAGTGATCGAGAGAAATGCCTGGGCGCAGAAGCAGATCATCGAAGACATTCTCGATGTCTCGCGCGTAATCACGGGTAAGCTGCAATTGAATCTCGCTCCCGTCGATCTCGTTGCGGTAGTCGACGCCGCACTCGATGCCGTGCGTCCGGCTATGGAAGCTAAGGAGATCACAATCGAAACCATTATTGATGCGAGTCTGAGGATGGTTTCGGGTGATCCCGATCGCCTGCAGCAGGTAGTTTGGAATATCCTCTCAAACGCAGCGAAATTTACGCCCAACGGTGGCAAAGTTGAAATATTCGTAAGCCAGACTGCTACACGCGTGGAAATTCAAGTCAAAGACAGTGGACCCGGCATCAATCCGGCGTTTCTGCCCCACGTCTTCGAGCGTTTCCGTCAAGCCGATGGCTCTACGACGCGAACGCATGGCGGCCTCGGTCTGGGGCTGGCGATTGTTCGCCATCTGGTCGAATTGCATGGCGGAACAATCGGGGTGGAGAATCGGGAAACTGAAAAGGGAGCGATCTTCACAGTACGCCTGCCGCTGCCCAGCGGTGAATTGCGTCCTGAAACTATGGCCAACGCTGCCGCGGTTTTCAAAGATTCCCACTTGGAATCGACCAACCTTGAAGGGTTGAAAATCCTCGTGGTCGACGATGAGATGGATGCTCTCGATCTTATCGGCGTTGAACTGGCGCAACGCGGTGCGAAGATTACCGGCGTGACCAGCGCGGACGAAGCACTAAAAGCACTCGAGCTGGTCGAATTCGATCTACTGATTAGCGATATTGGAATGCCGGTCAAAGACGGTTACGCTTTGATCCGGCAAATTCGTAAACAAGAAGAAGGCAAGAATAAGCAAATTCCCGCCGTCGCGCTCACTGCCTATGCAAGAGTTCAGGATCGCATGCAGGCCATCCTTGCGGGCTTCAGCACTCATGTGGCCAAACCGGTCGAAGCGAATGAACTGATTACAGTAGTGGCAAGCCTGGCCGGGCGACTGGGACAGTAGCTCGCCGTCGGGGAATAGTGTGAGAGATAAAATTTTCCATACGTCATTTAAGTTCTGTCATCATCCATTTCATGCCTTTTGCCAAAAAAAGGAACATGAAAAATGAGAAATGACGTATGTAAAATCTCCTTCTTCAATCCTTAAGTTCTCGATCGGGCCAACCTTTCCACCCTCCTAGTAAACACTTCCTGCTAAGATACATGCATGCCGCAGCGTTGCGATTGGGCCAAAACTGATCTGTCCATTGCCTATCACGATAAGGAGTGGGGCGTGCCCCTCCACGATGAAGACAAACTTTTTGAGTTCCTCATCCTCGAAGGCGCCCAAGCGGGATTAAGTTGGGAAATCATACTTAGAAAACGCGAAGCCTATCGAGCGGCTTTTAGTCAGTTCGATCCGGCGAAAGTCGCCAAATTCACCGAGCGCAAGATGGAACAACTCCTCGTAAACCCTGGAATCGTTCGCAATCGGTTAAAGATCGGCGCGGCCGTTCAAAATGCTAAAGCGTTTCTGGCCGTACAAGACGAATTCCGTAGCTTCGACTCTTACATTTGGCAATTTGTGGATGGAGTTCCAAAGAAGAGAAAACGCGGTCAAGGAGTGCTGGCTTTGTCCCTGGAATCAGACGCTATGAGCAAAGACCTGAAACAGCGCGGATTTAAGTTTGTCGGTTCAACCATCTGTTATGCGTTCATGCAGGCGGTCGGCATGGTCAACGATCACAATCTCGCGTGCTTTCGTTACCGGGAGATTGGTTAGCCTGAGTTCACAGGAGACTCTTACGATGATTAGGCATGCGATCTTCAGCGTTTTCATTCTCGCTTGTGTTGCGTCGCTGTCCTGCCAACCCTACACGGCCGGCTTGAAGCAAGGTGTCGTACGGGCTGATGAAGTATCAGCGATAGCCGCGCTGCATTCCATTGGGGTGGCCCAGCGCAGCTACGCAGCAACCAGCGGCGGTGACTACGGCACTTTTCAGGAGTTAGCTCAGGGCGACTATCTGGATTCGCGTTTCAATTCCGCCAAGCCTGAAGTTAAGGATTACGGTTTTATGATGGCTGTTGGCAAGAAACCGGGAGGCGGAGCCCCAACGTTTAGTTGTAACGCAGATCCCTTACGCACAGAAAAACCCGGGCGGCACTTTTACATCGACTCAGATTCGTCGGAAATTCATGTCAACCCGGATCAGCCCGCGACTGCGAGTGATCCGGTGTACCAACCTTAGCGTAGAAGGTTAAGGAATGATCTCCTGTCCTTCGGCCTCACGTCGAAGTTGATCGATGATGGAACGAATGGCGGGCGCCAGACTGCCGGTGGGCGCCAACGCCAGGTACTTCTCATAAGCAGCGACTGCTTCTTTGTATTTCTGCTGCTTCTCATAAGCCGCACCCAGCAACTGGTAAATTACGGGCTCAGAATCGGAAAGCTGATCGATGGCTTTGCGATACTCGGCGATGGCCTCTGGATACTGTCCTTTTTCCTCGAATACGCGAGCCAAACCAACGTGTGCTTCGGGTTGAAAACCTCGCGCCTCTCTAATGGCGCGCCGAAACGCCTGAATGGCCTCATCCGTGAAAGCTGCCTCTCGTTGGATACGTCCTTCCACTGCCGACGCCTCCGCGTAAGCAGGACGCGTGCGCCGAGCCGCATCAATCTCAGCAAGCGCTTCCTGGTATTGGTTTAGATCAAGTAGTACGCGCGCGAGTCCGACGTGTGCCGCGGGAAATGCCGAACGAAGCTTCAGTGTCTCCCGGTATAATTCGGCTGCCTTTTTTTTCGACTCGTCATCCTTTGCCTTTTCGCGCGCCTCCTCGGCTTGTTGGAAAAGTAGTTCCGCAGGATCCGTCGTTCGCACCAGCTTCACCGCCATACGCTTGCCGGGAAGCAGCGGGGTGCTGGATTCTTTGAAACCAGAGGCACGAACCCGTAGCGTGTGGCGGCCGGCTGAAATTTTCTTCAACTCGAGTTTGCCTGAAGCATCAGTCACGCCGCGACGGATCTCGTCGATCCAAATGATGGCATTGGGTTCGGTTTGAATCACCAACGATCTTGTGGAGACAGCAGGTGAAGAAGCAACGCTACGCTTTTGAGCGAGAGCGGCTAGCGGAAACACCAGGAGCATTGCCAGCATCGACGTGGCGATAGGAATGTTGGGACGATGCTTCACTCGATCATTCCTCGTTTTCGTTACCTCTAACACGTCGTTTGCGCACTGTTGAATCTTGTTCTGCCGCCGGGGTGCCGCCTGGTTGTTTAGTTATTGCCCTTGTTCCTACTTCGGGACGGAACTTTCCGTTTTCATCATATAGTCGCTGATACTGAAGCCTGTTCCGCACAACCCCCTGCACGTAACCACGAGTTTCTTTAAAGGGCACCGCCTCCGCCCATTCATCAATTTCTGTTGGCAGCGACGCCCGCCATTGGACCGCACGATTTGGCCCGGCGTTGTAGGCTGCGGCTACGTATTCAATGCGGCCAAACTTGTCCATCTGATCGCGCAGATACGCTGTGCCAAGTTGAATATTTAGACGTGGCTCGTAAAGTGACTCCTCCGTAATCGAGCGTTCCACGCCATACTTCCTGGCCGTCAACACACCCGTCGGAACCAGTAGCTGCATCAGTCCGTACGCCCTTGCTGCCGAGCGTGCGCGCGTCATGAAAACCGTTTCCTGGCGAATCAGTCCAGCCACCTGATACGGATCGAGACTCCTCGCACGCGACTCCTGAACTAGGATGTCCCAGTAAGATAACGGATAAAACACGTCCCATTCTTCGCGGGTCATCTCCGCCGGCTTCATCTGCGAATAGTCGGGAAAACTCTTCTTGAGCACGTTCAACGCGCGAACGTTGTCCTCCTGGGAACGGTAAACGCGGGCGATAGCAAGATTCACCCTCGGACTATTTCCCGCGGACGCGGAGGCCACAGCCAGCTCTTCCAGCGCCCAATCCACCAGACCTACATTAGTTAGCTCGTCCCCTTTGGCGAGCGCTTTATCTTCGTTTGCACCCGCAGTTTCTTCCGCCACAGTTACAGTTTGCAGGTTTGCAATCGCGCGTCCCATTACTGAATCGGGAGCATACGTCTTCGGCGGGATAGTACCGACGCCGCTGCGAAGCATGGCATCCAATCGCTGCTTTGCCAGGTAGCCATACCAGTTTGCGTCGTAGCGACCCAGCACCGCGTTGTACAGGGCGCGCGCTTCGGCAAGTTTGCCGGCCCGTTCAGAATCGCGGGCCGCCCAATACCCGGCGCGGCCGCGGTTGTCGGTGTTCTTATCAGCGTAATAAGCGAGATGTTCTGTTAGTTGTTGGGACGATTCCGAATAGTTACCAGACTCATGAGTCATCCAGGCGAGATCAAACTGTGCCTGGGCCACCTCGATCGAATCTTTGTAGGAATTCACCGCGGTGCGCAGAAAATACGAAGCGTCCGCATCGTTGTTGGCGTCTTCGGCAATCTGGCCCACGCTGACTAACGCGCGCGGCGTGAACTGACTGCTGGGGAAACTGCGACGCAGTTCCTCGATGGTTGCGCGAGCCTGTTCCCACTGCTTTGTCCGCGCATAGACCTGGGCCACGTTGTAAAGCGCTTCCGCGCGCGTCTCGCCGGCGGAAGCAGGTATAGCATTCAGAGCGCTGACAGCCTCCGCTGTTTTCTTTGTGCTCGCGGCTGCGATAACGCGATGGAGTTGCCCTACTGGACTCGCCGTGCCGGGAAGCCTTGCGAAGGAGTCACTGAAAGCTGCCAGCGCGTCAGCGAATCTCTTGGCTTCGTAAAGTTTCTCAGCGCGAGCCATCGCTTCCTCGGCGGTGCTGGGTGAGGCGGTTGAACCTAACCGGGAGATTGCAGTGGCAGCTTCAACGCTTTCAGCCGACGCGGGAGCGTGGAAATAAAGGCGACGGTACGACGCGAGTGCCCGAGTTGAATCGGAAGTCTGTTCGTAGGCCCGGGCGGTTAACAACAGCGCGGCGGCATCGTCTTTTGCGGTCAGGTCCTTTAACAAAACCGGAACGGCCGCTGCACTGCTGGTTCGCATCAGTATGTTTGCAGCGTTCAGGGCTGCCGGCTTTGCTCGCAGCGATGATGGGAAATCATTAAGGAGTTTTTCATATACGACACGCGCTTCGGGTAAGTTACCTGCCTGCTCCAGCGCATTGGCGCGCAAGAAGAGAGCGTAGTCGCCGAGCGAGCTGTAGTCGCGCACCAGACTCGAATCAAGCAGTGTGGCGGCTCCGGCGAAATCCTTCTGGCTAATCCTGATTCGCGCTCGTACAAGCCTGGCGAAGGCTGCCGCCCTGGTGCGCGGAAAGTCCGACTCAATACGCGCGACTACTTCTTCCGATGGCAAGACACCGCCACGCGTCATAGCACGCAGACTTTCGATCGCTCTTAGTTCGGCGGGTGTCTGCTGGCGTGTTAGACAGCTTGCCGTCATAAATGCCGGCAATAAAGCGCCGGTGACGACCGCGAGGCCTATTAGAATAAGAAGCAGCCGATGACTAACTAATTTTCGAAACAAACTTTCAACTCCTACATTCGCTACGCCGAAGGCGTTGGATAGCTTAGCCCGGCGTATCACCCCGGATATAGACATCTATGATGTGCAATTACCCCGAAGGGGTTTGATAAAACTTACTGCAAAACCCCCGTCAGGGTAAAAATCGTGTGCCGGCTCGTGTTCCCGGGGTGTTACCCCGGGCTTAGCGATGTGACACCTTCGACGTAAAGAAACAGCCGAAGGGGTGCCTGCCAACTGAAATCTGAAACCTGGAACCTGAAACTGTTTTTATACTGAAACGGTTGCTCCCGGATAGCCACTCCCAAGCTTGGCAGCATCGCCTTCAGCTAACGTATTGACCAGCTCGTGATGGAAGTAGTCATACTTTTGCGCCACTTCCGGCTTGACACGCTTGTCATACATCTCCCGCGAGCGATCAATGTATTCACGTAGTCGCGGGTACAGATCGCTTTGAGTGCGGCCATCCACTACTTTCTGTTCGTTGTAGAGTTTTATCTCTGAAACCAACAGCCGGGCAAAACGCCGCGCGTCGTTGTGATAACGCCGCTCCTCGTCGCTTCCCACTTCCACGGGCAACTCGACATCCGCCCCGTATCGTCGTCGTGGAGCTTCTGCAGGCGTTGCTGTCTCCGCTGCCACAGGCGGCGCGATTGTCTCCGGTGGAGCTTCCACGGGAGTTTCCAGCGCAGGAGGCGCAGCTTCCACGGCCTCGGGCTCGTCATCTACTACCGGCTGGGGCGCGGCTTCTACAGCTTCCGGCACAACTTCCGGTAGCGGGGCTGGTGTGGGAGCACTCTCTTCAACAACTGGAGTTATCTCGTCATACTCTGCGACGGGGGTGTATGCGTGTGGCTCAGGCGGCTGAATTTCTTCTGTTGGTCGCTCTTTCGCCGGGGCCTCGGCGCGCGCTTCTTCAACAGGCGGAGCAGTGGGCTGTATGGCAGGAGCAGATCTTGCGGCGAGCAACTCAACCGCCATTCCGGAAACACGAACCAGGGTTTCAAGAGCCTCCAGGTTAATCGCTTCTGAATCCAGATTGGCGGAGTCGGCGTATAAAACTGCCACCGCACGATTACGCGCAACCAGCGGCACCGCGACAATTCGCGCCGGCGGTTCGTCGCCCATCCGGTTGAGGATAATATGGTCCTCAGAATGCGATCCTGGGCCGCCGCTCCACGTTTGGCACGATGTCACCGCATCACCTACCGCCGTGTCGGCGTCAGCTGCGAAAGTCATTTGGTGAATTGCGTTGTCGCCGACCGTGCCTTGAAAACCACGTGCTCGCCAGCCAATACATTGCTCGCCCTTTACCACGAAGAAAGCAACTCGCGGCGCGAATGCCGCAGCCCGGTTCACAAGTATCTTTAAAATATCCGCCTGCGACTTTTGTCCGTCTATTTCAGAGATGGCCGCTTTGACAATGGCCATATCGCTGGAAGCCTGCGCGCGCGAAGATTCAGAAGCAGCGAGGTTGATGCCTTGTTCGTGGGCCGCGCGCAGGTGCTCCAAAATTGACGCCGCAACGCTGCCATCGAGTTGCACGTCGCTCTGGCGTTCCAAAAGGCGGCTAAGTGCTTCATTCAGTTGGCTCTGAAGCGCGGAAATTTCCTGTTTGATTCCACCGAGGCGCCCGTCGATGTAACTCTCTATATCATGGCGCAAGCTGTCTTCCAGTTGTCCGCTGACCACAGTTTATTCCTCCGTTGACGGATGACTCGTACGCACGTTCCTGGCGAGGATTCCTGACTGCAGAAACGCTTGTTGCTGAGACTTGCGGGGCAGTACGTCTCTTCAGCGATTATGGACGTGCGGGAATCGGCGAGTCAAGAAGTGGTTTCTAAATGAGTGTAAACGACCGGATTGACACGCTATAGGGCGTAAGTTATAAGTCCCCCATCTACCGTCCGAGTAGACTTTCATGGCTACCACCATTCTAATCGCTGACGATCACGACGATAACCGCGAGCTTTTGCAACTTTTGCTGGTGGGCGCGGGTTATGTGGTGCGCGAAGCGAGCGACGGAAGTGAGTGTCTTGCCATCGCCCGCGATGAGCACCCCGATCTGATTGTTATGGATCTATCAATGCCCGTGTTGGACGGCTGGGGAGTGTTTCGGGAACTGAAGGATGATGACCGCACCCGGACGATACCCTGCATGGCGGTGACGGCACACGCCGAACTGGATCGCAATCAGGCGCTCGAAGCAGGTTTTCGTGCCTACGTTTCAAAGCCATTCAGCGCCGACGAGCTGTTGAAAACCATCGCCACCGTGCTCGCCAACCGCAAGCCTGTTAGACCCCTCTAGATCTTCCAAGCAAGGGCGTGTTTACCGCGAAGTAACTCTTAACCCAGGGTAGCCGCGAAGCGCGGCAACCCGGGGTTAAGTTACATAACTGCTCTGCGGTACCATCCCAGGCCCCGCACTACTTCTCCGAGATCAGCACGTGCTGGATCGACGGTGGCAGCGCGTGAATCTCGCTGCTAGCAAAACCCGCGTTGGCAAACATTCGTTCAAGCTCGGCGAAGGTATATGCATCTCCGCTTGGCGTGCTGCCAAGCATCATGACGCTGAAAGCGGCAGCATCTGGCGGCGAAATGCGATCTTCATTCGGCACAAACTCCAGTGTGATCGCGCGACCTCCTTCAACTAGAGCCGCGTGAACTTTTCGCAGCAATGTCTCACAAGTTTGCGGATCAAAGTGATGAAGAAAATTCGTTAACAGGATTAGATCGTAGCCACTTCCATAGTCAACGTCGAAAGCGCTTCCTTCAATTGTCGAATATCTGTCCGTCAACCCCGCAGCTCGAGCATTCTCTTTAGCTACTTCGAGAACCTGAGGCCAGTCGAGGGCAACAATCTCCGCTTGACGGTTGTTCCTGGCAAAGGCGATTCCGAAAAAGCCGTGGCCGGCCGCGATGTCCAAAACTTTCAGTTTGCCATCCGCAGTGGGATCGACGAGTTTCGCCATCAGCTCCGCCGGCATCGCAATCATCGGGGCCATTGCCCGCGCAAATTTCACCCAAATTGGATTTTCAGGGGCTACCGTTCCTCCTTCCGCTATTGTTGTGCCACCTTTGCGGACAGCTTCTGCGAAATTCTTGAAACCGTCCGTCAGTGTTGGCGAAGAAATGAAGTCTATGGAGCCACCAAGATATGCCGGAGATCGTTTGTCCAGGAAAATACCGGAGTCTTGCGTAACGCTATAGCGATCTCCCCCTTTGCTAAGAAAACCCATGATGACGAGAAAGTCGCAGAGTATTCGCATACCACGTTCGGACGTTTCGCATCTTTTAGCGATCTCCGGAGCGGTAGAATTTCCTTCACCGATGGCTGTAAAGACTTCAAGCTCGATTGCCGCTTTCAGGGCCTCGGTTCGTTGATAGGCATTGATGGTTTGAAAAAATAATTGCGGTGATGGTTGTTGTGTTGCCGGACTCGACATTAGTAGATCTCCTTGAAGTGTTTGAAGTACTGGTCGCGAGCCTTATTCGCGCGTCGTGTTTGCTGGATTCTGCGAATTGGTCTTAATGCTAGGCTGGCGGAAGAAAAACCGCAAACGCCGTCCAACGATTTCGAGGGCGGCGCTTGCGGAAAATACTCAGGTGGCTTCTGTTCTATTTACTCTTCGGCTCGAGAAGGATCTCGCGAGCCAAGCGGTCGCCCATCACTTCTCTGATTTCCGAGCGATCCTTGTAGCCTTGCATTTGTTTTTCGTCATTGCCAACCATTTTTTGCGTGAGGGCGTCGCCCTTGTCTTCGTTGGCTTCCATGGTGGCGAGATCTTTGTATTCAGTCAACAGCATCAGGTTCCAGTCTGCCGGTGAATGGCCCTCAGCGCCTATTACCTTGTAAGACACGATGAGTCCCTCCTTCTTGGCAGCTTCCTGATTGGCTTTCCATGGTCCGGCAAGGTAATTCAAGTAGGCAGTCTCCATCCCCGGCTTCATCCGAATAAAAGCGATGCTCCAAACTGAGCCGTTGTGATAGGGGCGGTTTACCTGCGCAAAGACTGAGACGCCGACAATCAGCGCGAGCAGTACCAGGGAACCTACAAAGGTGCGTTTAAGTTTCATATTGAGCTCCTTCCCGTACGAGAATGTGGGAGCTTGGGCAGCGACGTACGGGGGTTCACGCTGTCTTAAGCTGTGCCTATGGCGTGGTATTGCAGAACTTCAAGAAAAAGCTTGGTTGGTGCTGGCCGGGGAATCTATGCGAAAACAGAAACTCTGTCAATGGTGGACGAAGTAGCGCCTAAGAAGGCAGTCCTTTGCGGGCAATTGCCTCCATCACGTTCGAGAAGCGATCCAGCTCGCCGAGCGTGGTGTAAACGTTGGGCGTGATGCGAATGCCCTGGAATTCTTCATGAATGATCGGCGTGGTAAAGATCCGATGCTTATCAAATAAATAACTCCCGATCGCGCTGGGGTTCGTGCCTTCAATATTCACGTTGGCAATGGCGCACGACTGGTTGGGATCAAAGGAAGTATTGAAACGAACTTTTGGCACGTCCTTGAGCCGGTTCATCCAGTAGCGCGATAGGTAGCGGAGTCGCGCCTCTTTGCGTTTACCACCAATGCCGTTGTGAAAGAGCAACGCTTCGCCAATGGCGAGCTTGGGAGCTGCGGAGTGGGTGCCAATCTCTTCAAACTTGCGAATGTCGCCCGCCTGTTTCGACTCAGCCGCCATCAACGGCCAAATACCCGGGATCTTGTCGCGCTTGATGTAAAGCAAGCCCGTGCCTTTGGGTGCATAAAGCCATTTATGCAAGCTCGTGCCGAAGTAATCACAACCAAGATCTTTCTGTTTGAAATCAAATTGGCCAAAAGAATGTGCTCCGTCGACGATCGTTTCGATCCCTTTTGCCCGGGCCACATCGCACACAGCTTTCACCGGAGTTATCTGGCCAGTGATGTTCACCTGATGCGCCATCAGAATAAGGCGCGTGCGCGGTGTGATTCCATTTTCAAAAGCGGCGACGATCTCATTAAGGCTCTTAGGCGGAATGGGTATCTTGATCAACTTCAGAACCAGACCTTCGCGCTTCTCACGCTGTCGCAACGTGGTCAGCATGCGCGGGTAGTCTTGAGTGGTTGTCAGAATCTCGTCGCCGGATTTTAGGTCCATTCCCATTAGCAGAATTTCCAGCGACTCCGAGGCATTGCGGGTGATGGCAATCTCCTCGCGATCGCAACCAAACATTTCAGCGAGGCCCGTGCGGATCGTTTCTGATTGCGGCTCGAGTATCTGCCACATCGTGTAGGCTGTTGCGTCTTCCTGCTGCCAGATATAACGCACGAGCGCTTCCGTGACGATACGAGGGCTGGGCGAGACGCCGCCATTGTTCAGATTAATGATGCCGCGTGTCACGGAAAAAGCATTTTGGATAACGGCCCAGTAGTCCTCATTCATCGCCGCCTCTTGAGGCGTGAGATGCGCGACGCTTTTGGTTGCCGCTTGAATCTCTTTCACGAGCGACGCGACTGTGGCAGAAGAAAGCGCGGCAAGTCCCAAGCCCTTACCGGCGAGCGAGAGAAAGTTTCGGCGATCGAATTCAGTCGAAGTGGTCATAAGTAGCTTTCCGATTTTGTCCTGGAGACATTGCGAGACTGGACAGGATTTACAGAATTAACAAGATGAACCCAGGCTCTTGGACTTGTTCTGCAATCCTGTTCATTGTTCATCTTGTCTATTCGTTCACTTCGTAAACAATCTCGCCACCGATAACAGTCATCACGCAGTGGGTCTTGAGAATTTCCGCTTCCGGAATTTTCATAATATCAGCGGAAAGGATGGTGAAGTCCGCCAGCTTGGCGATCTCGATCGAGCCCCGTAGTGCCTCTTCGAATGCAGCATATGCCGGCCACACAGTGAACATCTTTAGCGCCTGCTCGCGCGTGACGGCCTCCTCCGGATGCCAACCCTCACCTGAGAAGCCTTTCATGTCCTTGCGCGCGACCGCTGCGTAGTATTCAATCATCGGCTCGCCGCGCTCAACCGGCGCATCAGAACCGCCCGGAACAATCGATCCCGATTTGATAAAACTCTGCCAGGCATAGGCGCCCGCAAGTCGTGCTATTCCCAGGCGACTCGGAGCAAAGTGCAGATCCCCAATCGCGTGCGAGGCCTGCATCGAAGGAATTACGCCGAGCTTCGCGAAGCGTGGGATGTCGGCCGGGTTTACGATCTGCGAATGCTCGATGCGCCAACGTGGCGCTTTGATTTTCCATTCGGCTAGTGGCACTGCCTTCATCGCTTTTTCATACTGGTCGAGAATGAAGCGATTACCGCGATCGCCGATGGCGTGCGTTTGGATCTGAATTCCCTTCCTCAGAGCCTCTGCGAGCAACGGCTGCAAATCTTCTTCCTTAATTGTTAAGAAGCCGGATGTGTCCGGTTTATCTGAGTAAGGCTGGAGCAGCGCTGCACTGCGCGAACCGAGCGAGCCGTCAGCGTAAAGCTTGAGTGTACGCACCGTCAGACGATTGCCGTAGGTTCCAATCACTGGTCCATCATGGAAAAGTTTCTCCGCTTGCCTGCCCGGAGCGGAAAGGCCTTTGTAGATGCGTAGCTTGATCTTCCCTTCGCCGTACAGCTTTTTTAACAGCTCGACTTCGTCATAACTACCGCCCGGATCCTGCACCTGCGTCCAACCAAGCTCAACGTCACGCTTCACGCCCAGGACGATTGCGCGTTCAGCTTCCGCCAGAGTGGTCCCGGGAATGTGGCGCTGGACCAAGTCCTGCGCTGAGTCCAGCAACATACCGTTTGGTTCACCCGTCCCTTTATCTTTGGAAACTTCACCGCCGAATGGGTTAGGTGTGTTCTTGTCAACTCCCGCGATTTTCAGCGCCGCGCTATTTGCCACGGCTCCATGACCGTCAGCCCGATCCAGAAAGACGGGATTGTTTGGTGCGACCTTGTCGAGGTCCCAACGCGTAGGAAAAACCGGAGGCGTCCAGAACGTTTCAATCCAACCACGTCCGGTTATCCACTCGCCCGGCTTGGCCTGATCCAGGCGGACTTTAACCTTGGCAAGAAAATCCCCAAGACTGGTGATGCCCTCGAGGTTAAGTGTCATCTCGCGAAACCCGACGCCGGAAAGGTGATGATGCGCGTCAGTCATGCCCGGCAGCATTGTTTTGCGGTTCAGATCCACGACGCGTGTATTCGTGCCCACATACTTTTGCACGCCGCGGTTTGAGCCGACAAAAACAATGCGGTCACCCTTCACGGCAACAGCTTCTGCTTTTGGCTGGGCATCGCTGGCTGTGTAGATGTTGCCGTTTTTGAAAACCAGATCCGCGGGCTGGACCCGGGTCGTAGTTGGTGAGAACAGAAAGGCGGAGACGAGCGCGACTAGCAGAGAAACAAAAGCTTTCATACGTTATGTGACTACCGCCAGAAAATGTTCGCAGAGCGAGAGTCTTATATCACTTGCTTGAGAGAAACTGTAGGGTCGGGGGTGCTGTGGGTCGGGGGTGCTGTGGGTCGGGGGTGCTGTGCAGTTTTGAAATATGCGCAGTCTTACAGCATGGCTTCAGTTTGAACTATAATCCTCACTCAAACGAGCTAACTTAGAATTTACTGGGGAGCCTTGCCATGACAACAGAAACTCTCAATTTGAATACCTCGCGCGGTGCTGCAACTGCTTTCGTTGCGCGTCCTGACAACGACACCGCAGCGGCTGTGATCCTGATTCAGGAATACTGGGGCATCAACGATCACATTCGCGACATCGCGCGACGTTACGCGAAGGAGGGTTATCTTTGCATGGCGCCAGATATGTATCGCGGCAAGCTGGCTAAAGACGCCAGGGAAGCGTCGCAGCTAATGCAGGCACTGCCAGTTGAAGACGGCATGGAGATGATTCGCGAAACAATGAACGAAGCGAAGCAAACCTACAACGTGCAGAAGATAGGCATCACCGGCTATTGCATGGGGGGCACGTTTGCATTGCGTGCGGCCTGCGAGATAGATGAGCTTGGCGCTGCTGCTCCCTTCTACGGCGACATACCTGAGGAGAATGTGCTGAAGCGGTTGAAAGTGCCGACGCTTTTCATCGCAGGGAAGCGCGACGCGTGGATCAATCCCGAGAAAGTAAAACAACTACAAGAAGCGGCGCGCAAATACGACCTGCCGGTGGAGATCGTGAGCTACGACGCCGATCACGCTTTCTTCAACAATACTCGTCCGGAAGTCTACGATCCTGAAGCAGCCGCCGATGCGTGGCAACGCGTGTTGGATCTGTTCCGCAAGCATTTAGCAGTTGCAGTGCCGACTGGCGCGTGACTGATGCACGACCAATCCTCGCTACTGACTACGAGGCTTTGGGCTGATGGTGTTTCGAAGCAACGTTTGCACGGCCCCACTTCAACGTACGACTCATCCAGACGAGTTCATCCAGAAAGTCATGTGCTCGTTTCTCGAAAGCCTGATCTAAGAGTTTCCCTTCAGCGTCAAACGTCCTTTGCACATGGGGAAAGTTGAGATCGGTAAAGGTAACCGCCAGGCCCAATTCTCGGACCATCTGTACCATGGCTTCAATGACGCGTGTGCCGCCCCAGGGACCAGCAGAGACGCCGACAAAGGCCACCGCCTTGTGGATGTACTCCTTTAAAAGTAAATCAAGCACGGCCTTCAATGAGCCGGGGTAGCCGTGGTTGTATTCCGGCGTTACTATTACCAGCCCGTCTGCCTGAATGATCGTATCCCGCCACTCGGGAAAGAGGCCCTTTATTGCCTGACCGTAGTCATCATGCGGCAACGCGAAGTCTTTCACATCAAAGATTTGTGTTTGAATGTCGGGCCGCTTCTCCATCTCACCGAGTAGCCACTTGGCGGGGTGCAAGCTGTTTCGCTTCTTCCGATTCGTGCCCAAAAGAACTGGCAGAAGTAATTTGTCCACTACACTTCCTTCCTCATCTTGCCCTCCATGAATCCAGTCAACTCTTCTTTGCATGGCAGCGCCGTTCGCGCGCCCAGATCCCGGCACTTAAGGGCAGCAACTGCATTAGCTAACCTGAGGCTCGTCTCAACGTCATCGCCACTTAACAGTCCATAAAGAAATCCGGTGTGAAACGCGTCGCCCGCGCCAGTCGTATCCCGACAGCCGCCCGGCACTTCAAAGGCAGCGGACTGAATAAACTTTCCTTCGCAATAGATCATCGCGCCGCCTTTGCCCAGCGTCATGCCCACAATCGCACAGCCGTATCGCGCTTTCAGTTCCACCAGCGAAGCGCGTTGATCCGCTATGCCTGTTAGCCGATGTGGAAACTCTCTTGAACTAACAAGAACATCGATCAGCGGGAGGAGCTCCGGCAGGCCTTCATAGATATTGTCGATGTCCGCGGTAACAATCGTACCGGCGTCACGTGCAGCCTGGGCCATACGAGCGCAGGCCGGGGGATCGTGCGCATCGAGATGCAGTACGCGCCCGCGCGAGGCAAGCACCACCGGCGCTTCTTGCGGAGCATAACTTAGACGTTCGTCCCGGCCCCAGATGACGGTGCGCTCGCCGCTGCGTGCGTCCACGATGATGAAGGCAATCTGGTTGCGGGCGCCCTGAATCACTTCGGCGAATTCAAGGTTCACGTCTTCGGACTTGATAGCCTCCAGCCCAAACTGTCCCTCCTGATCAGAACCAAATCTTCCGGCATACGCCGTCTTGAAATCCAGGCGTTGCAAACCAACCATCGTTGTCGCCGCTTGCCCCCCGGCCGCCTGTTTGTGTTCGAGCAAACGAATCTTGGTATCGAAAGCGGGATACTCAGGCACAACAATCAGATGATCGACTGCATTGAGGCCGAAGCCGACCGCGTCAAACTGTTTGTTATCAGGCAAAATAAAGGGAAACAGCATAGGCTCATCTGGGTCTAAATCTCAGGGTGGGAACCTTCCTGACCCTGAGATTCTCTGAGTTGAAGCTGATTATTTAGTCTCGTAGTCTTCATTACCTCGGTGCGTTAGAATGTAACCCGACAGTTTAGTTAGCGGTAGCATTAGAGCAGTGACATTAGCCGAAAAGCTCAAGGAAATTCCAGTTTCTGCCGGCGTTTATCTCTACAAGGACAGCGCCGGCAAAATCATCTACATCGGCAAGGCCAAGCGCCTGCGTAGCCGCGTGCAATCGTATTTCCGCGAGGCGCGGCCTTTCGATCGCAAGACCGACGCGCTTGTTCGCCAGATTGCTGACGTTGAAGTCATCGTCACTGACAACGAAGTCGAAGCGCTAATTCTCGAAGCAACGCTTACCAAAAAACATAAGCCCCGTTACAACGTCAATCTAAAAGACGACAAGTCGTATCCGCATCTCAAACTAACAATCAATGAGCCCTTTCCGAAAGCAGTCATCACCCGTCGCGTTCAAAAAGACGGCGCGCTTTACTTCGGACCGTTTCTCCCCGCGAGCATGGCGCGTCGCACGATTGACGTCATCAATAGAACTTTCCAACTGCGTACCTGCGACATTGAAATCAACGGCAAGGCGCCGCGCCCGTGTCTTGAGTATCACATCAAGCGCTGCCTCGGCCCCTGCGTAAAGGGGCTGTGTACGCCGGAACAATATCAGGAGGCAGTGCGCGACGTGCGCCTGCTACTCGAAGGGCGAAACACGGAACTCGCGGACACGCTTGAAGAGCGCATGGAGCAAGCGTCGGGCGATTTGCGTTACGAGATGGCCGCGAAGTATCGCGACCTGCGCCGCACCGTTGTCAAACTTTCCGAGCAACAGAAGATGGCTAC
>JALYSR010000158.1 GCA_030854715.1 Acidobacteriota bacterium
GTTGTGTCCAGCGCGCCGGTCCGGACGAGGTTGAGAAAGTTGCGGACACTCTCAGGCGCAACCTCGGGAATCATTTCCATTTCAATCGTGCCTACCTGGGTTTCCAGAGTCACGCATTGTTGGGCCATCTTTTCCACAGAAGCTCCGTCAAAAGGATCTGGAGCATTGATAATAGCTTCGGCCGGCCGGCTATTAATCTTTTTCGGCGAATTTTCTTGTGGTTCAGACTTCTTCGGCTCTTGCGCGACAACCACGCAGACGAAAAGGAAGATTCCCATTAATCCCAGCAGGAAGCTTCGCAAGTAATTTAGGGATGATTGCACGTCTTAAAGCATCCTCGCCGCGGACAACCACTGGCCGCCGTCCACAACCAACACTGCACCATTGATGAAGCTTGCGGCGTCGGAGCAAAGAAAGACGGCAGCATTCTCGATGTCCCTGATGCGGCCGAACCGGCCAAGTGGAATATTCTTCCGCAGTTTTTCCTTTACTGTCTCCGGAACCAGCCGCTTCATGCCTTCGGTGTCTTCGATTGGTCCGGGCGCGATTCCATTCACGCGAATACCGTAGCGTCCCCACTCAACTGCCAGGTTGCGTGTGAGCGCATCGACGCCGGCCTTCGCTGCGGAAACGTGAAGCTGCATCGGTGTGCCCACATAGTGAAGCGTGGCACTGATATTCAGGATCTGGCCTCGCTGCTCTTTGAGTTGCGCAAACGCTGCCCGACAAACATTGAAGGTTCCCTTAAGATCGATGTCCACCACGGTTGCAAAACCGTTCGGTGACAACTCTTCCGCTGGCACAAGAAAATTCCCGGCTGCGCCGTTAACTACAATGTCAATTTTACCAAAACGCACCAGCGTCGCCAGAATTGCTTCTTCAATCTCTTCAAAATTGCGGACATCGGCGGCAACAGCGAAAGCCTCGCCCATTTTAGGATTTGCGGCGTGGGCATCGTTGATGGATTTAGCCGCAGGTTCGAGGTGGTCCAACTTACGACTGACTAAAGCGACTGAAGCTCCCGCTTCGGCCAATGCCCGCGCCACGCCACCAGTGATTCCCGTACCGCCGCCAGTTACAAAAGCAACGTGACCGTTGAGAATGCCATCCAGGAAGATTTTATCGGCCATGATTTGTAACGCAAACTGTTAGTTTGCGGACTCCGACATCGGACGCAAGCTAACAGCTTGCTTTTACAGTTAACCGCCGGCGATAAACGGACGCGACTGAACGATATAGATTTGGCCCTTCATGTAGGCCCACTCAATGTCCTGATCGCGACTGCCAAAGACCCGCTTAATCGCAGTTGCAGCCCTAACCAATCGCCTAATCACGTCGTCAGTCAAAACAACTCGCTCGCCCGTAATAGCGATTTCCTTGACGCCGCCCTTTTCGTCGAACGTCAGCAGGCTGTCTTCATCCGAGCGCGTCAACACCTGTACCGCATTGGCGCGCGTGCGATAAATGATCTGCTCGGCAACTTTCTTTCCCTCGACTACCTTGATGCCCAAGCCCCGTTTCGCGCTGATGTAGATCGCATCTTTGTTTTCGTTATCGAAAGGGTCGGCGGTGATCATAACACCAGAACTTTCCGAGTTGATTCCTTCCTGGATCAGCACTGCCATAAAAATCTTCGAGTGATCGACAACGGCGCGTTCGCGTGCTTCGTAGGCTTCGAAGTTCCACAGCGACGCCCACACAGTTTTAACCGCTTCGGCTAGTTGTTGCGGATCTCGCACGTTGGGCACGGTGGTGTGTAAACCCGCGCCGCTGAAGTTTGGCAAGTCTTCGGAGTTTGAGGAACTGCGAACAAATAAACCCTTGCCTGCAAACTGCAGCTTCACTCGCGCCAGAACTTTCGCTTGCAACCCAGCGTCAAATTGCGCTTGCTGAATACGCTGGCGCAGATTCGCTAGTCGCTCGCGCCGGTAGGCCGGATCGTGCACGAACTTCTGATCGTTCAGCATCCCGTAGATTGCATCATCGAGCTTGTTCGCTTTTAGAAATTGATCGTAATAGTAGAACGGAATAGTAAAGCCATTCGGAACTACAATACCCGGCAAATGCGCGTTCATTACTTCGCCAAGATTCGCCGACTTGCCGCCATAAGCGATTGCCGACCTTGCCCGCTGCTGGCCCAGGCCGAGCAGTCGCATCTCTGAAAGATCGAAACGCGGCTTCATCACATCGAGCCGCTGCGCCAACCGGCGCTGATATTCGCGCAACTGGTCCACGTCGGCCCGTTTGATGGTGTAGCCATCGCGCTTTGTTTCAAACGTGACCCACCAACCGTCATACTGTTTCAACAAAGTCTGCGCGTTTTTGATGTAAGCGTTTGGAATACCCCAGCCTTTTGCCAACAGGTTGATGTGCGAAAGCGGCGTCGAAGGATGCGCCGTGATGACGCCGGCCACAGGCGGAAGTTGGATAGGAACTTCGTCGAGCACAAGAATCTCGTTGAAACCAATTTCGACGTGTTCATCGAGCTTCGGAATGACGTGAATCCTGCCGATGCCGCTGGCGAGGTTCAGCGCCTGATATTCCTGTTCCCGGGCGATGTCACTCTGCAAAACACGGACGAGACCGGCGATTTTCCGGGAGTCTTCGTCTTGCCTGAGCGAGTTTGGCTTGTAAGCAACAGGCGCAAAGAAGCTGCTTTTGATCAAATCGGCAGTAAGCTTGATTTGCTCCGCCGGAATTAGATCGCCCTCCCAAAACTCATAAGTCCACCGCTTGATAGGAGTTTGATAAGCGATCGTGCCGAGAATGAAACGGCGATTGTCCTTGAGATAATTATTTTCAAAAAATTCGCGGCCTCGCTCGAGTGAAAGATAAGTGCCGTTCACAAAATCCTTGTGAAACGCAAAGCGCCTGGTGTTCACGTAATAAACCTTGTTGCTATCCTTGCGATCGATAACGAAAAGCAGGTGAGGCAAGGCATAGGGAGTGTTTGGATCGTAGGTTACCGCAAGCGAATCAAATTCAGCCTGCGAACGAATCGCGCCAAGTGAGCGGGGCGCGTCGGTCTGGGCCTGGACCTGTACCTCCCCGAGGCTAAGAGCGAAAACGATGGGAAGGAAAAGTAGCAAATAACTCATTCTGAACTGCATTTCCGAAACTCCCTTGGGTCTTCCAAATACCTGAGCCGCAATCTAACGGTTTGCGTTACCAATATTCTGAACCAGTTCTTCGCTTTTGAGCTTCACCAATTCTACCAAATCATCGATGTGCCGCCGCTCGGTGAGAAAACTATTAATATTCACTCTTAAGGCGCGCCGACCATTGAGCACCGTGGTTGTAATCCAGGCTTCGCCGCTGCACTCGATGTGCTGTTGCAGCTGTTGTTGCAAGCGATCCTGTTCAGCAGCGGCTAGATTGGTCAAACTCGCCGGCAAAAGCTTGAAGCAACAGACAGCAGTCTCAACCTCGCCGATGCGCTTGAAGTCGCTTAACTCGTCGATGCGACGCGCCAGGTATTCTGTAAGTCCTATTTGGCGCTCGATTACTTCTGCGTAGCCTTTCCGGCCCATAAACTTGATCGCCATCCAGAGTTTTAGTGAATTGAAACGGCGCGTGCCCATTTGTCCGTAGCGGAAAAAATCGAACTCGACGTCGGCACCGCCTCGATCTTCATTCAAATATTCCGGCGTAATATCAAACGCTTCTCGCAATACCTGAGCTCCGCCGCGGACCAGCACAGCGCCACAGGCAAACGGCACAAACATCCACTTATGTGGATCGAATGTTATTGAATCGGCAAGCTCGATGCCGTCTAGTTTACTGCGATGTTTTTCTGAGAAGGCCAGCGCGCCCCCGTAAGCAGCATCCACGTGATACCAGATATTATTGTCCTTCGCGACCGTCGCCAATTCCGTGAGAGGATCGATTACCCCCGTGGAGGTCGCGCCCCCAATGCCGATTACGCAGCAAGGAATGCACCCGGCTTGGCGGTCCGCCTCAATCTGATTTCGCAAGGCATCAATGCGAATGTGAAACCGTTCATCCGTTTCAATCTTGCGCAAACTGGCGCGGCCAAGTCCGAGAATATCCAGGCTTCTCTCGACTGAAAAATGACATTGCTGGGAGGCGTAAATGGTGAGGTCGCCGGGCGCGGACCTTAGTCCGTGGCTCACCGCAGCATTGTGCGTGCGGTCACGAGCGCATTTGAGCGCAATCAGGTTCGCTTCCGTGCCGCCACTCGCCAGCACTCCAAAACTTTCCGGCCCATAGCCGATCAGTTCGCACAACCAACGAAGTACACGTGCTTCGATCATTGCGGACGTTGGACCATTGCGCCAGGCGCCGGCATTCTGATTGAGTACCGAAGAGAGGGCGTCAGCCCAAACGCCGATCGGCAAAGGCGTAGGATTAAACTGACCGTAATAACGCGGACTGGGAACCTGCATTGCGTGGGTGATCACGTCCCGCTTGTACCGCTCAAGGATTTCTTCGACTGCAGTTCCCTTCTCCGGCATGGGCTCGTTAAATATCTGCTCAAGGTCGCGAGGCGTCGCTGCAGAGGTAATTTTTCTGGAGTCAAGAGTGGCAACGTATTCAGCGATGATCGCTGTGACGGCTCGTCCCAGGCATTCATGTTGCTCCACTAGATCATCAATCACGGCGATTTCTTCTCTTCTGATTCAGCAACCTCAACATTCCAAGAATCTCACGCAAAGCGCCAATCGGGCAAAGCAACGAAGGGACATTCAGGCTGATCAAGTAGGATGCTCATATGGAGCAGGAACTATTCGTTCAGAAGGAATTCATGGTGTTTTGTTCTAGACTATAAATATTCCGCCGAATGCGGCTCACTGGCTTTCTGGAAATGAACATGAAATCTGCGTCAAGAGAGTTCCGAGAATCCCTTGAATCTGAAGCCGCTGCTTACCGAGTGGCGCTTACGAATGAAGCTCTCGAGAAGCTCTCAGATTATTACGAACTTTTAAATGCCTGGAACTCTCGTCTGCATCTCGTGGCCCCAACTTCGCCTCAGGAGTTCGCTACCCGCCACATCATGGAGTCACTGCTACTGCTTCAACACTTGCCCCAACGCGCGCGCGTCGCTGACATCGGGTCAGGCGCCGGGCTTCCCATCATTCCCTGCCTGATTGCACGGCCCGATGTTCATGCGGTGCTGGTCGAAGCCTCGAAAAAGAAAGCAGTGTTCCTTCGTGAAGCTTTGAATAAGACGTCAACCGCCAACCGGGCCACGGTGATTGCCGAGCGGTTCGAAAACACTGCGACTCCAGATGTTGGTTTTGTTACCTGCCGCGCTCTGGAACGTTTTGAAACAATGCTTCCCCGGCTCATCGAATGGGCCCCGGCCAAAGCCACGCTCCTGCTCTTTGGCGGAGACGGATTGGGAAGAAGACTCGAAGACTGTGGTTTCGCTGCCACATCCATCTTGATTCCCAAGTCCAACCGACGATTTCTTTTTGTGCTCACCAAAGTTTGAAAAGCCACACTTTTGCTGGAAACCCCGAAGCGTTAGTTATTTTTCAATGCCAACGGAAAGATTTAGTGCCGGCCGATGTCTCACGCGAGATGTCGACAACAACCGCCTGGAGTTGGCTTTGCCCCAAGCCAACTCGTCAGGCTTCCGCGACTCAACAGTTCAGGCCTTCGGAACGATTTGAGTCGAGCTAAGTCATCTCCTGTCTGCCGATTGGTAATCTTATGTTGCGCCAAACTAAAATCGGGCTGTCTCTGGCTACATTGGTCCTCTTGCTAACGGTGGTTCCTGCCGCAAGCGCCGACCCGCTTCAGATCTTTACCCAAACCGGCGGGTTTCAACTTACCGGTCTGGGAAATAATGGGAAGGGCACACCGAGCAATCAGTTTGATGTCTTGATTGGCGATGCACATGCGGCCTCCGGCACCGTAGATTCGACGGGGGGTAGTTTCATCGCTGTCATCAATCCCCTGACATTTATTCAGGACTTTACCGGCGTTGGTTCCGAAGGCACTTTTCCTCTCAGCTTTTCTCAATTACTAACCGTCAATGGCCAAACTCAGACTCTCAACCTGATCGGTTCGTTAACGATTGGTACCTTTCACGACTCGGTTTCCATTCTTTCAAACGCTCCGATATTCTTTCAGTTTGATACGTTCACAGTCTCGGCGACCATCCTGCCGGTGAGTATTTTCGGCAACGAGAATGGCGCCTATCACGACTTCCTTCGCGCCCGGTTTGAAGTCATTCCAAACTCCGATACTACCGTTCCCGAACCGACTACCATGGTGCTGTTAGGCACTGGGCTGGCGGGCATCGCTGCCAAAGTTCGGCAGCGCAGGAAAGCTAAACTTTGAATAATTCACTCGAGCCGGCTCGAGACGCCATAAATAACAAAGGTGCGACGCTCAGGAAAGAACGTCGCACCTTTTTCCTTTTGACCAAACCAAACCCGCCCAAACTAGGGCACGATATCCAACCCAATCAATTGCTGTCCCGAGATTACGAATTCCGCGGGCGGCAATTCCATTTCATAAACGGCTGAGAGCACTGTCGGCGTGTAGCCGCCTGAATTTCTGTCACTGTTGAGCGTGGCGACTACAGACGGTGGCAAGTTTGGCAGTTCACTGGTTCCGATAACGGCGCCCGGCGTGATGCGAAAGAGCTTTACGTAAAGTCGATCGCTCTTCTTTACTTTATTGATGGCACTTACTAACTGGCTCAGATCCTGGGGCACAAATGCTTTGGCCGCCGAGCCTTCCTGGAGCGCGCCTCCATCACCGACGAATACGAGCAGTTGCCCTGGCGTGGCATCTTCAGGAATTTGCAGGGGAATCCGCTGGACGAACTGCTTACCCGATTCCGTCCTGACGTAAGCCTGAATCTCTATCTTTTCACCGCGGCGGGCCTCGGTTTTGTTAAGGGCGATTCGCTCCAGCGTGCCGGCATACTTGGTGTCGGTGGATGATATGTCGAGCGTCACCCCTTCAATCTGAACATCGTCGAAGCCGCTGCCCAGCAACGAGCTAATCGGACCAGCAACCGAGCCCGCGGCAAGGATCGGCGAGTTTCCGGCCGAGAAGCGGTTGTCCAATGTTATTGGCTCCTGGCCCTTGACGTTGATTGCGCCCTTTATGGTGATCGTCGAGTCGCCCAGGCCGCGTTCGCTCGAAGTGATTGTATTGAACACTGTGATGTTCAAGAGCAGAGGCGTCAGGAAAGAGTCGTTAGCGATTTCATAGGAATAGGTCTGGCTGCGATCGCGGCTGGTGCGCAAATTGATCTTCACGGGGATCATCTTTGGCGCCTGACCGAGCTGCCCGAAAATGCCGGCCGCACGATCCTGCGAAATCGACCCCATCATCGTGCCGGGGACAGATAGCTTGAAGGAGTTATTCACGTTGGGAATGAC
>JALYSR010000182.1 GCA_030854715.1 Acidobacteriota bacterium
ACGCTCGCCACACACGCTTGAGCGCGCGTGACGTGCTCACACAGTGGGAGTCGGGCCGGCCATTCGACGTCCCCCCGAACGAGCTGGTTCGACGGTCTCTCGCAGAAGAGGAGGAGCGTCATCTTGACGGACCTGAACGTAGCACATTACTCATTCGACGGCGCGGGCTTAAGTTATTGCGTGGTGAAACTACCATCGCGCGTTGGAATGGGCTGGTGGACGTAGCGAACGCACCTGCGATCTGGGTCGAGCCCCTTCGGATCGGGCCTCTTGCCATTACATCAAGCGGAATTGCGCGGCATGATGAGTCCAACGATCCTCATAGTGTTCCTCAATGAGTTTCTGAGAATCGCGCAAAGACTGGCGTTCTTATCGCATTGAGAGCTTGTTGGCTTTGCCCAGCCTGAATACAGCTAGCCTCCTCGAACGCAGATTCGCTATTTATTCGGTTCTAACCACCGCCCTATTCTAGGTAGGGCTTCCTTCCTCCGGTTATTCGCTTTGGTTCACATAGGACCTCTTCCGCATCTAGGCCTTAGAACAATCCGCGCACTAGATTCAGAATCCAACGCACGTCGATAGCGATAACTTAGAATTATCGTGCCATGACAACAAGCCGCCCACCAGACTGGCTGATGGCTCGCGTGAAACTCGGAGAGGAGTTGTCCTCTGAGGTTGGCGTTGTACTTGTTGCCAACGTTAAGGGTAAGAGCCAACCGATTGATGATTATGAAGGCGACTCGATCATAACTGAATTCCTATCTGGAACAGAACTTGACGATATTGTTGCTTACTTTGAGAAGGCGAATCTCTATTGCGAAGTTTTGCTGGATGAGGAAGGCTTCCTCCAATGGCTGACTAAAGGTCGGCCCTTTCCACGCCCGCGTTTTGTCGTCTATAACTTGGCCCAGAGCGGCACTGGTCCAGCCCGACTAACAACAGTCGCCGGTCTGTGCCGACTCTACGCACTGCCGCTAGTAGACTCCGACGCATACTCAGTCGCGATAGCCCAGAATAAGTTTCATTCACTATCGTTGCTCGCTCATTTCGGCCTACCCGTCGCTAAATGTTGGTCTTTTTCACAACACGGTTGGTGGCCAGAAGCTCCTTCCATGGGAATGCATTTGATAGCAAAGCCCACATTTGAATCTGCGAGCATAGGGATTGATCGCGACAGCGTTTTTACAATGAATGAATCGGCGAGTGTCGCATTAATGGACCGTGTGACGCGGTATCGGCAACCGTTCACCGTTCAGGAGTTTGTGAGCGGGTTCGAGCTAGAGGTTCCAGTTTTCGAAGCCGAGGGTCCTCAAACATTGTGCGCCATCGGGATCGAATTGAAAGGGCAAAGGTACCTAGCGGAGCAAATCCTAACCTACGATCAGGTTTTCAGCGACCTTTACAGCTTTTACAACTTTGCCGATGAGGATACCGCTACGGCAGAGGCTGCGATGACGATCTCGCGCAAGGCCTTTTTTGGTCTAGGCCTCAGCGGAATCGGTCGGGTAGATTTTCGCATTGGTATGGACGGACAACCACGAATTATGGAAGTGAACTGTAAGCCGCATCTGACAAGGCACAGCGGATTCATGTACGCCTTGACGACGTTTGGATGTTCGGGAATTGAACTTGCGAGGTTTCTAATAGGCTCGACATCCGAACGTTACAATTTGACAGTCTAATCTGCAGACCAGAACTGAATGTCGGTTAAGAGGAAGCCACGTCCGTAGAAGGCCCACTGCGGTCCAATCTGCATACCATGTTTTTGAAATAAGAAGTTGTCGAACTCTTCCGCAGAGAGTGCCGGTGCTTCCTTGATTGCGTCACGAATCAATTGCTGTCTTCTCTTCATTGTCGCGTGAATAGCCGGGTAGAACTGATCTACAATCGCAGCGCATTCTTCTATGAGCGTTAGGGCGCGATCAACTTCTCCGCCGAGCGCCAGAAGGGACGCCAGATTACTTTTCACAAAGTACACATGATAGCCGTCTGGTTCTTCGCTGTTACGCAGTGAAGTGAAAGCATCCTCCATTATTTCACGAGCTTCTGGGATTCGGCCCGCTCGAACAAGCAACACGGAACTGTTGTTTTGCAACAGAATCCGATCGCCGGCTTCGTTTGAATTTTTCGTCACTCGCAGCAACAGGTCGGCTGAAGTGTTGACATCAATATTGCTGGCAAGATAGCGAGCCAGCACGGAGTTGTTTGCCGCAATCTCCGGGCCTGGCCAAGGGAGAGACGTATAACGGCGAATTAGCTCTTCGAGCCTTAAAGCTGACGAAAGAGCCTCGTCGAAACGACCACTGGCAAGCTGATTTCCAATAAGGTTTGTCAGAGTGAAATAGTATTGAATCGGATGCCTGGGCACAGTTTCATTAGCCGTCGGTCCAAAATAGGCCAGTGCACTCTCCAACCTCTGCGTAGCAGTTGGAAGTGAGTGAAGACACTCTGAACGACGGCGCAAGACGTTAAGAGCGTGCAGAGCCCATGGATCAACATGTCTGCGCTCCCAATAGCTTGCAGTAAGACTGGCTTCGAGTTGACGCGCTTCGTCTATGTGGTCTGTTTGTGCCTGGGCGACAATCAAACTTTGAGCCATGCGAGCCCAAAGTTCGGGCTCTCGGCCACTAAGCTCCTTCCACTCTTCTAGAAGGACTCTAGCTCGGTCGTAACTGCTAACTGAGGGGAGTGAGAGCAGGAACAAAGCTAACAAATAGTCCCGTTCTGCGATTAACGTCTCGGGTAGGAACGCCTCAACTCCTTCGAGGATCTCTAAGCCATCAGCTATTCGCTGATCGTCGTAAGCATCAAAGGCCAATTTCATTTGGTCCAGAAATGCCCGAATATCAGCCCAACCCGCCGATGCCTCAAGATCCCCTGCGTGGGCTGCAGCTCGATATTCCCTTCGAGCTGCCAACGCTGAGTGTGCAAAGCATCTCTGCGCGTCCTCTACATTTCCGGCAAGCAACAGGTGGTGGGCACGATGGCCATAATCGCCAGGGCGCATCAGTCGTAGGCATTCAGCAAACTTGCCATGATATTTTGAATGTTCTTCTTCTCCTGCCTTATGAAAGTAACGATGAAGCTCGGCGCTCTCAAAACGAGCGATGTCGCCTACAGAAGTGACGAAGTGTTCCTTGTTTGCCAGACGAAGTGTCGCAGTCACGTTATTGATGGCCGAGTCGGTAAGACATGCGATGTCGCTTAGGCTGAAGGCCTGCCCGATGATAGCCGCCGCAATTAAAGTTCCTTCAAGGTTTGCGACGTGCTCGCTTAGGCCAAGAATTCGCCGCTTAACTAACCGGCCATAATACTCAGACCAATCGCTTGGGACATTCGCCAAATCCGCTTCACGAAACTCCTTACTAACATCGTGCAGGAGATCTAGTCGGCCGTTTGTTAACTCATACAAGACCTTCTGGTAGCGATCATTAACAACCGGAAAGTCGAAAGCCAGGAGAGCCTCGGTTATTTCGTGCGATTCCAGCAATCGAATTGGTAGTTCAGTCAACTTTTCAGAAACAATAGATCCGAGTCTTGGCGGTACTTCGTTTGACATGCCGACGAGAATCAGCGCATCGCTTAACGCTGGATACAACTCATCAAGCCGTCCAGAAAGTATGACGCCCAAAAGGCTCCAGGACGCTTCGTCCCAAAAGGCTAAATCGTCAATGGTCAGCAAGAGGCGCTTGTCTTGACCGATGGTCTGAACAACAAACAGAAGGTCTTGCTCTTGCTCTGTAAGTAAGAGGGCCTCGCGAGCAAGGCGACGTTTCCGATGATTCAGAACCTCTTCAACAAGATAACTTGTGACCGATCCGAAGATTGGAACTGCACGGCTGCTTTGCGCCAGACTCGACTTCAAAACTTCTAACCGGGCTTGCCGCTTCGCCCCCGGAAGCACCATAGTCAGCCAAGGGAACAGCCGACGCTCCGACGCGAAGGCCTCACCTTTAGCCTCCAATGCGGCACCGCCTTCCGCCTCCCAGTTTTCCGCACAGCGGTCCAACGTCCATGAGACTCCTGAACCGTAAGGACCGCAAACCACTACAACTTCTCTATGGGATTCTTGATTTCCTAAGACGCGGTCTATAACCGATTGCTGACCATTAAGCTGCGCAAGTCGGCCAGTTTCTGTTTGCATTTGCTGAAGTGGAGGGCAGTGCGCACGAGTCGCGCAGCATAGATAATTCTAAGTTATCCAAATGAATTGAGAAGTCTAATAGTCTGGCCAAAGAACGGCATTATGTCGTCAAACTTAAACCACTACAAGCAATAAGATTGGGTTGGGAAGTTTGGGTATCGCCGGTCTGCGGAGGAGGATATCTAGTTCCAGGTCACGCTGAGGGTGGGCATGGGCCAGTAGACCAACTGTCGCGATGTGTCCAGCACCATTGCTCAGGACATAATCTCACGCGCCGCTCCAGGATTCTCGCGAAGGTCTCGGTCATTATTTGCTCTGCCTGACGGTTCGAAGTCGCGGTAGGGTTCTCAATGGGTTCGTCGATGACAACGTCGTAGCTACCGTCTGGCTTCCGTATCATTGTGATGGGTAAGAGAGGCGCTTTTGTCCGAAGAGAGAGTGAAGCTGGAAACCGAGACATGTTGTAAGGTACTCCGAGAAAGGTGACTGGCAATATACCCGAGCCCCACGTTAAGTCTGCACCCATAATAATGGCGTTACCACGTTTCAAAAGGTGACCAGCTCTCATCGCACCGCGCATGGAACTCTCGAGTCGATGAAAACCAGTCCTGGGGCTTAGGTATGAGTCTCTGTAATCGCGAAATTGAGCTACAGCCCACCCAACTTTTCTCGCCGGTCGGTGCCACAAATATGCGGGGTCAGCACAGATCCCCTCTAAGGCGAAGGGTAATGCCCCCAAATTTCCATAGTGGGCTGCGATCAAAATGACGCCCCGGCCTCTAGCAAGTGCTGCTGCGATGCGCTCATGATTCTTCACAGCGATGGTAGGCCATCGGCTACGTGCTTCGTCCGCGAAACGCAGGAGATCCAGCGCGGACCAAACGGAGTGCTGAAAAGAGCGGATCGCGATCTGTTGGTGAACGGAGGGTGAATCATTCGGATAGCAAGCGCGTATGTTTCTCAGTGCCAGTTGCCGTTCCGAGCGATACAAGAAATATCCGATTCGTCCAAAGCTGGAGCCTATTAGGACAAGGACAGACCGCGGAAGGCTCCTCGATGCCCTCACCAACAATTGAACGAACTTGAGATGATTCATCAACTCCTTCCATAAGCCTGCCTGGGTTCCAAACCGACCTGACCTAGCTATTAGCAAGGACGAAGAATGTTTTGAGAGTACGAATCGAGGAACGGCGCTGTTCCCATAC
>JALYSR010000196.1 GCA_030854715.1 Acidobacteriota bacterium
GGTGAATCCCGCGATTATGGTTGACGACATTATCCGCAGCGGCCATGCGATCGAAGAGACGGCGGCATTGATTAAAGGACTCGGCTCAACGGTAATCGGTTGCGGCGCCATAGTCCGTTTCACTTCAGCTCCCAGTGAAGTAGAGGGCGTACCGATCAGGGCACTTGTTGAGTTTGACGCGCACATGTACGACAGCGGTGACGCGTGTAGCGATTGCAAGAAAAACGCGCCGGTCGAGCATGTCAGATTCTAAGAAGGCAGAAGGCTTTAGATTTCGTGGCGGTTCGCCAAGGCCTTATCCATCGTCACTTCGTCCACGTATTCCAGATCACTTCCCACCGGCATGCCCATCGCAATACGCGTTACGCGGAGGCCCAGCGGCTTGAGCAGTCGGCCAATGTAATTTGCGGTCGCTTCGCCTTCAGTCGTTGGATTGGTAGCGAGAATTATCTCACTTACCTCGACGCCATCGTTGTTTTCCGGCTTCAGGCGCGGCAGCAGATTCGCGAGGTGAAGTTCGTTTGGACCAATATGACGGATCGGCGAGAGACTTCCATGGAGTACGTGGTAGACGCCTTTGAAGCTGCGGGTCTTTTCCACAGCGACCAGGCTATGAGGTTCTTCGACGACGCAAATCACCGAGTGATCGCGTGAAGTTGAAGCGCAGATGCGACAAGGATCGATGTCGGTGAGATTGTTGCAGACTGAGCAGAGAACAATTCGTTGTTTCACTTCCTGAATGGCCGCAATCAAACGGTCAAGTTCGGGTTCGGGCGTCCGCATGATGTGAAACGCCAGTCGTTGCGCAGACTTGTGCCCGATGCTGGGAAGGCGTTTTAGTTCGTCGATTAGTTTTGTGACGGGTTCGGCGTATTCCAACATTGTCGATTTCCAATTTCCAATTGCCGATTTGCTTCAAGGTCAACTAGTGATTCTCTGGCGTGTTCAGGTCGTGGGTTTGCTCTTTGGCTGATAGCAATCGGCAACCGCCAATTGGCAATCGGCAATGATTTATCCCAGCATCCCACCGAGTCCTGGCGGTAACATGCCGCCAAGTTTTCCCTTCATAGCTTCGTCGACTTTGCGATTGGCTTCGTTGATAGCGGCAAGGATCATGTCCTGAAGCATCTCAACGTCGCCTTCCTTGACGGCTTCCGGATCGATCTTCAACGAAACAATTTCATGATTGCCCTTCATTTCGACGCTTACCACGCCGCCGCCGGCGGAAGCCTCGACGCGCAGTTCTTCCATCTCTTTTTGCATCTTCTCCTGCATAACCTGCGCCTGCTTCATCATCTGCTGAATATTAAATCCGCCAGGGAATTTCATTGCGCGCACCTCTTTCCGTATCCAGTTTTACCGCTTCATCTTTTGAAAGCCCGTTTGAAAACATCGTAACTTCCATCGAGAGCGAATGCAACGAAGCAGAAGTACAGAACCGCTACCGCTCACTATTCTGTATCTGCTATAAGCTTTCCCAAATGAGTGCTAAAGAAATTCCCGAAACAATCGAAGCCGAACGCACCCTTCCTGCCGAGATCAAGCTCTACTACGACGTTCGCAAACCGGCAACATCTCCTGCGCCGCTGCTTATCGCGTTGCATGGATACGGCGCTAACAAGAGGCAGATGATGCGCGAGGCCCAGCAGATGGCGCCGGAAAACTTTGCCATTGCCTCGCTCCAGGGTTTTCATCAGCATTTGAAAGAACCAAAAGAACCGGGCGGACCATTGCGGTTTGGCTTTGGCTGGTTGACAAACTTTCACGCGGAAGAGTCGGTCGCTATTCACCATCAGGTGCTGCTGAGTTTAATAAGGGAACTTACAGACGAAGGTGTAGCTGACGCGCGACGGGTTTTCCTGCTCGGTTTCTCCCAAACCTGCGCGCTAAACTATCGCTTTGCTTTTACCCACCCGGACCAGCTTCGCGGCCTGATTGGAATTTGTGGCGGACTCCCCGGCGATTGGGAGACGAGCAAAAGCTATAAACCAACCGAGGCCCGCGTGCTTCATCTTGCGGGAACGCGGGATGAGTTTTATCCTCCTCCACGCGTTAGCGATTACCAGCAGCGATTGCGATTGCGGGCCCGGCAGGTTGAGTTTAGGAGTTATGATGCGGCCCACGAGATCGTTCCGGAAATGCGTGAAGATGTCCGCGGCTGGCTAGAGAAAGGGTAACCGGACAACATGCGTTACAGAATACTCTTCATACCCATTCTGCTACTTCTATTTGGTTCAGCTTCCGACAAATCTCACGCCGCTGCCCGCTCAGATCATCGTGAGAGTCAAATCAAGGCTGCAGTGCGTGCCGTGCTCGACGCGCAACGCGACGCCTGGAACCGCGGTGACATTGAAGGCTATATGGACGGCTATGCGCGCTCTGAAGATACGGTTTTCGTCTCCGGCGACAACGTTAACCGCGGCTGGCAAACAGTTTTGGATCGGTACAAGAAAAACTACAACTCGCGAGAGAAGATGGGCACGCTGACTTTCTCCGATATTGAAATCACGCCGATAGGGAACGACGCCGCGATTGTTCTCGGTCGCTGGCACCTACAGCGAGCGAAAGATGAACCACACGGCCGTTTCACATTGATCTTCAGAAAGACAAAGCAAGGGTGGAAGATTGTTCACGATCATACGTCGTCGGCTTAACTTTCGCCTTGAAGTCTAACTTCAGCATTCCCTGAAAACCCCTTGGCTGCTGACTTCCAACCGACTCCGCCCGACCCGCTCGCTCAACTCGAACGAGACGTCGAAGCTCGCAGCGCCGTATTCAAAAAAGAGTTGGGTCTTTTCGATCTTGTCCTGACTCAAATCGTTTTCGTGGTGGGAACGATCTGGGTGGGCTGGGCGGCAAAGCTTGGCGATCACCAGATGGTGTTCTGGCTGCTTGCTATCGTCACTTTTTATCTTCCGCTGGCAGCAGTTGTTATCTTTCTCAACCGCTTAATGCCATTGGAAGGCGGCGTCTATCAGTGGGCCAAGCTGGCGTTCAATGACTTCGTTGCCTTCATGCTGGCGTGGAACCTGTGGATCTTTGGCATCCTGGTGATGTCAGGCATCGGACTGATCATCAAGAAAAATATTGCTTACGCCATCGGTCCGCGCGCCGACTGGATGCACGAGAATAAGTTGATGACTACGCTGATCTGCACGCTGCTCATGGTCACCATGATCGCCGCCTCGCGGCGAGGCTTAACGCTCGGAAAGTGGGTCCAGAATTTCGGTGGTGCGCTTTTGCTTTTGACCTTTGCGACTCTGATCCTGTTGCCGTTCATCACTGCCGGCCGAGGCACGTCGGCTAATTACCATCCGTTTTCGACCAGCTTTCCTGAGCTGAGCACGTACAACATAAACGTCTTCAGCAAACTTGCGGTTGGTGCGCTTTCAGGCTTTGAATACATTGCCATTCTCGCCGGCGAATGTCGCGCGCCCGCGCGCAATATAAGTCGTTCAGTCTTGATCTCTGCTCCCATCATCGCCCTGATGTTCATCCTGGGGACGGGCTCAGTACTTGCTTTTGTCTCCCCGGACAAAGTGGATCTAATCGGTCCAATTCCGCAGGTGCTCAGCCTTGGCTTCAGTTCGTTTGGTTGGGTCTCAATGCTAATCTCGATCACGATTTTTGGCGTGGCCGCGAGACAGATCGCTTTTGATGAGCATTTACTTTGCCGGCAACACTCGTCTGCCGATGGTGGCAGGCTGGGACAATTTGCTGCCTGCATGGTTCGCCCGTTTGCATGAGCGTCACAGAACGCCGGTTAATTCGATACTATTTGTTGGTTTGATAACGTTATTGTTCAGCCTCGCCAGTCTGGTGGGCGTGAAGGAACAGGAAGCTTTCCAGTTACAGGACAACGCGGCCACAACTTTTTATGCCTTGATTTACATGGTCCTCTTCGCCATACCGCTCGTAGCGATAAAACGATTCGGTGTCAGCGCTCCGCTTTGGCTGAAGGGGGCGTCGGTATCGGGCTTCGTGGTATCTGTGGTCGCCGGTTTTTTCACGCTGGTTCCCATTACCCATGTCAGCAGCCCTTTCATGTTTGCAGCGAAAATAATCGTGGTTGTTGTAGGTGCTAATGCGATTGGAGTTGTTTTGTACCAGCTTCGAAAGCAGCCGAAAACGGCTTCGACTCAATAACGCTGGCTCTTCCAACCACACTGTGGTAAACCCTCGGACAAAATGCGATAAGCAATTCCCCTAACCCCCTAAAGAAGGAGTGTGACAAACATAATGAACTACGCTCGTGTCTTGCTTGGTGGCTTAGTTGCCGGATTGGTGCTGAACGTCGGAGAGTTTTTGTTGAATGCCAAGGTGCTGGGACCTCAAATGCAGGAGTTTATGACGAAGCACAATTTCGCCGAACCCAGCAATTTCATTGTCGTCGCCGTTGGCCTGACTTTTTTGATGGGTATTGTGCTCGTATTGGGATACGCCTGCATCCGAACTCGCCTCGGCCCGGGCCCGAAGACTGCGATCATTGCCGGACTGTTTGCGTGGTTTGCCGTGTACGTTTACTGCGGGATCATAGACGGCGTGCTCTTCGGTATGCCGATGGGCACGATGGGAATGGTCCTCGTCTGGGGGCTGGTTGAGTACCCCTTAGCCGCACTCGCCGGCGCCTGGTTGTACAAAGAAGCGTGAACGCCAGGCAACATATCCGATAAGGTTGGCAGGGATCAAAGTTGGCAAGCTCACTCGCCGTTATTAACTGCTCGCAGGTGATAACGCTCGCCGGCCCGGCGCGTCCACGCGTGGGTCCGGAATTGCGCGCGCTGTCGATCATAGTTGACGGTGCCATGCTTGTGCGCGGCGATCGGATCCATCAGGTTGGATCGCGCAACGCGATCGAGCGAGTCATGACCGCGGACTGCGAAGTGGTCGATGCTGGTGGCCGCATTTTGTTGCCGGGTTTTGTCGATGCGCACACGCATCCACTGTTTGCCGGCACGCGGGGTGGTGAATTTGAGGAGCGTGCAGCAGGAGTTACTTATCAGGAAATTGCCGCCCGCGGCGGCGGAATTCAATCCACGGTGCGGGCGACTCGCGAGGCGAGTTTGGACGAACTCGTCAACGCAGGCACACGTTACGCTGATTGGTTCCTGCGAACGGGCACGACTACCGTGGAAGCCAAATCCGGGTACGGCCTCACCCTCGAAGATGAACTGAAGATTCTTAAGGCGATCAAGCAATTACACCAAGAAACTCCACTTCGATACATTCCCACGTTTCTTGGGGCTCACGACATTCCAACAGAATACACGTCGCGTCGTGAACAATACGTCGCGTTGTTGATTGAAGAAATGTTGCCACGCGTGGCGCAGGAGAAACTTGCGGAGTATTGCGATGTCTTTTGCGAAGAAAAGGTCTTCACGGTCGAGGAGGCGCGAAGGATATTGAATATCGCCCGTGTTCATGGCCTCGGGCTGCGCATTCACGCCGATCAGTTGTCGCTTTCCGGCGGGGCGAAATTGGCAGCCGAACTTGGTACGGTGACCGCCGATCATCTCGAACACACGGACGCCGAGGGAATCGCCGCGCTCAGGTCTGCGGGAGTTCAGCCGGTGCTTTTGCCAGGTTCGGTTTATACGCTTGGCTCGAATCGTTATCCGCAAGCTCGCGAAATGATCGACGCCGGTCTGGCAGTTGTGCTGGCAACAGATTTCAATCCCGGCTCATCGCCAACGCCGTCAATGACCATGATTTTTTCAATCGCTTCGACGCACATGAAGATGACCCCCGCGGAATCGATCACAGCCGCTACTATCAATGCAGCGTACACGCTCAACCGTGGTACTGAACTGGGGTCACTCGAAACAGGCAAGATCGCCGACTTCGTTATTCACGATTGCGAAGACTATCGTGAACTCGCCTACTTTTTTGGCATCGAACACGCATGGAAAGTCTACGCCGACGGGCGTTTGGCGTATCAGCGCGTAGCATCGGGGTCATAGCCCCACCGTTAGGGAGGGCGTGGTTGACACGGAGGAAGCTCGAGACTCTGCCTTATGCTCGGGCTACTGCCTCGATATTTCTATTGACGCTGCGATCCTTGTATTTTATTATCACCACAACACTGGAAAGGAGGTGATTCAAATATATGAGTTCTTATCACAGTGAGGTGGCTGCGGCCTGACCTCTGAACCAAGAAAACTAACTCGTTAGGATTTAGGTTCAGTAGTCTCACTGCATTAGTGCTCCTCCTTTTCGGGACAGCACACAGTTAGCCTCAGGCCAATCCCAACAGTTCACCGGAAGCCGCTCGCGCTCAAGCGTGGGCGGCTTCTCTAATTTTCGCGCCCAAAGAAAGCACCGTCTTTGAAAATGAACCAGTGCCATCACACGGGTCCACTTGACCGCAATCGAATGCAGTGAGAGATTAGAATTCTGCACCACTCTTTAGGAGAATTGTTTGTCATCCGCTGATTCCCCCGTCTTCTACGATCCCGCGGGACGCCGTTGGCGCCGAGTACGTCGCACCTGGCTGGCTCTGGCTGTCGTTGTTACGAGCCTGGTTGGGATATTCGTTGCCAGCGTGCTCGTCAACCCCGTACTTCCCACTTTTGACGTGCATCCCATTACGAGCTTGCCGCACACGGCTGACATAAAGCCGAAACCGCTAAACGCTCCCGCAAATCCCGGAGAGAAGAAATTCAAGCGTGCCCAGGCTGACTTGCAACATGCGCTCGCAACCACGAAACGCGTGGTGCCGGCGAAACGAAAATCGGAGACAACGCTGGTCCCAGCGCCAGTCATTCCGCCGCCCTCAGTGCCCACGTCGCGCCCGCTCTCGATCGGCTTTTACATTAACTGGGATGAATCGAGTTTGGCGTCGCTAGAAAGGAACCTCGATCATCTGGATTGGGTTGTTGCTGAATGGTCCCATCTGGATCCGGGCAGTGGAGGGAATGCTTTAGTGACCGACGTGGACGTACCGGCGCTAAACTTTATCAGACAGACGCGGCCGCAAGTTCGCGTAATTGCCATGGTGCAGAATCTGGTTAATGAGAAGTGGGACGCCGGTCTACTAGCCAGAAATATCGCGGACGAACCATCCCGCCAGCGCTTGATCAGCGCCATAACCAGTTTCGTTGAGACAAATAAGTTTGGTGGCATCTGTGTTGACTTTGAAGAGCCGCCAACTTCTTCGCAGCCAAACTTACTTATGTTCGTTCAGGAGCTGCATGACGTCTTTGCCCCCAAGGGCCTGACAGTCTTACAAGCAGTGCCCTTTGACGATCCTGACTGGAACTACAAGAGTTACGGGGCAGTTTCCGATTACGTGATGCTAATGGCCTACGACCAGCATTGGGCCGGTAGCGATGCTGGTCCAATAGCCTCGCAAACCTGGTTTGAGCAGCTCCTGGTTAGCCGGATGAATCAGTTAGATCCCGCAAAGACGATCATAGCCCTGGGGAATTATGGATATGACTGGACAGTAGGCAAAAAGGAAGCGGAGGAAGTTACCTGTCAAAAAGCGCTCATAACCGCGCGCGAATCTGAAGCAAAGGTTTCTTTTGATCCGGAGTCTAGGACACCGTATTTCGAATATTACGAAGACGACGAATCGCATCATAAGCTGTGGTTCCTCGACGCCGTCACTGCCTACAACCAAATGCGCGCAGCTAGTGGCTACAAACCTGCGGGCTTCGCCATATGGCGACTGGGTTCAGAGGATCCGTCAGTCTGGTCAATCCTGGGAGCGTCGGCGGCCAGCTCGCCGGACGTTTTGCACCGGATTATTTATGGGTACGACGTCGATTTCGAAGGCACGGGCGAGTTCCTGCAGGTCATGTCGAAACCCCAGGACGGGTGGCGCAACCTGGAGGTAGACCCTGCTAACGGCTTCATCAAAAGCGAAGAATTCGTAATAACACCTTCGTCTTACGTCATTAAGCGCGGCGGCGATCACCCGGGACTGATTGCGCTCACTTTTGACGACGGTCCCGATCCCAAATGGACAGCCCCCCTCCTCGACATTCTCAAGCAGGAAAATGTGCCGGCAACATTTTTCATCATCGGCAAAAATGGACAGGCTTACCCCGATCTTATGCGCCGCATCGTCAATGAGGGTCACGAGATTGGCAATCATACGTTTACTCATCCAAACCTCGGCGAAATTCCTCTCTCGCTTACTGAACTCGAGCTCAATGCAACTCAGCGACTGATCGAGTCGGAGGTGGGCCGATCGACGGTATTGTTTCGTCCGCCCTATTTTGGTGACGCCGAAGCCGACAAACCCGAGGAAGTCGAGCCGGCGATTCGCGCTCAGGAGCTAGGTTACTTGATGGTGGGAGTGCGAATCGATCCTGACGACTGGAAGCTTCCCGTGACAGCTAAGGAAATTGTAGACCGCACCATTCAACGCGCAATGGACAACAACCCCGACACGCGCGGACAGGTGGTCTTGCTTCACGACTCGGGCGGCGATCGCGAAGCCACGGTCGAGGCGTTGCCGCAGTTAATTCATGAACTACGCGCGCGCGGATTTCGCTTCGTCTCCGTTTCCGAGCTGGCGGGCTATTCCCGCGATCAGGTAATGCCGCTGACCGCAGCGCGTCAGCGTGTTTTCACCAGAGCCGACTCTATCTCGTTCTTTTTTCTTTCTCTGGGCGGCTGGACTTTGCAGTGGGTGTTTGTAATCGGCATCGTGCTCGGTCTTGTCCGGCTGATTTTTATCGGGGCCCTGGCGTTTGCTCAACGGGTTCGTTCCCGGCAGCGCGAACGCGTCCACGCAGGCGAGGCCCACACTCCCTTCGTCTCGGTAATTGTTCCGGCATTCAACGAAGAGCTGGTAATCAAAAGCACCATTCGCAGTTTGCTTGCTTCTGCGTATGAACATTACGAGATTATCGTTGTAGACGATGGCTCGAAAGATAAAACGGCGGAGATTGTCCGTGAGAATTTTGCCAACAACGATCGAGTAAGACTTTTTAGTGCGCCAAATATGGGCAAAGCTGCCGCCCTTAATGTCGGGCTCGGCAATGCGAAGGGCGAGATAGTTATCGCGCTCGATGCTGACACCTGGTTTGCTCCGCAGACCATCGGCGCTCTCGCTCATCGATTTTACGATCCCAAGATTGGGGCAATTGCGGGCAACGCCAAGGTTGGTAATCGCATAAACATCGTGACGCGCTGGCAGGCGCTCGAATACATCACCTCGCAAAATATGGATCGGCGCGCCTTCGCAAGTTTGAACTGCATCACCGTCGTTCCCGGGGCGGTAGGTGCCTGGCGACGCGACTTGGTTGATCTGGCCGGCGGCTTCCTGTCTGACACGCTGGCTGAGGATCAGGACCTAACCCTCAGCATCCGTCGCCTGGGATACAACATCGGTTATGAGGAGGACGCTATTGCCTGGACCGAAGCGCCCCACAATTTGCGCACCCTGGCCAGACAACGGTTCCGTTGGGCCTTTGGTACGTTGCAATGCATGCGCAAACACATCGACGCTTTATTCCGTCCGCGCTATGGCGCCCTTGGATTTATCGCCCTGCCTAATGTCTGGGTTTTTCAGATTCTTTTTCCGTTGATCTCGCCGGTGATGGATTTGCTACTGTGTTACACCTTGATGTCCGCCGGGCTGGATTGGTTACAACAACCCAAAGGCAATTCGTTTACTAATCTGCGGCAGGTGCTCTTCTACTACGCATTATTCCTGGCAATTGACTGGGTGGCCGCATGCTTCGCTTTCGTGCTCGAGAAAAAGGAGCAGTGGCGTTTACTCTGGTGGCTTTTTCTGCAGCGCTTTTGTTACCGCCAGGTGATGTATTACGTCATGCTCAAGTCAGTCGCCGTTGCCACTCGTGGCGCTACAGTCGGGTGGGGTAAGTTGGATCGGAAAGCGACGGTTGAAGTGCAGACTTGAGTCTGGAAATTAATTGATGCCGGACAAGCGAAAGGGAATGTTGGTTTATGCGCTGCTGCTGACGGCGGCGTTTTCTTTTCGCGTTGCGGTCGCCCGCCTGCTACCGAATGACACACCGGACGATGGCAAGATTTACGCTCAGATTGCACGCAACGTGCTCGAACAGCACGTCTATTCACATGCAACCGAGCCGCCTTATGAGCCGTCGCTAATTCGCTTGCCCGGTTACCCGCTCTTCGTCGCCGGGATCTATTCAATATTTGGCCACGGCGATAACACTGCGGTTCGCATCACGCAAGCGCTAATCGATACTGCAACCTGCGCGATGATCGCCCTCGTCGCATTTTTTTGGGAGCCCCAGGAGAAGTTGAAACGGCGCACTTCAATCGCCGCGCTCGCACTGGCCGCGGTCTGTCCGTTCTCCACAATCTATGTTGCAACCATCCTGACGGAAATCCCAACTATCTTTCTGGCAATTGCAATGTGTCTGACGGCAACGCTCGCGTTCAGAGCCGCTCGCCAAAGCCATGCAATGTTGCTATGGAGCGCGACCGGAATACTGGCTGGCGTCGCAGTCTTATTCCGCCCCGACAGTGGACTTTTCGCCGCGGCAATAGGAATAACGCTGGTCGTTACCGTGCTGGCGCGTTCGAGCGGGCTGGCGTTAGGCAAGAGAAGAGATGAACTCTTGTATAGATTTTCCCGCGCCACCTACCTGGGCGCCCTGTTTTCTTTGGCATTCTGTCTGGTGTTGGTCCCGTGGGCCATTCGCAACTACCGCATGTTTCATGTGTTCCAGCCGCTGGCTCCCGCTCACGCGGAAATGCCTGGCGAGTTTGTCCCGCGCGGATATCTCTCATGGTTGCGAACCTGGATAGATGATGAGCGTCATATCGGACCGGTGCTTTGGGCTCTGGGAGAATCCCCGATCACACTCAATGATATTCCTTACCAGGCCTTCGATTCTGCGGAAGAAAAAAAGCGAGTCGGTGCATTGCTGGAAAAATATAACCATCCGCCTGAAGAAGCTAATACTTCCGGGTTTGAGCCACAAACACCGTCCGCGGAAGAGCAAGACAACCAGACACAGGACAATTCAAACTCAAATAGTGCGGATGAAGGTGATAACGGTGACGAAGCCAACCAGGGAGATGAGGGTGATGGAAGTGATCAGAGCGACGAGGGTGATACGAGCCAACCAACCGATCAAACTGCGGAGAAACAACCTGTCGAAATGACGCCGGAAATAGACGCGGATTTTGCGAAAATCGCAGCTGAACGTGTTGCACGCCATCCCTTTCGCTATTACGTCTGGTTGCCGCTCAAACGTGCCCGCACTCTCTGGTTTGATACTCACTCGCAATACTATCCCTTTGAGGGCGAACTTCTTCCGCTCGAAGATCTTGATCATGACACCAATCAACACATCTGGCTGCCGCTCTTCGCTGGCCTTACATTCATCTACACCGTGCTGGGAATTGCTGGCGCGTGGTTTCTATGGGAATCGAGAGAGTTCGTTGCGCGGCAATGGGTGCTCCTGGTGGCGCTGATAGTTTTCCTGAGGGTTGGTTTCTTCGCCACTCTGGAGAATCCCGAACCGCGCTACGTGGTCGAAATCTTTCCATTCTTATCTATTCTGGGAGGAATTGCCTTAATCCGTATCCTCGCTCGCATCGGCGCAAAACTCAGCGATTATTCGTTGCAGAAAAGCAGAATTTAGGAGCGCTCTTAGCCTTAGAGGCGGGCATTGCCCGCCTCTAAACGAACGAAGTAATGAACCCGCGGGCGCGGCCCGCCTCTAAACTGACTAGTCAGGGAGTCGGTGAGGGAGAGGCTGTTGGAGACTGCTCCGATGGCAACACACGCGATGGATCGGGACGGTCCGGTGAAGTGTGTAAGTGGATTGCCTTCCATTCGTTTCCCACGCGTTTGAAAACCAACGTCATACGTCCACTCGCTGTTTCAGGCGTGCCTTTGTAAGTTTGCGACTGTGTCCACAGACAAGTCACTACTGCGCCGTCGCGCCCGAGCATCGAGATCGAAACGTCGCGAACATCCAGTTTTACGTCTTTCACATCATGGTAAGAGCTCTCGCGATTCTTGCGCATCTGCTCCCAGGACTTAGTCACCGAGCCATTGCTATTGAAAAGTAACAGCCGCGGGGAATTCCAGTAGACATTCGAAACTGCCTTCACGTCCGCGTGGCGAATGCCGTTAAGCAGTGCGTTAAAGGCGGCAGCCACGGCCTGGGACCCCGGAGTTTCTGTTGCCGCGACCTTGGGCTTGGTGGTGGCCGTTCGCCCTGCCGGCTGCGTTGTCGTTGCAGGCTTTTGCACGTCAGTGCTCTTCTGAGAATCGGATGATGACCTATTTGTATTTGAAGGTGCCGCAGTTGTTCGGGGGCGTACTGTCGGAGAGGAATTGGTGTTTTGGGCGGAAGCAGTCGCAGTCAGTGATACTAAAACCAAAATGGTGCTGATTACTAATCTCTTTAGCATTCGTACTCCTCTCGGTTTACAACTTATCTCACTCAGGTTCTTCTCTGCGTTAACGCAGAGAATTGAAACTCGACGACGATCCTGAACAACATCAGGCTTGAACTTCACAAATCTACACATCGCCCAGGGCGTTCATCGCGTCGAACCATGGTACCCCACTACGCAACCTTTCAACAGAACGTTTTTGACCGAGGATTTCAAAAACCTCAAACATTGAAGGACCGACGGCCTGGCCGGTAAGCATTGTGCGGGATCCGTTTATCAGCAGACCGGCCTTAACGCCTGCCTCTTCGGCGACACGACGGAGAGTGGTCTCGGCGGTTTCCGCCGTAAAAGGATCGGTCAGTTCCAGTTGATTGGCGAGGGCGGGCAAAAGTTCTTTGAGACTGGGATCCTTCCTTAGATTCTTGCTGACGGCCGCCTGGTCAAAATCGAAATCATCGGAAAAAAAAGCGCGGCCCTGTCCCGAGAAATCTTTGAGCGTGAAGAATCGCTGCCGAATCAGATCCAGCACCTTCAGCAACCATTCGCGGTCATCTTCTTCATATTCCTCGCGCCAGAGTTTGTTTGCCCGAAGTTCCGCCTTCACCATCGGCAGCAAATCTTCAATGGGCATGTTGCGGACATATTCGGCGTTCATCCAAAGTGCCTTTTCGTCTGTCCAGTGTCGCGGATCGTTCTCTTGAAAATTGAAGACGGCGGGCGAGCGATGAATGTGCTCCAACGAAAACTGCTGGACCAGCTCTTCCACCGACAAGATTTCCTTGCCGTCGGGAGGCGCCCAGCCGAGCAGGGCCAGAAAATTGCGAAAAGCCGTAGGCACAAACCCTCGATCGCGATACGTGGTCAACGAAACCACTTCACCGTGTTTTCGCTTGGAAAGCTTGCCCTTGTTTGGGGCCAGAATTAACGGGAGATGGGCGAAATGCGGGACTGTTGTCCCGAGAGCTTCATAAAGCAGAACCTGTTTGTGTGTGTTCGTCAGATGATCCTGGCCGCGAATCACGTGGGTGATGCCCATCTCGATGTCGTCGATGACGACCGAGAGGTTATACAGAGGATGACCATCGGAGCGGAGCAGCACCAGGTCTTCAATTTCCGAATACTCACGCTCCTGAGGACCATAGACGAGGTCCTCGAAATGCGTCTTGCCTTCGCGTGGAATCCTTAGGCGCACGGCAAACGGGTCACCTGCTGCGGCGCGCTGATCTGATTCTGCCTGCGATAAATCCCGGTAAGGATTGCTGCGAGGATCGACGCCTTCGGCAGAATGCGCACGCGCGCGGTCCGCGATGCCCTGCTTCACAGTTGCGTCATCACGCTCCGCCCTGGGAGTGAAATCACGGTAAGCTTTGCCTTCGTCAATGAGTTTGTACGCCGCGGCCCGGTGTTTGTCGGCATTCGCCGACTGGAAAACGATCTTTTCGTCAAAAGCCAAACCCAGCCATTCAAGTCCCTCGATGATCGATCGCGTTGATTCCTCTGTCGAGCGTTGCAGGTCAGTGTCTTCAATCCGAAGTAGAAATTTGCCACCAGTCTTCTGGGCGTAGAGCCAGTTAAAAAGCGCGGAGCGGGCTGCTCCAATATGCAGATAGCCGGTTGGGGAGGGAGCGAAACGTACGCGGGTGGTCATAAGCAAAAAGTAGTCAGGAGTCAGTCAGAATTCAGAAGGAGGAAGATTTCTACTGACTACTGACCACTGACTACGGAATAACTGGCGGAGATGACAGGATTCGAACCTGTGAAGGGCTTTTAAGACCCTTAACGGTTTAGCAAACCGCCGCCTTCAGCCACTCGGCCACATCTCCCAGAGCCTCGAAAAGCGAAAATCATTCTAATCCGCGGGTGCGGATTGTCAAGGTGAGGGTCAGCACAGCTCCCGAGGAAGAATTTCGGCGGTTGCGGCCTGTGCTTATTTAGTTCGCCTGATGGCCATGAGCGTCAAGTCGTCTTGCGGCGGCTGGCCGTGGGCAAAAGTGTGCAACTCATGCTTGCAGCGCGAAATGATTGACTCGGGGGACGTGTCATTGTGTTCACTGAGGAATTTCGACAGTCGCTCGATTCCATATTCGTTACCCGTGTCGTCCAAACATTCCGACATTCCATCGGTGTAAAGAAACAACGTGTCACCTTTGCCCATTCGAACCCTACTGACGGAAAAACTTTCGCTGGAAAACATTCCAACCGGAAGTCCAGTTGCGTCGATGCTGGTGACTTTGCCGTCCTGCATTAACAATGGCGGCAGATGACCAGCGTTGCAGAGTTCCACCTCACCGTTAGTATTGCCACGACCGCAAACCAGCGTTGCATATTGCGTTGGCAGAGTGCTCTCGCAGAATACGCGGCTGGCGCGTTCAACCATCTGATCGAGCGGCAGGTTGATTGAAGCAAGCGTCCGAAACATAGCGTGGAGGTGTGCCATCAGCATGGAAGCGGCCACTCCTTTGCCCGAGACATCGCCAACCACGAAATTCAGAGACTGATTTTCGCCGCCGGTGTAATCGCAATAGTCGCCACTGACTGGACCCGCCGGTTGGTAATGGTAAACGACTTCCCAACCGTCAATCTGCTGAGTGCGTTGCGGCAACAACCCATTTTGAATCTGCGCCGCCAGTTCGAGATCGTCTTCAAGTGCCTGCTGCTGAGGAGGTGTCAGGTGACCGATACACAAGCGAGTTAGCGGATTGGCAATCAGCCTTTCGGTTTCAACTGGTTCGAGACAAAAGTCACATATGCCGTAGGTGCCCTGATCCATCCGCTGCAAGGCTGCATCGACCTCTGCCAGCAGACGTGAGATTTCGCTGGCTTCAACAAAGCCGTTGGCCGCGTCCTCGAGTTTATGACGACGGTCAATTAGTTGTTCACGTAGTATTGGTTCAATCGCCGTAACCATGTTCGTTCCTTCCATGTTAAGGGGCGTCTAAGCGACCAGACTTGCGGGCAGAGGCGCGCTCTTGAGTTGCACGGGAAGCGAGGGCGCGCAGCAAATCTTTCTTAAACGCGCGCGATCGCTTTGCATCTCCGGATCGTTTGCCAGCCACGTCCGCACTTCACGAAAAATCTTGGCTGCATGCTCGTCTCCGGGTTCGACAATTCGGTAATGAATCCATTTGCCGTCCCGGCGAGCAGAAACCACGCCGGCACGTCTCAAGTAAGCGAGATGACGCGAGATCTTTGGCTGGTTTATTTTTAACACTTCAACGAAGAAACAGACGCAAACTTCGTCGTCTCCGATCAAATTGATCAGGCGCAAGCGAGTGTGATCCGCGAGCGCTTTAAAGAGAAGTGCGATGCTATTTTCCTTGCCGCTCATGCTGTCCCTTGCCCAATTCAACCGGCGCCAAATGGTGGTTTACTTATTACGATTTTGACCGCCGCAGAGTTCCTTTTTCAGACTGAATTTTCCTCCAAAATTGCCATTCTTTCTATCTGATTCTTGCGCCCAAAAATGAACTTTTAAATGCTTCGTTTAGTCAATCGCTGCCAACTAATTTACTGCGTCTTTCAAGCAGAATCGTGTCGCGCCAAATGCCGTCCCTTTTGCCCATGCGCTCGCGAGTTCCAACTTCACGAAATTCGCAAGACTTGTGAATACCTATGCTGGCAACATTTTCCGGAAAGATACTCGCCTGTAGTGTCCAAATGCCATTGTGCTCTGATTCTTCGACCAGTCTCTCGAGCAGGGCTCTGCCGACTCCCTGGCCGCGCGACGCAGTGGCGACATAGACGCTCACTTCCGCCACTCCGGCGTAAACCGCCCGCGGCGAAACTGGGCTCAGGGCCGCCCAACCGATGACCAATTCCTCCGCGGCGGCTATGAGTCGCGGCGCAGGCAAATGTGCGGTGTCCCATTGCGTCCATGATGGTGCGGCGGTCTCAAACGTCGCCTCGCCGGTGGCGATACCATCCAGATAGATTGCGCGAACAATCCCCCAGTCGTCCGCAGTCATCGACCTAAAAATGATTCCAGTCCCCGGCAATCCCAGCCCCTCATATACGTCTTGACAGATATAACCCGGACGAGTAGAGTATCACATATTCGCCTAAACGAATGTGGATGTTAAAGGAGGAAGATATGGAAGGCAAGTCAGAAACATCGGTAACCGCCCTAAAAGCGCATCTGGCGCTGAACGTCCGAAACGTGGCGCAAAGTATTGAATTTTATCGCAGGATGCTGGGGACTGAGCCCAGCAAGGTGCGCACCGGATACGCTAAATTCGACGTACAAAACCCCCCTTTGAATTTGACTCTGAATGAGGCCGCCTTTACTGGAAGAGGCGCGCTATCGCATCTGGGCATTCAGGTCGCATCAACCAATGACGTGTACGCAATGCGGGAGAAGTGGGCCGATTCTGGCCTCATCACTCGCGATGAGATGCAGACAAATTGTTGTTACGCCACTCAAGATAAAACGTGGGTGCGAGATCCTGACGGTAATGAGTGGGAGGCATTTGTTGTGCTCCAGGATAACTTACTGGAAACAGCTCCTTGCGAATGTGGAAACAACGTGGTGGACGCTGCCCCGGAAGTTGAGGCGGTGGCCACAGTTCCATCAGCAACGTGCTGTGCTCCCGCTAACGCAGGGCTCGAACGGTGAGCCACGACTTGTCGCGACGTGTAGTAAGCGAAGCTGTAGGCACGGCGATGTTGCTCGCAGCGGTAGTGGGCTCTGGCATCATGGGCGAACGACTATCAGCGGGTAACATCGCCATTGCACTGCTTGCTAACACGCTCGCCACAGGCGCGGCTCTCGTGGCATTAATTCTCACCTTCGGTCCAATCTCAGGCGCGCACTTCAACCCGGCCGTGACGCTGGCAGATGCTTCGCAAGGCGGTTTGTCCTGGCGCGAGGTTCCGGCGTACGTGATTGCGCAACTCGCGGGCGCATTCGCGGGCGTGGCCACGGCACATTTGATGTTTGGACTGCCGCTATTCTCCGCTTCCCGTCACGTCCGCTCCGGCGCCGCTCAGGCGTTGAGTGAGTTCATTGCCACTTTTGGATTGCTTGCCGTGATCTGGGGCTGCGTGCGGTTTCTGCCTCAGTCTCTACCGTTCGCCGTCGCCGGCTATATCACTGCCGCCTACTGGTTCACGGCGTCAACATCATTCGCCAACCCGGCCGTGACGCTGGCACGCTCGGTGACAGATACCTTTGTCGGCATTCGCCCGGTTGACTCTCCCGGCTTCATCGTCGCGCAACTTGCGGGCGCTGCGGCAGCGACCTTACTGTTTCGCTGGCTAATTCCATCACTGCCAAAAAATTCGAAGTTGCTAATGCTGTCACACGAGCAGATTAACAATGAGTAGTGGAATACGCGTTCTGATTCTCTGCACTGGCAACTCAGCCCGCAGCCAGATGGCCGAGGGGCTGTTGCGTGACGGCGGAGGAGAAGCGTTTGAAGTCGCGAGCGCGGGAATAGATCCTGGCTTTGTCAGACCCGAAGCTATCGAAGCCATGCGCGAGATCGGCATAGACATATCAAATCATCGCCCGAAGTCGATCGACGAGTTCAGAGGCCACCCGTTCGACTATGTGATTACCGTTTGCGATAACGCCAACCAGCAATGCCCGATGTTCCCGGGCGAATCGCAGCGGATTCACTGGAGCATAAAAGATCCGGCCGCGATTGAGGGGGATAACAAAACCCGACTCGAGGCGTTCCGACTAGCCCGCGACGAATTAAAGGAACGATTGAGCCATTTTATTTCAGTCGCAGGAGAGTCCCGCTTGGTAGCGCAACGCAAAACGGCCCGGCTCTTGTAGGAACCGGACCGTTGCGTGGTGTAGGACCGATAATAGTTACTGAGGATTGGTGTTCAAACCCTCCTGGCGTTCCTTCATCCTCAGGTCCATTTTTGCTTTGCGCTCTTTCTGCAACTCCTCAAGCCTGGCCTTCTGGTCAGCAGTCAGAATTGAATCGAACTCGGTCTGAATGCCTTCCATCGAAGTGCGGATCTCCTGATGCAGGACTTTTGCTCGCGCTTCATCTTCGGGAGTGAATGTGGCGGCGATTCTTTTCTCCCGCAGCTTGAACAATTCTTCGCGCTGAGCCCTGGTTCCTTCAAGCCGCCTCTGAGTAATCGCACGAACTTGTGCTTGCTGAGCGTCGCTAAGATTCAGGTCGCGCATGAAGTGACCGATTCCAGGGCCGTGCTGCCCGAATCCTTCTCGTTCGCCCATACGCCCACGGTGTCTTTCTTTTCGTTCCGTTCTGTCCCGGTGGAATGTACCGTCAGGCGCTTGATTGGGTGCCTGCGGTTGCGGCTGTTGAGCGAAGGCGACCATGCCACAAGCCAAAATCATTTCGATAATTCCGAGTAAACCTTTTCTCACGAACATTTCTTCTCCAACTCCTTTTTGCATTGACCTGGTTTATAAAGATGGGGAATTTCCGATGACTATGGCCTGTCCGAGCTATTAGACGCCGGAACATCCCGGGAAGTTTGGAAAGATAAAGCCATTGACTTTATATAGTCAGGCAGAGTACTTTATGTCGCAAAGGGATTCCGATGTGCAGCAGGTCCCCAAGCCGGGTACTACATTCCTCGGGAAATCGCAGGGTTCTTATAGTAAAAATTTGAATCGCCACGGTACAATACCGCGCAAATGGAACTTCTGGATGACATAAACTCCCCGGCAGACCTGCGGCGACTGCCCATTGAAAAGCTGCAGCCTGTAGCCGACGAAATTCGGCAATTCATCCTTGAAACGATGTCGCGCATCGGCGGCCATACCGGTGCTTCGCTGGGAGCAATTGAGTTGGCTGTGGCTATGCACTATGCCTTTGACACTCCGCATGACCGGCTTGTGTGGGATGTCGGCCACCAGGCTTATGCCCATAAGATCCTGACCGGCCGTCGTGAACTTTTACCTACAATCAAACAATACGGAGGCATAAGTGGCTTCCTGCGTCGCGACGAATCCGAGTATGACACTTTTGGCGCCGGCCACGCCTCAACCTCGCTTTCCGCTGCTCTCGGTATGGCTATCGCGCGCGATAAGAAAGGTGAGGACCACCATGTAGTGGCGTTGATTGGTGATGCATCGCTGGCTGGCGGAATGGCGATGGAGGCCATCAACCAGGCGGGCCACCTCAGAAGCCGGCTTATCGTGGTGCTCAACGACAACGAGATGTCCATTGCCCCGGCCGTAGGCGCATTGACCGGCTATCTCAATCGCATCCGAGGAGCTCACGGTTACCATCGCTTCAAGGATGAAGTTGAGGAAACACTGCTGTCGATTCCATCGGTAGGTGAGCGTCTGCATCACGCCGCCAAGACAGTGAAGGATGCAATTGCAGCCGCTGTGCTCCCTGGCGCCCTCGTTAATGAACTCGGCTTCAAATATATCGGCTACGTTGATGGCCATAATCCGCGTGCACTGGTTGCCGCTTTCCGCGAAGCGCAGCAGATCAAAGATGGACCGGTGCTTGTTCACGCGTTGACAACGAAGGGCAAGGGTCATCCAACGGCCGAGAATGACTATTATCGTTGGCATGCCACCGGTCCGTTCGATCTGAAGACTGGCGCGGCGATCAAGTCGAAAGCAAGCGCTCCGACCTATACCGCTGTCTTTGGAAATACTCTGGCAGAGTTGATGGAGAAGGACGAGAAAATCATCGCCTTAACGGCAGCAATGCCAGATGGCACAGGCATTTGCACGGCGTTGGAAAAGTTTCCGGAGCGTTCTTTCGACGTTGGCATCGCCGAACAGCATTGCATCACTTTTGCTGCCGGAATGTCTTGCGAAGGGTTGAAGCCTGTTTGCGCAATCTATTCCACATTCCTGCAACGCGGCTTTGATCAGTTAATCCACGATGTCTGTATACAAAACCTCAATGTAAAGTTTTGTCTGGACCGCGGCGGGGTGGCGGGCGGTGATGGTCCAACCCACCATGGACTGCTGGATATCGCATATCTCCGCGGCGTACCTAACATCATCCTCTTGGCCCCAAAAGACGAAGGTGAGATGCGCGACATGCTGCTGACAATGATTGAGCATGTTGGACCCGCGGCAATGCGTTACCCGCGCGGCAGCGGCGTCGGCGTCGACATCACCCGGGCTCCCCAACTTCTCGAGATTGGAAAAGGCGAAATTCTCCGCGACGGTGGGGAAATAGCGATCGTCGCCTATGGTTCGATGGTCCACCCTGCCTTGCAGGCCGCTGAAAATCTCGCGAAGGAAAAGATCGAGACTACCGTAGTCAACACCCGCTTCGTTAAGCCACTGGACGCTCAACTTCTGCTGGCTCTGGCGCAAACTAAACGCCTTATCGTGACCGTTGAGGAGGCGTATCTGGCTGGCGGTTTCGGCTCAGCCATTTTGGAGCTGCTGGAGGAGAACGGCCTGCAGGACAAAGTGCGCGTGGTGAGGATGGGAATTCCGGATCGACTTGTGACTCACGGTGATCCCAAGCTATTGCTGGCAAAGTATGGACTGGATGCCGACGGCATTTACACTCGAGTGAAGGAAAGCATCGACGTTCTTGACGATCGTCGCGCCAAACCGCAAAAAGTAGGTCGCTAGCTGCGATCAGAATCTGCAATAACCGCGCCCGTCTGTCTAAAAGCACGGGCGCGTTGTTTTAGTGCACTATATCGTCACCAAACTTTCGCCCGCAACTCCTGATAATCATACGCAACAAGTTACTACAAGGACTTAGGGCCGCGAGCTTGCAACGTGCTCTTGTGGCCCCGGTCTTGCAGATAGTGTTGACGCACGTACGCGAATAATTCATAAAAGACTCGAGATCTTAGAATAGACATATGGAATCAAATATTAGTGACCAGTATTACGCTGAGCCCAGGTTGACGGAGCCGCATTTTGACGAGGAGGCGACTTTGCTTTCCGCTCGGCCAGTCGTTCCTCTTGATGAAATCAAGCCAAACACCCGTTTCCGGCGTTCCTGGGCTCTGGGACTGGCGATCGTGGGGACGTTATTGCTGGGAATCACTGCATCAGCGTTCTATTTCTCGCGACAAGGCGATAGCGCCTCAAAGGCATTCGCCGACTCGGCAGCGATCACTTCGGGCGTGGAAGCGCACGCTACCGAGTCGGGTCGGGCTAACAATTCCCGGCCGGCCGTTACTCAAGCCCTTCCTGATCCTGTTACTCCAGCAATATCAAACACCGAAGTTCCTCCAACCAGCCCGCGCGCTGATTCCGCTACCAAGACTTCGAAGAAACCGGTTGCTCATCTTGTTGACGTAATAACCTCTAACCCGGGCCGTTATCGCGAAGGGGATATTCGCGAGGAACGAAAAGCCGCGCGACAGGAAGAGAAAGAGCGAAAACGCGAGGCACGGCGGGAGATGCAAGATAACAAATCCCCTGACGACCTCATTCGCGTTCGCGAGATCTTCGAAGGCAGGCATAAACCTTAACAAAGCATTAAACTATAGCGGTGAAGCATCAGCGACCCGAGCGGCTTGAGCGTATCGACAAGTTGCTTGTCGAACGCGGACTCGCCGAGTCGCGCACAAAAGCGCAGGCGATGGTCATGGCCAGCGTCGTGCTGGTTGATGAACAACGCGTCAACAAGGCCTCAGACTTAATAGCTCCTGATGCGATGCTTCGTATCAAAGGCGGAGACGATCCAGCCTCCCGCTATGTGGGACGCGGCGGCCTGAAACTGGAAGCAGCGTTACGTGAGTTTGCAATCAAACCTCAGGAATATCTCTGCCTTGATGTTGGCGCTTCCACTGGTGGTTTCACGGATTGCCTGTTGCAACACGGCGCCGCCAGGGTTATCTCGCTCGACGTCGGTCACAACCAAATAGATTATCGACTGCGGACTGACGCGCGAGTGGAAGTCAGGGAGGGCATAAACGCTCGTCACCTCAAGCCAGAGGACTTCCAGCAAAATTTTGATCTCGTCGTGATGGACGTTTCTTTCATTTCTGCAACCAAGATCATGCCGGCCATTGTTCCGTTGCTCGCCGAGGCGGGTTGCCTGATAACGCTCATCAAACCTCAGTTTGAAGTTGGTCGTGGAGAGGTGGGAAAGGGCGGCATAGTCCGCGACCCGGAAAAACACGCGCGCGTTATTGAAGAGGTCAACCGTGCGGCGATGGCGCTCGGGCTACAAATTCGAAAGGTCATTCAATCGCCAATTCGCGGCGCCGATGGCAATGTTGAATTCCTTGCGCTTTATGAAAAAGCGGGTAACAGCCAAGAGTTGGAATGAGTAGTTTTCATGTTGTGCTCAGGACAACCAGCCTAAGCGGCTTTGCCGCCTGATGTGCGGTGGTGGCTTTGCCCCACCGTCAAGACTAGGGAAGACCTTGGGGCTACGCCCTCATCAGTGCGCAGCCCGATTCCAAAAGCTATTCCGGAAGGTCATAGACCTTCCGCACATCAGACGGCAAAGCCGGCCTCATGGTCAGCCTAATTGACGGGTCGGGCTACGGCCCGGCTTCTACAGTAACCATTGCTCCTCAGTCGCGCTTGCAGTTACCATTGCCAGCGTTCTCTCAAATCCCAAGACTTAACTGTCGGTCAACTGCAAAAGCACGATGACGGTCTCCTCGATAAAGCGTGTTGGCATAGTCCTCAAGCCGCATCAGCCTGACGCACTCAAGACTTTGTGCGAGCTGACAATCTGGCTGGCCGAACGCGGAATTTCTCTTCTGGGTGGACCAGAAATCGAGCGCGATCGGATCGCACACCAAACCGGCTGCGCTGTACAAGCGATTGAACAGGATAAGCTTGCCGCAAGCGTTGATTTGATCCTCGTGCTAGGCGGTGATGGCACAATGATCGCGACGGCTCGCCTGATGGGTGACACGGAAGTGCCGGTGTTGGGGATCAACTATGGTGGCCTGGGTTATCTCGCTGAATTTCGCATTGAAGAGTTGTACAGGGCGCTCGAATCCATCCTGGCAGGCAATTACCGTCTCGACAAGCGCGTGATGCTCGAGGTCGAACTACTCCGGGGCAAGGAACATGTGACCCGCAACCGCGTGCTTAATGACGTTGTAATTAATAAGTCAGCTCTGGCGCGGATTATTGAAATAGAAGCTTATCTCAACCGGCAGTTTGTAAATTCATTCCGCGCCGATGGTCTAATCGTTTCCACTCCCACCGGTTCCACCGCTTACAATCTCTCAGCCGGTGGTCCAGTAATCTTTCCCTCGATGAACGCTGTCGTGATTACGCCGATTTGCCCGTTCACGCTTTCAAATCGCCCCATCGTCGTCCCCGACGACTCTTTTATCGAACTGTGTCTTAAAACTGAGCAGGAAGATGTTTCGTTAACACTGGATGGCCAGGTTGGCTTTTCTTTGAAAGCGGAAGATCGTGTGGTAATCCGCAAGAGCCAAACGACATTTAACTTGGTGCAGCCTACCAATAGAAATTATTTTGACGTCTTGCGCGATAAGTTGCGGTGGGGAAGGTAAGCGCTTAGTTCGTTGAATTCTACATCCGCAGGAAACTCAATAGAATAATGGTCAAAAACTCAAACGCTAACAAGATTCAACTTCGGCGCCCCTGGTATAAACCATCTCTAACCACTCAAATTCTAATCGGTCTCGTGTTGGGCGGGCTGCTGGGATATGTCAGCCCAGAGTGGGGCAATCGTGTCTACTTTCTTCGGGACATCTTCCTAAACCTCATTAAATCAATCATCGCGCCGCTCATTTTTTCAACTCTTGTAGTCGGAATCGCCGGCGGGGGTGACTTGAAAAAGGTCGGGCGCATGGGTTTGAAGGCTCTCCTATACTTTGAGATCGTTACAACGATCGCGCTTTTTATAGGCTTGGGTGTCGTCAACCTCACGAAGCCCGGCTATGGAGTCACGCTAACGGCTGCGCGCGACATTAGTCAGCTTCAACAAGTTCATGCACAGGGCTTCCGCGAAATGCTGGTGCATATCTTTCCGTCGAGCTTATTAGACGCAATGGTGCGCGGAGATGTCTTACAAATTGTCGCTTTCGCCGTGCTATTTGCGGTGGCGGTCTCTGCTTTGGGCCAGCGCGCCGGGCCGATCCTTCGCGGGTGCGAGGCGCTATCCCAGGTCATGTTCAAATTTACCGGTTACGTGATGATGTTCGCTCCTATCGGCGTTGGTGCGGCCATGGCCCACACGATTGGCACGAATGGCCTTGGCGTGCTCGTGAATCTTGGCAAACTGATCGGGTCGCTTTACCTTGCCCTTTTGATCCTGGTGGTGTTCGTATTTGGCGCTGTGATGATTATGGCGCGGGTGCCTATCAAGCAATTTCTCAAAGCCGTGCGCGAGCCTTTTACGATCGCTTTTGCCACTACCAGCAGCGAGTCGGCACTTCCCAAAGCGATGGAGGTCATGGAGCGGCTGGGCGTCCCGCGACGCATCGTGGGTTTTGTGATGCCCACGGGGTACAGCTTTAATCTTGATGGAACCACGCTTTACCTGGCAATGGCTTCGGTATTTGTAGCGCAGGCTGCGGAAGCTACGACGGGCCAGCACATGAGCTTTGGACGCCAGATTGTAATGATGCTGACCTTGATGATTACCTCCAAAGGAGTCGCCGGCGTACCGCGCGCGGCGCTAGTGATTTTGCTGGCCACGCTAAATAGTTTTCTGCCAAATGGTCTTGGCCCAATTGGCGTGGCGGTCATCTTTGGCGTCGATGAATTAATGGACATGGGCCGCACTTCCGTGAATGTTTTGGGAAACTGTCTGGCTACGGTAGTGGTGGCCCGGTGGGAAGGTGAGTTTGACGATAAACGCGCGCGTGTTTTTGGCACGCCGGAGGAAGCGCGTCTGGATTTGCGGGAAGGCGAACTGGCATTCGCGGACGCGGTGGCCGAAGGTTAATCAAATCCACAGACACGGAATCGATTGAAATGGTTTTTCCTCTTTACGACGACGACTCCGATCGCACGACGACCCCGATCGTTAACTACATTCTGATCGCCATCAATATCCTGGTGTTTGTTTTCCTGCAACAGCTCGGCACAAACGATAGATTCACATACGCCTTCTCGACGGTGCCGGCGGAAATAGTAACCGGGCGCGATATAAGGACTCCTGATCGCGTGGTTGAACAACCGGTTACGGGCCAAAGGCTTTTGATTCCGGGACTCCAGCCGACACCCTTCAGCGTCTATGTGACTTTGATTTTTTCGCTGTTCATGCATGGCGGTATTGCGCACATCGCCGGCAACATGCTCTTCCTGTGGATCTTTGGAGACAATATCGAGCATTCGATGGGGCACGTGAGATACGCGATCTTCTACCTCGTATGCGGCGTCCTTGCGTCGCTGGCCCACGTATTTACCACCGTCATGTTTGCAACCGATCCAGGTAGTTTGTTGATACCAAGTTTGGGCGCTTCGGGCGCAATCTCCGGGGTGCTGGGCGCCTACATCATGTTGCATCCTACGCGTCGCGTGACTGTGATCCTGTTTCGATTTCTTACTGACGTTCCCGCGTATGTAGCCATCGGAATCTGGTTCGCGTTTCAATTAATTAGTGGACTGGGAATTCTGGGCGGCGGGTCGCAGCAGGGTGGCGTGGCTTACGCAGCTCACGTTGGCGGCTTCATCGCCGGGTTGGTGCTGGTTAAGTTGTTCACTATTGGACGCGGGAACCAATCAAACGCCTGGTCTGGAAGAGCGTAAATCAGAGGCACCGAGGGAAACCAGACCGCAAAGATCGCAAAGACTGCGCAAAGACGAAGGACATATGCATTACAGAACCGAGCGCGGTAGCGCCGGATGCTAGATTCAACTTGGTGATATCTGTCGGTAAGTAGGAGAGTTCACCGAACCGTTCGCGGCAATCTGCTTGGGTCACAAGTTGATTCTCGCATCGGCGGTACCGCGCTCGGTTCCGTAATGACCTTACTAACTCGAAACTGGCCCACTCCCACCTCCTTTATTCTTGCCGACGAATTGCAGCGGGTCGCTCGCTCAGTTAAGATCGCTCTTCCATTTTTCGAGGTAACAACAATGGCAGTTAGGGAAAGCCGTCCGGTCAATCAACAGGGTCTTGATATCCGCTCGACGCCACGCGAGGAAATGAATCTGTTTCCGCTCGACACCTTTGTTTATGAATTTCCCGGTCGCGAAATAAAGATCGATTTCGAGATCACCGAATTTACGGCCATCTGCCCGTTCTCCGACTTCCCGGATTTCGCCACTATCCACCTCGAGTATGTTCCCAACGAGCGTTGCGTGGAGTTGAAGAGTCTGAAGCTTTACATCAATTCGTTTAGAGAAGTGAAGATCTTTCACGAGCATGTCGTCAACGTAATTCTTGACGACTTCGTGCGCGCCTGCGATCCCCTGGGGGTAGAGATTGAAGGGGACTTTCACGTTCGCGGAAATATAAAAACGGTGGTGCGGGCGAGCTATAAGAAACAGTGAGCAGTGTGGAGTGGGCAGTGGGCAGAATAATGCAATGAGTAAATCGAACGGACTATTTACCGCACACTATCGGCCACCTACTGCCCACAGTCCACTGCGCACTGCCCACTAATTTCCAATGAGCTTTACGACCATCTTTCTTATCGCCGGCGTTGTTCTGCTGGCGATATTCTTCTTAATCGCACGGCTCGCCATTCGCTGGGCGATTAGGTTGACGATTGTTGGTGTCGTGCTCGTCGCCTTGCTAGGTGCAGGAATCTTTTGGTGGTGGAGCAGTCGTCTAACCGCGAAGCCTGTGCGAACACGCTCTGCTCCAACCAAAAGGGCATCTGCTCGTTAGACCTGAAGGATCATGGGGAAAACAGATATAGACGATGCCGATCCGTTGGATCCCGAAATACCTCCGGTTAAAGACGAAGGAATTTCCGGACTCTGGAGACGATATCGGCGCTTGCCTCGCAATGTCCTCGCAATCAGTTTTGTCAGCCTCCTAAACGACTCTTCAAGCGAAATCATCTATCCGCTGCTGCCGGTTTTCCTTTCCATGACTTTAGGCGCCTCTCCGGGGATCGTCGGTTTAATTGAAGGAGCAGCGGAGTCGATCTCAAGTTTGCTCAAACTTTTTGCCGGGTATTTCAGCGACCGCCTTGGTAAGCGTAAGCTCTTCGTTGTTCTCGGATACGCCCTGTCCAGCTTTGCCCGACCCCTGCTTGCCTTTGCTACAAACTGGCATCAGGTACTGGCGATCAGGTTGAGCGACCGAACTGGTAAAGGAATTCGCAGCGCGCCCCGCGATGCGATGATTGCAGACACCGTCGCAATTGAGGAGCGCGGGCTGGCATTTGGATTTCACCGGGCGATGGACCATACGGGAGCCGTCGTCGGTCCGCTGATTGGTTACCTGCTGGTGCTCTGGTTTGCCGCCGACCGCAACGCGCCCACCGCGAGTGATTTCACTAAAATCTTTATTCTGGCTTCTATTCCCGCGTTTGCAGCTGTGCTCGTGGTTTCGTTCTTCGTCCGCGAATCTCATAAGCCGCGCGCCACGCAAGATACTGTTGTCGCTCCTCCGATGCGTTTTTCGCTGCGGGGCTTTGACAGCAACTTCAAACGCTTCCTGGTACTCGTGGCACTCTTTACGCTTTCGAATTCTTCGGACGCGTTCTTATTGTTACGCGCGCAATCGGCCGGCGTTTCCATTGCTACGATACCTCTGCTGTGGGCCATGCTACATGTTAGCAAGGTCGTCAGTTCTCTTTACGGCGGTCATCTCTCGGATGTTCTCGGCCGGCGGCGTTTAATAGTTTCAGGCTGGATTCTTTACGCCGCGGTCTATGCCGGATTCGCTTTCGTTTCAAACGAGATCTCTGTGTGGATACTGTTTTTGATTTATGGCATCTATTTTGGTCTGGCGGAGGGCGCGGAGAAAGCATTAGTGGCCGATCTGGTGCAACCAGAACAACGAGGGACGGCTTACGGGCTGTATAATCTAGCCTTCGGCATAACAGTGCTTCCGGCTTCGCTGCTGATGGGCGGATTGTGGGATTGGCGCGGTCCGCAGATCGCTTTTCTGGTGAGCGCGACGCTGGGAGCAACAGCCGCTGTGCTGCTAATGCTCTTAGTGAAAACGCGAGTAGCGACTGCAATCGCTTAGGGATTGAAGAACGAGGGGTTGTTTAATCAGAACGCAGTAAATGAATACGAATTACCAGCTAATCAAGAACGAAGAAGAGCTTCGCAAAGCAGTTGAGTTATTGGCGACTCACCAGGCAATCGGACTCGATACCGAAACTACCGAGCTAGACCCCTACTATGGCCGACTGCGTTTGATCCAGCTCGCCACGCCCAGTGGCGTACACATCATCGACCTCGACGCCTTTCGCAATGGTGGCAACGGCGATCTTTCGCGAACCGACGCGCTCGCTCCCTTGCGCGATCTGCTCTCGGCCTACCGTCCGGTCAAGATTGCTCACAACGCGAAGTTTGACGCTAAATTCATCAAGCACACTCTCGGCGTCGACCTTGACGGAATTTTCGATACGCTGCTTGCAAGTCAGTTACTTGGCGCCGGAGACATAGAGGAGCGCCACGGTCTCGAGGCGGTCGCGTCGCGCTATTTGAATGAAGCTGTCGATAAAACTGAACGGCTCAGCAACTGGAATCTCGAGTTGTCCGATGCCCAACTCGAATATGCTGCCCGCGACGCGGCAGTGTTACTGCCCCTGCGCGAGAAACTGATCGAACGACTGAAGGCCGACTCACTGATTGATTGCGCGCGGCTGGAATTCGACTGCGTGATGACGGTTGCTGATATGGAGCTGGCCGGCTTCTATATGCACAAGGATCGCTGGCTCGAACAGTTGGCCATAGTTGAGAAGAAAAGAGGCCAGCTCGCCGATGAATTGCAAGATGTGCTGGCGGAAGAATCTTCGCAGGGAACGCTCTTTGGTGGACCGCAGCGTGACGAGATCAACCTCGACTCGTCGCAACAATTGACAAGGGCTTTGGAGCGTCTCGGTATCTCGCTCCCCGACTCGACGCGCAACTGGAAGCTTCAACCGCTCGCTGCGGAGTATCCCATTATCGGCACGCTGCTCGAATACCGCACCGTGCAAAAAGCTCTGACCAGTTACGGGCAGAACATGATCGAGTTGATCAATCCCACCACCGGCCGGTTGCATGCTGACTTTCGCCAGATCGGTGCGCCGACCGGAAGATTCTCCTGCACGAATCCAAATATCCAGCAGGTCCCCCATGCTGTGGAATACCGGCGCTGCTTCTCCGGACATCCTGAGGGCAGAAGGCTGGTGATTGCCGACTATTCACAAATCGAGTTGCGCATTCTTGCCGAGTTTTCAGGAGACAAGGGCTTCATTAGCGCTTTCAAATCCGGAGCTGATCTTCACCGGGTTACGGCTGCCGAAGTCTTCAATGTCTCACTGGACCAGGTCAGCAAAGAACAGCGAGATTTCGCCAAGCGTTTAAACTTCGGCGTGGTATACGGCATCGGCGCGCAACGCTTTTCGATAATGACGGGCTTGAGCGTCGGCGAAGCCGAGAACGTCCTGCGCAAATATTTCGCTACCTACCGTCAGCTCGATACTTATTTGCATGAAGCGGCAAACCGCGCCGTGCGCGATCGCCAGGCGAGAACCGGCTCGGGTCGCCTGGTCCGTTTTCGCTACGACGAGCAGGATCGGCAACAGATTTCCATGACGAAGCGCAACGGCAAGAACACGCCGATCCAGGGAACCAGTGCCGACATACTCAAGCGCGCCCTGCGGCTTCTTAAAGACGAGTTGCGAAACACCAATGCGCAGATCGTAAATATCATCCACGACGAGATTGTGGTTGAAGCTGACGCCGACGAAGCTGAGGAAGTGGCGCGAAAGGTTGAACGCGCGATGTGCGCTGCTGGCGAAGAATACGTGAAGACAGTGCCTGTCAAAGTGGAAACGGAAATCGCTGACGAATGGGTGAAATGAAAGGAAATCAGAACCGGGAGCAGTAGCGATCGGGTGGACTCGGCAACGCAGGGACTGAAATCAGCTTAAACGGACTTCTAAATAGCGCTTCACCCGGTCGCTACTGCTCCCGGTTCTGATTTTGTTTTCGCCACAAGAAGTAGACAGGGATTCCTGTAAGCACCAGAAGATAACCGATTCCTGATGTTGCAGGTGCCAACCATGCAAGATCCAGAACGATGAGAATAGCCAGAGTGATGTAAATCAAAGGTACGACCGGATAACCTAAAGTGCGATAAGGTCGTTCAACCTGGGGAGCCTTTCGCCTCATGACAATTACTGCGCCAACCATCAAGGCGTAGAAAATCAAATCAGCGGAAATTATGTACTCGAGCAGTTGCGTGTAGACGTTGCCGTACGTGACTGCGCCTGTCTGTGGGTTTGTTGTGACGGTGCGCGGCAGGGTAAGAAACGCGGCCCAAATTCCCTGCAAGATGAGGGCTACCGCCGGCACGTGATGGCTATTCAACCAACCCGCTCTCCGAAAGAACAGATTGTCGCGAGCCATTGCGAAATAAACGCGTGCGCCCGCGAGAATCAAACCATTGTTACAACCAAACGTCGAGATCATGATTGCCACGGCCATTATCACCGTGCCGCGAGGACCAAATATCGCCTGCATTGTGGCGGTGGCAACGCGGTTTTGCGGCGCATTTTGAATGCCCGAAAGAGGCAAGGTGACAACGTAGGCCAGGTTTGCCAGCAGATATAGCGCGACCACCAAACTGCAGCCAATGAAGAGCGCTCGCGGCAGGTTGCGGCCGGGATCGCGCACTTCGCCCCCAGTAAAAGTCACGTTGTTCCAGGCTGACTGAGCGAAGAGTGGTCCAACCATCGCTCGGCCGAGAAGCATGACGAGCGCCAGGCCCAGCAGCCCGCTAGTGTTGGCATCAAAGCCAAGCTGAGAGCTGGTTGGACGCCAGCCATTGGCAACCGCGTTCCACCAATCGGAAGTGTAAGCTGCGCTGTTATGATTCCAGCCAAGCGTCAAGCCAACCACAATCAAGCCAACCAGCGCGACGGTTTTAGTAAACGTGAACGTGTTCTGAATGAACTTCCCCGTTTTCAATCCACGGGTATTGGTCAGAGTCAGGAAAAGAATCATCACTACGGCAAGGAGTTGCTGGGTGGAAAGGCTAAGCGCGTAGCCGCCATAGCCAAGCGGCGCGACGATGTAGTTGTCGGCTGACACGCTATTCGACAGCACGCCGGTGAAGTTTGCAAAAGCAACTGCGACGGCAGCTATCGTTCCTGTTTGGATAATGAGGAGCAGTGACCAGCCGAAAAGAAAACCGATGGGAGGCCCATAGGCGTCGCGCAGGAAGACATACTGCCCGCCGGCGCGCGGCCACATTGCCGCCAGCTCCGCACAACAAAGCGCGCCCGTGATTGTCAGAACACCGCCTAGCGCCCAGGCGATCACTAACCAACCCGGTGAGCCGACAAGGCGTGCGGACTCAGCCGAGGTGATGAAAATCCCCGAGCCGATCATGGACCCGACTACGATCATGCTGGCGTCGAGCAGACCCAGCCCGCGGACGAGTTTTTTAGAAGAGTTGCCCTTGGCGTCAGTCATGAATTCGTGACGGTATAGTTGGGTTGAGGCGTTCGTGTCAAGGAAAGATAGTGGAGCAAATCTATGTTGCCGGATCGTCAAGAATAGCGTCCCGTGCACCATTTGACCTACCGATACAAATTTCCTTACATCGAGCCGTTTTAGGCGTTGACTCCCGTTCGCTTGCGGTTCTCAGTCAGTCGGATTATGAACTAAATCAATCGGGTGTGCGCTGAATGTATTCGCCAAGCGCCAGTTGTGAGGCCAGCTACATATGGATAATTAGGGAGCTACCCAGCAATGGTCAAATCAATTTTGCAATCCGTCACGAACGCCTCTATGATTCGAGACATGGAAGCAGTCGCAACGGCGAGACAGCCGCGAAGCGTAACAATTCATCACGGCGATGCTCGCAAGCTAGACTGGATTCCAGATCAGTCAGTGCACTTGGGCGTCACGTCCCCTCCCTATTGGACGCTGAAACGCTACCCCGAAAACACTAAGCAGCTAGGG
>JALYSR010000228.1 GCA_030854715.1 Acidobacteriota bacterium
GTCCTCTACTGTGTTGTGGCTGCATACCTGGTTGCAAAGACTCGCAGCTGGCCGTGGCGTGTTCTCGTGATTCTCTTAGCGAGTTTATTGATCGTGCTGGTCGGCTTCAGTCGGATATACCTCGGCGCACATTATTTGAGTGATGTGCTCGGCGCAATCGCTGAAGGGTTAGCGTGGCTGTCGCTTTGCTTAACCGCGGTTTACTTTGTCTGGCGACGCCAACAGAAAAATGCGTGAGGCCCTTGCGTCCTTTCCAATGAAAAGGCTGGACCGATGAGCATCCAGCCTTCTCCTGTTCCTTAGCTATCGCTGCCTAGTACTTGAACTTCAACCCAAACTGAATAATACGCGGGTCGTAAGTCGTTGTGATTTGACCGAACAAATCGCTACGAAGAGTCCTGCTGGGGTTGCTGAATTGAGCATGGTTAAAGATATTGAAGAATTCCGCGCGAAATTCCAGAGTACGGTTTTCGCCGAAGATTGGTGTCACTTTGGAGATCGCGAGATCCAGGTTCGTACGCCCGGGCCCTCTTAGCGAGTTTCGCGGATATGTGCCGTAGGTCCGTACCGCGGGATTGGCAATGGCGCTAGCGCTGGACGGGTATGTGCAATTGAACGAACCCGGATTAAACCAGAAATTTCCGGTTATAGTCGCGCCCGTACACACATTCGTAAATGTTTGCGAAGCCCGCGGGTCGACAGCGGTCAAGGGCCCAGTCACGTTGGCTCGGACAATCTGGCGGTCACCAGCGCCAGTAGGTCCGGCGGACGTGCGGGATGCTTGAAGCCCTGAGAATATGTCAAGCGGGAATCCCGTCCGCCAGGTAGCGATCGGATAAAGGCTCCAACCTTTCGTCAACCGGCCAGGCAACGAACCCGCCCAACGGTCGAACGGAAGGTCCCAACCTCCACTGAGGGTCAAACGGTGGCGAATGTCGAAGTCCGAACTGGCACGAAATAGGCGCTGGTTGTAGGCCGGCACCACGCTGTTGACGTTGCGGAAGCCGGACGCGGTGTCAATCGAGTGCGCCCATGTATAGGCCAACGTGAAGTAGGTGCCGCCAAAGCGAGAGCTGGAATACTGCTTGCTCAGGCTTGCCTGCAAGCTGTTGTAGTTCGCCGAGCCGACATTGCGAAACTCGTAGAGGTAACTAAAGCTGCCATCATTGTTGCCGGGCAGCGTGTTGAAAAGGCGGTGCGACGTTCCCAGAATGAAAGGATTCGCATCCACCAGGGCGGTCAGCTTGTGTGCAGCGCTCCCGACGTAGCTAACTTCCGCGGTCAGGTTTCGGGCTAGCTCACGCTGAACGCTGAGGTTGTACTGGTAGGTATAAGGCGTGCGCAGGTGCCGGTCCACAAAGTAGACGCCGCCGCCGCCGCACGCACCTCCGCAAGCGAACGTGAAATCAATGTTCTTTGCCGGCGGACGCGATGGGAATGGATTCGGCGCACCTGCGTTTCCAAAAGGATCGCTGTAGATATTCGTGTCGGTGCTGAACACTAGATCGGCGAACCCAAAGAAGGGAGCCTGGCCGTTGAACTGAAGGTTGTCCTCGCCTTTGAGGATGTCGTAAAAAACACCGAAGCCGCCGCGAATGCTCGTCTTGCCATCCTTGAACGGATCGTAGGCAAATCCGAAACGCGGGGCCCAGTCATTTCTGTCAGGGAAGTTAGCACCTTTAGGCGCATCCACATCGCCAGGAAACAGTAGTCCTGTCGGCGCATTTGGGAACACTGTCGATTTCGCCCCATACTTCAAAGAGAACGAACGTCCCTGCGTATCAAGTTTGGGAGAGCTATATTCGTAGCGCATGCCGAGGCTAAGCGTAAGGTTTGGTTTGATCTTCCATTCGTCCTGTGCAAATCCATGATAGGAGTGGCTACGAATATCAGAAGGCGCTTCACCAAACTGTAAGTACTCATCCGGCAGACCGAGCAAAAAGTCCGCGAAATCGTTCCCTGAGCCTGTCCCACCACCGTAAAAGAAGAACGTCCCGTTTACATAGAAATCGTACACAGTATTGTTCTGAAAAGGTGAATAGCCTCCACCAAACTTCAAGGCATGCTTACCTTTGGTCCAGGACGCCGTATCGGCAAAGGTAAAAGTATTGTTAGTGAGAGTAGTCGGACCCTGTGGGCTGAAGCCTAGAGACGTGTCTTTGTTCAGGAACTCCATTCGAACCGGCCCGCTAGGATTGTCCGGAGTAATGCCAATGCCGAGCTGAGCAGGAGTGGGCAACTTCTTGCCCGGGATCGCTTGGCCGGTCACGGAGCGTTGCGCGGTGAAGCGAAAATCGTTGATGAAAGTGGACGAGAAGAGTCTCGTGTAAGCAATATTGGCAAACCTGCGATCCTGGCGGCCAAGGATGGGAAAACCGGCAGTATTCGGGTTGTCATTCGTTGCACCCACCGTGCCGAAAGGCAGGATGTTTGGATTACGCGACGTTCCCAGCGTGACGGCAAAAATATTCTTTGATGTCACGTTGGCGTCAAACCTCATCGTTAGTTCATCCCGGTTGTCAACAGCCTTTCCTTGTGATGCCAACGTGCCCGAAGGCGAACTCGCAACTAACCCCCCAGCGATATATTTTTGCGCGATGGGATCAATGCGTCCGATGATGCCCTGAGCCGCAAGCGCGGGATTGGGTTGGTAGAGCGCATGCGTCTGCAGGAAATCGACGACAAGCGGGTCTGGGCCGCCGCCTGGGCCGGAGCGCGAAAAATCACCTTTCAGCTCAGCGGGAGTAAAAACCGTGACGACAGCGGTCGTCCGGTTCTGGACCTGTCGCTGGCCCTGATAACTGGTGAAGAAAAACAGGCGATCTTTGCCGTGGACCACCTTCGGGATCGTGATTGGACCACCTACGTCAAAGCCAAACTGATTGCGCTTCAATATTTCGCGCGGTACCCCGTTTCGGTTGTTGAAAAATGAATTCGCGTTTAGTTTGTCGTTTCGCAGAAACTCGAAGAGATCGAAATGGAACTTATTTGTTCCTGACTTGGTCACGACGCTGACGATGCCGCCGCCATTGCGCCCATACTCAGCAGTGTAATTGCTGGTCAGAATGCGAAACTCCGCGACAGCATCAGGATTCGGGTTATAGACCACGCCATTGTTGAGCAGGTTGTTGTTGACGCCGCCATCGAGCAGAAACGTAACCGAGTCTGCGCGGCCACCGGCAATGTTGAAGAAACCGGCGCCAGTGTCAGATGGATTGTCTTCTGTGACACCGGGCCGCCCCAGCGCGAGAGACAACACGTTGCGGCCGTTGAGCGGCAAATCGACAATCGAGCGGCCCGTGATGGAGCTGCCGAGAGTCGGATTCGTCGTCTCGACCAGCTCGGCATCAGACGATACATCCACGGTAGCGGATGCATCCCCGATCTCCATTTTGATCGCGAATTTCTGCGACTGATTGATCTGCAGCCTCAAGGCATCGGTCACCGCTTTCTTAAAGCCGGGGTGCTCGACAGTGACCAGATATGTGCCGATAGGTAACGACGAAATCTCGAAATATCCATCCTTGTCGGTCGTCGTCTCGCGGCTTGCCTGAGTTGCACTGTTGGTGACTGTAACCCTGGCGCCAGGAAGCAGAGCGTCTTGCTGATCTGAAACTGTTCCTAGAATTTTGGCCGTCGCCTCCTGCGCCATCGAGGGAGATGCCAAGCAAAACACGAGGCAGGCCGCTAAGATAAAAAGAAATAGGTTCCGTGGATGAGGCTCAGCGCAATTGACTTTGGTCATCGAATCGCTCCTTTTGTGGAATGTGGGATTAATGCAAGCTTCTCGCTTTTCTCTTTCAGCAATTAATTTCACGGTGTTACTGGCGACTGCCCGGAGTCCAACAATGAACTGGCTACGATCTAATTGTTACCAGCGCAATTTTTGTTCCGTTCCGCGAATTTTTGAAGGCTTCTACTTTGAGGCGTTGTTAATTGAATTAAACGGCACCAACCGCTGGACGGACTGTTATCTCCACACAAAAACGACCCAATTTTCCAAGATTTATCCGATTTCTTGGAAATACGGATCTCTGGCCTCCGGATTCCGGAGGCAGAGGTACCTCACGTTGTTCAATGTTTGGCTTCCCTTTCCAGCCTTTGAGCATGTCTCTTTAGCGTATCGCTTAGTTCGACGATATCCATCAAATCGCTAGTGGCTTTTATCGCTAATCGCGACTCGACTACTTGCTGTCGAAGCTGAAAAATCGGATTCATCACAAAACTCATGATTGCCTGATCCAGATTTGTTAGCGACACTTTGATGTCTTCATCCTCGTGGCCCGTCCGGCTCGTTCGAGAGTTGTCTCGGTTGAGCGGCTCAGGATACGCCAAATTGGTCTTCAACCGAGCAGCACGTTTTCTTATTTCAGCACTTGTTTTTAGAATCTGCTGATAGTCAATCAAATTAGCGGCAAAAACTGCCTTCATCATCTCTCTGTCGACGAACTGAATCCGCTCGAAGTCTTCCTTGATCTGGGGTACCACCGACCTTGCAGGCCCCGATCCTGGTTTCTGCGCAAGCTTTCTGCTATTTCCCATAAGCCATTCGCGGTTTCTCATATCTGCCTTATTCGTACTTGGCTGATTTTCGGGGTCGCGGGGATCGTCGGAAGGAGTCCCTTGTACCCCAGCCTGCTGGCCAGCTACAGGAACTATAAACAGCAACATTAATAGAATCGGGCGAGATTCAAAACCTAACGAGCTGAGTAGCGTTGTGACAAACGGTCGGCTCATTTTCACCCCTAATGAGATTGGCGCTTTGGCTAGCGGCGCAACAGCCTTTGATTACTTAGATAATACCCCTTTCCGGATGAACAGCAAGTACTTTACGAACTCAACAAACCTTTTTCTAGAGTTTGGTTTCATGACTTGATTTCACACAAAGGGCTTTGCGCTTTGAGATTCGATCGAAGCGTTCTGATGCAGTGGCCCGCTACCCAGATCGTGCGCGCTAACCATAAGAGGTCCAAAAACCCAGAAAAATCAGCCGATCTATCGTCTTCCGGCCCGATGGTACATCTGTTGCCAAAGATAGCCGCGAAAACACCAGAGCTTCTTTCGTTGTTGAAATACAGCCGGTTGGATCGAGGGCGAATCAACTCATTTCAGGAGGCTAAGTCAATGGGTCTTTTCTCAACGATCTCTGCGGGTAACGATCAGATCACAAGAGTAGCGGCCCCCCCACAGTTGCTTACTCCCCAGGAGACCACCGAAATCGGAAGCATAGGAGCTTCTTCGTTTGGAGCGCCTGACGCGAAGTCGACAGGCAGGCTGCGTTCAGTCGTTGAGGGACGATTCAGGCACATGTTTGATGCTCATGATCGCATTCGTACCGCGTTGCTTGCCTCACACTTGACGCACTCAAAATAACGTCAGTTAGCTTTGCGCCGCAGGGTAGAACAACTTTCTCTTCTCTAACCACATCAAAAATTAGTGATGCCGGTATAGTCGGCGAGCGTTTTAGTTTCCGCGTTGGTCAAAATAATTGACTACGACGACACGATGGACTATGTTAAGCGCCGTTAGCGATGAAAAGTGCTTTTCCCCCCATTTGGTTTTGGTCGTCCTGGCTATTTTACTTGGCGCGCAAGGAGTAGACGCGCAGAAAAGGCGAGCGGCCAAGCCTGCACCACGAAAATCAAAAACAGTTACGCCGGTTAACACGCCTCAGGTAAAGCCTCCCTCCACCAGAGAAGAGGAAATTCTCGCCGAAATAAATCTTGCCAGGGCTAATCCCGTTGAGTACGCAGGCTATCTGGAGGCGTTCAAGCCGAATTACAACGGCAAACAATTAACATTCTCTGATGGAAAATCTCTGGTTACCAACGAAGGCGTTAGTGCATGCGACGAAGCTATAGTTTATTTGCGTTCGCTTAAGCCGTTGGCGCCACTTGAAATGAGCGCCGGCCTGGTCCTGAGAGCAAAAGATCATGTTGGTGACTTGGTTAAAACTGGAGGCAGGGGCCATAAGGGGTCGGATGGCAGTGTTCCGGAAGACCGCGTAAGTCGCTACGGAACCTGGAGCGAATCGGTAGGAGAAGATATCCTTTACGACAGCAGGAAAGCCCGTGAGGATGTCATCTCGTTAATTATTGACGATGGCGTGGCCACCCGCGGCCATCGAAAGAATATCTTCAAACCCACTTTTCATGTAATGGAATTGCTCTAAGCAATGGAAACCCCGGCACAATCGGCGTGATCACATTCGCGGGCGGTTTTGCTGACCGCACGACGACCAGGGATCCCAAAACGGCGACCTCAACTGCAGCAAGGTTCTGACTTTCCGCGACAGCTTCCCTCCCGCCACCAATCTTTAAGCAATCTTTTAGCGTCACCTAACGCTCTCACCACCCGGCGAAACCTGAGTCTCAAGTGCCCGCAATACTTTTCAGATTAGGACCCCTACCCTTTTCGGAAGCCGGTTTGACAGCCGTATACTCGTGCGGTAATTTAATCGACTTGCTGCACACGTCACGAACTCACCGCTCCGGTCCCGTTCGTCTAGTGGCCTAGGACACCGCCCTTTCACGGCGGCGACACGGGTTCGACTCCCGTACGGGACGCCAACACTTTCAATCACTTACGAGACATCACGATTTCGCCGCGGGTCCAGAAAGGTCCATTAACTAAAAAAATGCTGGACGAAGCATTTTCACAACCTTGCTCTGTCAGATCAAAGTACTCAACTTGCGCCGCACCGCGATGCCGTGCGTGTCGGCCCCGTCGTCGAACATGTTCATCCCGCGGCTTGGCATTGACTCTTACTGGCGCTCGAAGCGCGCGACGCGGTCGAGTTCGAACAGCGCTGACGGTTTATTCTCCGGGTCGTTGAAGACTAGCAAGTGGGCATTAGTCGTG
>JALYSR010000237.1 GCA_030854715.1 Acidobacteriota bacterium
GTCTACGTCGGTGACAATGAGCGCGACGCCATTCTCAAGTTCAAGAGAGGCGATGACTATAAGTTCATCGGAGAGGCCATCGGTTATCACTCCGCTGTCGCTGCCTTGGCGTTGCTGGACGAAGAAACTTTGTTGGTCTACAGCGGCGGCAGTATCGCGCCCTTGCGCCTTTCGATCCGAAATGGTTATCGAACCATGGGTGTCCTGTGGAGTAGCGCTATCAGCGTGAGCAACCTGGGGACCAGCTGGCATCGCGCCCAGGCTGAGATGCGAAGACTCTCCGCCGGCGCCCATCTCCGCTTGTTCGTTTTCACATCGGACAGCGAGGCCGATCAACCCGTTGTAGATCTCGGCAATGACAACCCGTTTGCCGACCCGAAGTGGCGCCGGCCCGTAACTCCGGCTGAACGCTTCGCGGACTTATTCGATCTCTTTATTGGAGGCGAACCGGCACGTTTCGTTTGGATCGGCGCATTGTTTTCCGGCGACGGCCGATCGACACCAGCCGTCTCGCAAATACGCCTCGAATTCGATCACGCCAGCTACCTCAATTATTTGCCGGCAATCTATCGCTCCGATTCACAGTGCTCAGATTTCTTATTGCGATTTTTGTCACTGTTTGAAGCGTTGTTTTCCGAGGTGGAAGACCGGATCGTGGATCTCTCCGTGCTGTTTGATCCAGTCAGCACACCCAGCGACCTGCTGCCGTGGCTTGCCGGTTGGTTAGCGGTTGAGCTTGATGAAGATTGGGATGAAGAAAAACAGCGGCAGACGATAGCGCGGGCGTTCGAATTGTATGGCCGTCGTGGCACCGCGGAAGGCTTGCGCGAGGGGTTGCGGGTTTTCGCCGGAATCAACGCCATCATCGAAGAGCCGATAATCAATGCGGCATGGTGGTCGTTGCCTGCCCGGACCTCGACCTGCGGATGTCATGACAACTCGAGAGAACCTTCATGGGAGGCGATGGAGAATTCCATTTTGGGTGTGACTACTATGCTGTTACCAGCTTCTGCTCAAGGGGCTGTAGTCGGCGCCAGTGCAACATTGGATCATTCGCACCTGATAACAAACGACGAGTTTGGTGCTCCGCTTTTTGCAGATGTGGCCCATCAATTCAGTATCCAGGTTTACCGGTCACAGTTACGTTGCCCCGAAACGCTTTCCCGGGTGCAAGCCATCATCGAGCGCGAGAAGCCGGCACATACAGACTATCACCTCTGCGTGATCGAGCCGCGCATGCGAATAGGCTTTCAGGCACGTGTGGGAAAAGACGCGGTCATTGCGGGCCCGCCTTCCGAAGTGCTGCTGCACGAGGGAATGGTCCTCGACAAAAAGAGGACGCTGGGAGGTGGACCAACCGGGAGAATCGGCGAGCAGAGTCGTGTCGGCATGAGCACGCGCGTGGGTTAATCAAGCTGCGCAGGACCATTGAGACAACGAGCGATCCGAACGCTTAGAGGAGGAAACATGTCACAGAAACATCAGGGCCTTCAAGGCGGCTATCAGAGCAGTCATCAGGGCAGTCATCAGGGCAGTCATCAGGGCAACCATCATGTCCATGACGAGCGCACGCCTGGTGATTTAAGGCCGCCGGTACGGAACAACTACTTTTACGGCAAGCTGCTCGATGTTTTTCATCTCGAAATGGAGCAAGAGTACTTTAATGCCAAGCGCTGGTTGCTGAACCGGCTGGTAACGGGTCCCGGAGTGGTATGTGGCCTTAAGGTTGAACTGACCGGCGATGAGAAGAGTGTGGTGGTATCGCCGGGTTTGGCAATTGACAGGTGCGGACGGGAGATTATTGTTGCCACTCGCTCGCCACGCCAACTGCTTCCTGATTTGCCACCCTATGTACCCGACCGATCAGCAAAGGGCTTACGGGGGGGCCGGGACGCCGACCGCTATAAACGCCAGGAGGAATATGAACGTCACTACTATTGCGAGATTCCTTTTGCTCATGTGGTTCTCTGTTATCACGAGTGCAAGACGGATCCAGTACCCGCCCTAGCCAGCGATTGCGACTCAGAAGCCTGGTGTGCCTCTGGCTCAATTCTCGAGCAGTACGAAATAGAGATAAGGGATGGTTTCGCGCCAGTTAGGCAGTCCTTCGTTCCGCGGAACGTGGTTGAGGGAGGCGCCATCAATTACGGCGCGTTGGTAGATTTCGTAACCAGCTCTTGTCGCGCTTTACCGGCTGACTGCTGTATTC
>JALYSR010000259.1 GCA_030854715.1 Acidobacteriota bacterium
CACTACGACCTCGTCAAAGAGTATTACCGCACACACGATGTTAAAGACTACGATGTTGGCCAATACTACGACAAAGAGAAGGACCAGCTAACCGATCTTTTTTACAAGGGCGATCGCACGATGCGGGAATCGGGCTTTGATCCGTCAAATCGATTCGGGCCTTTTAACATCGATGTCATTCATTACGATCCAGTATGTTTGAACTCCCTGCTCTACCTTATGGAGACGGATACCGCCGAGATACTAAAAATACTCGGTCGCACCCGCGAGGCTCGGGTCTGGACGAATCGCGCTGACGAACGGAAACAAAAGATCAACCGCTTGATGTGGGATGAAAAGGATGGTCTTTACTACGACTATAACTTTGCTAAGAAGGAGACCCGGCATTATCCCTTTATCACTACTTTCTACCCGCTTTGGGTTGGCGTTGCGGATCGGCGGCAAGCGGCGCGGATCGTTGCGAACCTTCATCTTTTTGAACGGCCAGGCGGACTTCTCACCAGCACTAACGTTAGCGGTAGTCAATGGGACGCTCCCTATGGCTGGGCTCCAACGGAGATGATTGCCATCCAGGGGCTCCGCCGCTACGGCTATGCCAAAGAAGCTGACCGAATCACTGCGAATTTTCTCTCAATGATTCTAAAGGAGTTCATTCAGCACAATACAATCGTGGAGAAGTATGACGTCGAGCGACGTCAATCGGAAGTCAGTGCGGGATTAAAGTTTGGCTACAAGTCTAACGAGATCGGGTTTGGCTGGACCAACGCTGCCTTTGTCGAGCTTTACGCGAACTTGCCACCTGCGAAGAAAAGGGATGTGCTGGAGCTTAACGGAATGAAAATTCCATAGAGCGCGCACCGCGCACTTTGAATGGTTACCATTCTCGCGCTGCATCGCCTTGCACAAAAAGTAGCGGAGATCGGCGCAACTGGTACCGTTCACAGCATTCGCGTATAGCTCATCACGCGAAGCGTTCTCGTTAACACCGTGGCTTTAGCCCGGTGATGAAGGAGCTTCCACTTTCCTCAACCGTTTTAACGGTTTACAGGATAGCCGGAACCGTTGAAACGGTTGGACAGTTCATAATCACGGATCGTGGTCACCGGGCTGAAGCCGCGGTGTTAATGAGAGCGCTCCGCGTCCACCCCTGATCGCACTTCTTGTGCAACGCTCGTATATAAAAAAAGGAGAAGCCTTACGGCTTCTCCTTTTTTGTTGGTTATGGGCCGGCAATCGCTAGAACTTGAACTTCAAAGCGAATTGGAAATTACGCTGCGGGTCACTACCGCCAAAGGCAGTATTTCCAATACGGCCGGCGTTGGCTGCTGGGCGAGCCGGGTCTCCGATAAATCCGTCCGGCAGATCCAGGTTCACATGATTGAACACATTCACCGACTCGATGCGGAACTCAAGTTCTTTGGTTTCGGTGATGGCGAATTTCTTGAACAGCGAAGCATCCGTTCGCCAGTATTTAGGACCGCTCAGCGAGTTTCTCTTGAGGTTGCCGAAGGTTCCCGCTGCGGGGCGGGAAAAGGCCGCAGGATTAAAGAATTGATTCCGCGGTCCGCCCAGGCCCGGATCGCCGACCAAATTGGGGCGGTTGGGCCCTGTGTCCAGTTCAGTCTGTGGCCGATCGTAACTGACATTGAAGGGCAGACCGCTCTCGATCGTAGTCGTCGAATTAAACTGGAAGCCTCCGACGACGTAATTGAGCGCCTTTGAGGCATTCGAGAGATATTTTTTGCCACGTCCGATTGGTATCTCGTAAGTGTTCGCCATCACGAAGATATGCGTCCGATCAAAATCTTCTCGCCCTCGGTTGAGCGCGCGATCAAAAAAGAATTGTTCGCCGTCGTTAAAGACTGCTCTCTGCCAGGTGTAATGCGCGAGCAAAGACCAGCCGTTGGAAAAACGTTTGGTGATCTTCGTTTGCAGCGCATTGTAGCGATTGTCAGCGCAGTTGCAGAAGTAGTCGATGCCCTGCGTCCAGCCGTACCTTTTAAAGAAGGGCTTAAATTGGTTGGTATCGCGCCCCGGGAAAAACCCCGCAGCCGGCACCTGGTTCACGTTTACTGCCGGACCGCCGCCGGCGAAGGCGTGTGTTCCTTTGTTGCCGACGTAAGCCACCTCAAGCGAGATGTCTTTCGTCAGTTGGTGTTGCAGAGTCACGTTCCACGCATCAACGGCTGGCAACCGCTGCTTGAATGGTAAGGCTCGCGCGAAAACTCCATCTGGCAGGAAGAAGCGGCCACTGGCGGGAAGTGTTGCGTTCGGGACACCGCCCCTATTTGATGGCGCATTGAGCCCGAAATAAGATGTAAAAGCTGGTGGCCCTGACGCAAGGGTAAAGACTCGATTGGCACCGCCATTATCCAACTCCTGCACGGCCAGGACGGGCAGATTTTGTGTTACGGAGTGACCAAAGAGCGAGCCGAAAACTCCGATGTCGTAGCTGCGACCATAACCCCCACGGAGTACGGTCTTATCAGTGAATTGATAAGCAGCAGCGAACCGGGGTGCGAGGTTATAACTGTTTTTGACGCCGCCGTTGAGCGGGATTCCGCCCACCCCGGCAACGAGGATCTCGCCAGTATCCAGATCCAGAAAACCGCCCTTGGCCGCACCACTAACGGTTTGCGGGTTAATGACGTCCAGGCGCAGACCGTAATTGACCGTCAATTTTGGCGTTACGTGCCAAGTGTCTTGCCCATAGTAGAAGTGACGCCACTGTCTCTCGCCTGCGTCGACATTCGTGCTGACATAACGTCTTAACTTCGTGACGTCGCCTAACAGCAGAGTAGCAATGCCGAGCCCTCCGCCCGTTGCTCCGCTGGTGCGGGCAGGATTGAAGGAAAGCTCACCCGAACGGTGGGCGTCGCTTGGTACTCGCAGGTTCTTGGCATGTCGGAAGTCCACCCCAAACTTTAAGGTGTGGTTTCCCTTCAACATCGACAGGTTTGCGACCGCCTGATACTGGCTCTCGTCTTGATCCAGTGGGCAGTTGCAGCGATTAACCCCGAGTCCGGAGCCTGCGGCAAAACCACGATCTCCATCAGCGAAAATCGCCGGCAGACCGGAAGAGAAGGAGTCAAAATTCAACCCCGGAATGCCGGCATCTGTCGCCGGTGTGGTTCCAAAGTCGAACGGTAACACATTGACTTTGTATCTAAAGTAACCGAAGCGAACATCAAGTACCGTGGAGTTACTCAAGCTGTAGTCAAAGCCGAGGGCGAGACTTTTGTTGCGCACCTTTGATGAGCCGCCTAGAGAAACAAGCTCCGCGCCGCCACCCTTGCCAAAGGCTGTTGGACCATTGCGCAGGAACTTGGCAAAGCTAAATCTCCCAAAGAAATTGAGCCGATCCGAGTAACGGCCGTCTATGCGCACGTCGAAACTGTCGTTGTTGAAAAGCTCACTGCCGGAAGTAGCGAAATTATCGCGAGTGCCGTTTTGTGTGCCCGGCAGGTTAGGCAAAGGGATCAATTTCAAGAGGTTCAGAGCCTGTGGCGACAACCGGCCGGTTGGAATGACATTGCCCGCGAACGGAGTGCGGGTCGCAGTGCTGGTACCCGTGGCCGGATCAAATATTGTCGTGCCATATTGGCTAAGATCACCAGTGCGCGCCAGGGCCGTTGGCACAGTGAGTAATCGGGTTCCGCCAACTTTGCTCCGGGTCCCTTGATAATCGCCAAAGTAGAAGAACTTGTTTTTCTTGATCGGTCCGCCGATTGACGCACCAAACTGATTCTTTATGGTATCGGGCACGAGCTTACCCGTGATTCTGTCGGGTCGGGACTGCGAAAACGGATTACGCGCCTGCCAGACGTCGTTTTGACGGAAGTCAAAAATACTGCCGTGGATATCGTTGGTGCCGGACTTGGTCTGCACCGAAACGACCCCCGCGATTGCCTGGCCGAATTCGGCGTCATAGTTCTGCGAGGTTATCTTTGTCTCGCCTATGGCTTCAAAGTTCGGATTGATAACGATGATACCGAGGATGGGATCACGGTTCTCAGTGCCATCCAGCTGGTAGCCGGTGCCGCTAAAGTGCTGGCCATTCACTGTAATCTGAGTCGATCCTTGTGGATTCTCACTAGCCGCATGCTGCCAGCCATTTTGCGTCGTCCCGGGAGTTAGAAGAATAAATTTGGTGAAGTTGCGGTCGAGAATTGGTAGATCAGTAATTTGCTTTGTTTCGAAGGTGGTTGAGACATCGGCGCGATCCGTCTTCAGGAGTTGGCCTTCGGCCGCCAGGACCGTCACTGTCTCGCTAACCTGCCCAGCTTCGAGTACGACGTCAGTCTTGGCTTGGGTGTCAACGTTGACGACAACCGCTGGGATTTCGCCTTTCTTGTAGCCCGACTTTTCGACCGTCACCTTATATGTTCCAGGCAGCAACCGATCTTTCACATACAATCCAGAGTCGTTGGTCGTTACGGTGTCGGACGTATTTCGGTCGACGCTTGTAATGGTCACGGTGGCATCCGGCACCAACGCTCCCTGAGCGTCGGTCACGGTGCCTGAGACGCTCCCGTACACCGCCTGCGCATGAGTCTCATGCGACAGCACAGTGATGAGAAGTAGGCCAAGCATAAGCAACGAAAGTTTGTTTCTCAACGCAGGGTTGAACGCCTGTGTGACAAGTAATGTGTTTCTCATGGATTGTTCCTCAATGCCGACGAAAAAAGTCGAAGAGCACTCAAACCCTCTCGGGTCAGGAATGCAACTCCCGCTGTGGTTAAGATACCGGGCGAAGGCGCAGTGCCATTTGACTTGCTGCTGTCTTGTCAGTTCGAGTTTAAGGACCTAACTGTTGAACTCTGGTAACGCCACCAGGAAGTGGCTTCCGACAGTTTGTTGTATAAGCGAACGAAGTATTAACCCACTTTCAAGGGCGTGTCAATAGTTTTTTGGCATGACGGCGAGATATTTAACAAGCCCACCTGACACACAGCC
>JALYSR010000278.1 GCA_030854715.1 Acidobacteriota bacterium
CCCGGCCGGCGATCTTATCGATCTCATCCAAAAAGATAATACCTGACGACTCGACGCGCTCGATTGCCGCTCGCGCCACCTGGTCCATATCGATCAGGCGCTCTTCCTCTTCCTGCATGAGGTGCTCCATCGCCTCTTCGACCGTCATCTTTCTTTGCTTAGTGCGCCCCTGAAAGAGATTGCCCAACATATCTTTCATGTTGATGCCCATCTCTTCGACACCTTGCGGGCCCGCCAGCTCGATTACCGGAAAACTTTTTTCTCGAATTTCAAGCTCGACCAGGCGACTGTCGAGCTTTCCGCTGCGGAGTTGGGTACGAAGTTTTTCTCGAGTCCGCTGAAACTGTTCGTCTTTCACGCCGGAATTCGCCGCTGTATCAGTAGCCGGCTCAGCAGGGCCCGCTTCATTCGCGGTTGCATCGAAGTCGTAGAAAGTCGATGATGAGCGTGGCGGTGGCAGGAGGAGATCGAGGATTCTTTCCTCGACGTTCAACTCCGCTTTTTCTGCTATCTCGTCAATCTTTTCCTGGCGCGTCATGTCAACCGCTATTTCTGTCAGGTCGCGAATCATGCTTTCCACGTCGCGCCCGACATAGCCGACTTCAGTGAATTTTGACGCTTCAACCTTCAGGAAGGGAGAATTCGACATGCGGGCCAGCCGGCGAGCAATCTCGGTCTTACCCACGCCGGTGGAGCCGATCATGATCATGTTCTTCGGCATCACGTCGACGGCCATCTCGGGATCGAGTTTTTGCCGGCGAATGCGGTTACGTAGAGCAATGGCAACCGCCCGCTTCGCGTTGCGTTGCCCCACAACATGCTTATCCAGCTCAGCCACGATCTGACGAGGGGTCATCTCATCCAGCCGAACTTCTTCACCAACTTCGCCTTCCAAATAAATAACCATTTTGACTGCCCTAGAATTCCTGATCGGACCAGCGCCTAACCGCGGCGCGGACTTTATAACTCTTCAACCACAATATTTTGATTTGAATAAATACAGATTTCGCCGGCGATGCCAAGGGCTTCAACTGCAATGTCACGCGCGGACAAATTTGTATGCTTCACCAGGGCCCTGGCTGCGGCCAACGCATACGAACCTCCGGAACCGATCGCCAGCACGCCCTCATCCGGGGCGATGACATCTCCGTTGCCCGACAAGAGAAAGGAACTCTTGCTGTCGGCGACGACAAGCAGAGCTTCAAGGTGACGAAGCGCTTTGTCAGTGCGCCACTCCTTGCTGAGCTCGATGGCGGCACGCTCGAGATTTCCGTGATACTGCTCGAGTTTGCTTTCGAATCGCGTTAGTAGCGCAAAAGCGTCGGCGGTGGCCCCAGCGAAGCCGGCAAGTATACTATCGTTGTAAAGGCGGCGAACCTTCTTCGCATGGGCCTTCATGATAGTCTCGCCCAGCGTGACCTGGCCGTCGCCGGCGAGCGCGACCTGAGCTTCTTTGCGGACAAGCAGCACAGTGGTGCTGCGAATGCTGGGAGTTTCTCGTTGCATTTTTGGCAAAGGCCACTATAGGAATTCGCCGGAAGCCAAGTCAAGCGGGGCGTCCAGAACGGAGACTATGACTAAGCGCTGGAGATGCAGGGATAGTTTTAGGCTATGATAGCGTTTAAGATGAAGTATCCTGGACAAACAAACTCCGCTCTGACGAACTTGAGCCAACACGATCGACCCCGCATCGGCATAACGATGCGCCTTGAATTGGAAACCGACCGTTTCTATCTTTCGCGGCACTACAGTGAAGCGGTAGAAGCCGCAGGCGGCGCACCGGTGCATATTAGCCTCATACCGCTGGCCGATTACATCTCAACCATTATGGATAATCTCGATGGAATATTGCTGCCGGGCAGCGATTCCGATGTCGATCCCCGTCGCTACGGCGCCGAGTCGCATCCAAAGCTGGGAAGCGTCCACCCCATTAAAGATGAGACTGATTTGTTGGTTCTCAAAGAAGTTGAGAAACGAGGGACGCCTTTGTTTGCGATCTGCTTCGGCATGCAGGTGCTCAACGTTTCCCGAGGCGGGACACTGGTTCAGGACATAGCTTCTCAAGTAAGCAAAGCAATAAAACATGAACAAGGCGCTCCCCGCGACCGACCGTCGCACAGTGTTGAGCTGGCAAAGAGCAGTATGCTATCCGCGCTCGGCGGGGAGACTAAAGTCTTCGTAAACAGTCATCACCATCAAGCGATCGACAAGGTTGGTAGAAACCTGGCCGCAACCGCTTGGGCGTCTGATGGGCTCGTTGAAGCACTGGAAGAAACGAGGCCGGATCGTTTTGCTTTAGCTGTGCAGTGGCATCCTGAACTAGGTTGGAAAGAAGATCGCCTGTCGCAAGGGTTGTTCGAGAAATTCGTTTCGGCCACTCGCGCCTACGCGGGCAGAGCAGGGAACTCGGCTCAAGAATCGGAGATAGGAGAAGCCGCGACACTTCCTGGGATCGACGAGCATCGAAGAGAGTTTGCGTGAAACTTGATGGTTGGAAAGTGGTACCTCGGGTTTGCTGTAGTCGCGCGCCGCGCCTGAGAACTGGCAAAGCAATTTCAGCGGATAAAGCTAAGGTTATACATTAAGCCGAGGGGGAGAGCCTGGGCGAACATGAGAAATGACTCGCAGACAAATCATACTCGGACTTGAGAGATTACTTGAAGAACGCATAAGCATGCTTCGCGGCGCCCGGGTGGGTCTGGTATGCAATCAAGCATCTGTCGATCATGGCCTGCGTCATGCGGCGGATATTCTGCATGAACACAGAGATGTTGATCTCCGCGCGCTGTTTGGGCCGCAGCATGGGATCCGGGGCGACGTCCAGGACAACATGATTGAGACTGAGCACACAGTGGATAGCGAAACTGGTTTGCGCATCCACTCCCTTTACAGCGAGACTCGCGAACCAACCGAAGAGATGCTCAAGGACGTTGATGTCCTGGTCTTTGATATGCAGGACGTGGGCTGCCGTATCTACACCTTCGCCTATACCATGGCAAATTGCATGAGAGCGGCGGGGAAGTGTGGGAAAAGGGTGGTGGTTTGTGATCGCCCAAATCCTATCAACGGGAAGGATGTAGCCGGAAATGCCCTGGAGCCCGAACAAGCCTCGTTCGTTGGCCAGTTTGCCATTCCCACCAGACATGGAATGACCTTGGGTGAATTAGCGCTGCTGTTCAAGCAACACTTTAAGGTCGACTGCGATCTGCAAGTCATCGAGATGGACGGTTGGGAGCGAGGGTATTGGCAAGACCAAACGGATGCGCCATGGGTAATGCCTTCGCCAAACATTCCTACGCTGGATTCTGCAACCGTGTTCCCGGGGACCGTCCATTTTGAAGGAACGCAAATCTCCGAAGGGCGGGGAACAACGCGTCCTTTCGAACTCGTTGGTGCTCCTTATATTGAGCCCGAGAAGTATGCGCGGCTGCTTAACGAGATGAAGTTTGCCGGCGTCTATTTTAGGAGCTGTATTTTCCGCCCCACTTTTCAAAAGCATGCAGGGGTCAGTTGCGGCGGCGTGCAGATTCACGTTACGGATCGTGAGAGGTTCGAGCCGGTGACTGTCGGCATCGCGATGGTTAAACTAGCTTACGATCTGTACCCCACTGAGTTTCGTTGGAAAGAGCCGCCTTATGAGTACGTTTATGATCGTAATCCCTTCGACGTGATAGCCGGCACTTCGAAAATCAGGGAAGCAATTGAGGCAGGAAATGCTCTTGAAGTGATTCAGGAAAACTGGAAGGAAGACTGTGAAGCGTTTAAGAAAGTTCGCGCATCCTATCTTCTTTATGAGTAGTGTTAATGTTTGGTCTTAGAGGTCGTGGCGCCGACCGTTAA
>JALYSR010000024.1 GCA_030854715.1 Acidobacteriota bacterium
GGGCAGAGCTACGGACCAGCGCTTCTGTTGCAGCAGTCCGGCACTCCTGGCTAACTCAGTAAGCGCCGCCTTCATCTCGGCAGGGTCGGAAATGTTTGCCTCGTCAAAGCTTGGACGAATCAGAGACTCAGGCAAAGCCACTGTCGCCGCGCGCCGCAAACTGGATGCTCCTCGACGGCCGCGCTCGAGTTGCACCATCGTGGCCAGTCCCTTCTCAAATCCCAACGCCGTCGATGGGTACCAGGGATTGATTAACTTGGAAAAGACGTTTGACATTGCCTTACATTGTCGATTGCCGATCGCCGATTGTCGATTTCAAATATCGTCGCGAGCGGGAAATCGACGTTGCTACATTACGAGATGGATTTGACTGACAATCGGCAATTGGCAATCGCAAATCGGAAATGATTACCACTCATTATACGGCGTGCCTTCTGACGATACATCCGTCGAGGAGCTGTGAACATTAATCACGCCTTGTTCCCCACTGCTGGAATTGGGATCGTCGCCGGTGGTCACCGTCCAGTCCGGCTGTCCAGTTATCGGATCTTGCGGCAGTTGGCGCATATAGCCTCCCGCAACCAGGTCGTCCAGAGACTGTGGCAGCTTCTGCTTGTCAGCCGCATATTGATCCAGCAGCGAGCGCATCTTGTAGAGATCATCGCGCAAAACAGCTTCGCGGGTCGCCAATATGGTTTTTTGGTATTGTGGCAAGGCAATGGCAGCAAGAATGATGATAATTGTGATCACTATCATTAGCTCCAGCAGCGTGAAACCACGGGAACGAGTTGGCAGTAGGCAGTAAGCAGTAGGCAGAGAGCGATCATCGCGCTTCGTGTTATCTGCCTTCTGCCTTTTGCCTTCTGCCTTTTGCATTTTACCAGTCACTATACTTCTCACCATTCAGAGCCGTTTCCTTCGACTTCGAGCGAACCTCGAAAACATTTTCTCCGCCCCACGAGTTGGTGTCGGCGGAATCGTAACAGGAGCGCAGATCCCACTCCGCTTTCCCCGTTATCGGATCGATCGGAATGCTCCGCAGGTAAACCTTCTTTTTAGTCGCCAGCTCGCCACCTACTTTGGTGGCGTCCACCCCAAGGTTGCCACGCCCACCGCCAGTTCCCGCGCGCGGAATAACGTTGACACCATTCACCAACGTCTCAAGATCCGCTGGATAACGATCCGGATTATCAACGCCGAAAAGCGTACAATCTGAAATCACCACTTTGCTGCGAGGATCGATGTAACTAGTAACCACTGGCCTACCTTCCTCGCCAGTGGGTAACCCGCCGGATATGCCGGCTCCCACACCTGTGCAGGTCATGCCGACCGTATCGCGATGAAACTCGTCGATCGCAGTGCGCATCTGGCGCAACTCATCACGCAGTTGCTGTTCCTTTTGGCGTTTGACGGAAAGTTTGAGAAGCGGAACGATGCCCAGCGTCAGAATAGTCAGCACTGTAATTGTGATCACAAGCTCAATCAGTGTGAACCCTTGTCCATCGGATTTGCGGCCAAACAAACGCACTGAAGCAGCTCGTGACACAGTTACGCGGCGACCGGGAAGCTCAACCGCTTTCACCTCATCGCCGCGTTCTGGTTTATTCGGGCGTCGCCCTTGATGGTAATTCAAGTTCTTACTGCTTCACCGCCGCGCGGACCGGAATCACATCGAGCGCAACGTCGCGAGTGTCCGTAGCCAGGAGGCGCATGGATTCTTTATCGAGGAGCAGCCCCGTATCGCCATCAGCCAGAGCTTCCACTTCGATGAAAACCAGTGTGCCCTCGCCGGTTATTGACGCTGCACCATTGAGATTAGAAATAGAAATCAGGCAAACGCCGTTGGCCTCGATCGACTGAGTGAAACTCGCGCCTGGGCCTTTGACGTTTTTGATGTCACTCAAAAGCGGACCGGCTGAAACGGCTCTAACCTTTACAACCCTGGGATCAAACCGCAAGGCAACAACCGCTAAAGCCAGCGAAACATCCGAGTTCATCTTAAGACTAAACCACTGCTTGTCGCCCACCTTCATAACCTCAGCAGGCGCCGTTAAGCTCAACTGCGCGGTTCTGGTTTTCGTCTCAATCGAATTGATCGTCGTCCCGATAGGCTTCGGTAAGCTGGTGAGAACTGCGTGCGCCTCAGTATTGAGATTCGTATTTACAGCAGCCACTTCCGTGGCGGCGGCATTACTTACTAACGACTTTGGCGCCGGCACGAATGCGGGCAACTCCTCTGCAGGATTTGTCGCTTTGGCAGGCTGCTGATTCGTCGCGGTAGGTTGAGCGCCGTTATCAGATGTATTCGCCGCGACTGAAGCCCCGGGCCTTGTCGCAGGCGTTAGCGCGTTCCTGGTTGAGGCGCTATCGGAAGCTGGCGTCGCGTTGTTAGCAGCAGGCGCGTTTATGACCGGCGCCGGTCCCGGAACAAAAGTCGGGGCGGGCTCAGAGAGTTTGGCTGTAGCATTTCGTTGCTGTGTTCGTGCTTCCGCCAATTGGTCTTCACGATCCGCCTCGCGCAGCATGGCTTCAAGCGAACCCGTAGTGGGCGATTGCAAGGTTCCGCTCGGGCGCATCTCCTCATCACGTGGCGTTACAGCAGGTGCGCGAAGCACGCGTGGCGTGACCGCGATGACGATATCTATGCGCCGGTTATCTTTAGTGGGCGATGTAAACAGGCGGCCTATAACCGGAAGCAACCCGAGTATCGGCAGGCCCTGGCGGCCGGTGGCCTGAACGTCCTGCGAAACACTTGCCAACATCATCGTACGATTGTTCTGCACTCGCGCTGTTCCGGTGATGGTCCGTTCAGTGAAAGTCGGCGTCAGTGTGCTGGCGCCCAGCACATCTTTCGACTCGATCGACATCTTCACCTGGACGTCCTGGTTGGGAAATACTTGCGGCGTAAACTTCAGCGTCAGACCCGTCGGCTCGTAATTTATTACTGGGAACCCGCCTGTCGGGAATCCACCAGTGGTATTAGGCGTGCCGGTTTGGATTCCAAAAGGATAGGCTTGTGCCGTTTGCACTGGAACGCGCTGGCCTATGCGAGCGGTGGATTCTTCCCCATTGAAAGCATGGACTTGCGTCGACGCAATTAGTTTTGTGTTGTTTTTGCTTTGGAAGGCTGTTAACACCGATGGTGGCAGCACGAAAGCGGCGGCCAGCGCGGTCGGAACGCCCCCTGCCAGGGCAGCTAAATTTACACCGCGACCACCGTTAACGGTAGCGTTATCGCTAAGAATTGTGATACCGCCAGTGCCGCCAAGATGGAACACGCCATTTGACCCAGGGGTACCGACCTGATTCCCCAATTGCAGAAAATTACTTTTCGAAACTTCGTAGATATTTACGTCCATCACAACTTCGGCGCGGTCCTTGTCGATACTCTGTATTAGTTCGCCGATCAGTCGGACGTTCTCAGCTGTATCGCGGACAGTCAAGCTGTTAGTGTCTTTGTCGGCAACAACAATTGTCTGTGGACGGCCAACCGAAGGAGGTATTGCCTGTCCAACAAGACTCTTGACTTTATCGGGGTCGCTGTTTGCGAGGAAGAAAGTACGCAGCACCAATTGCTGATACTGTGGGCGGCGTGTCTGGTCCGCTACCAGAATAGTTCGGCGACTCAGCTTCTGGAAAAACAGACCTTCCTGGAGAAAGATATAGTCCAGCGCCTGCGATGTAGTTACATCGCGCAAATTGATGTCAATGTTTCGAGGTTGAACAAACGATTGGCGGTCAAAAATAACGTTAAGGTTGAGTTGCTCGGCCAGACTACGAATGAAAGCTTTTAGATCTCCACTGTAACTGATAACGCGTAACTGTTCGGTTCGCGCCGGCGGCAAAGCCGGTTCCTGGGCTTGTCCGTTAGTTGGACTTAGATTTCCCTGTTGCAACTCTCCGCTACTGGTTGTGTTTCCGTTCCCGTTAGTTCCTTCCTTCACTCCCTGGAGACGCAGCATTCGCTCCATTTCCGAGACTGCCAGCTCGTTGACCGGATCATACCCGTAGGCCTGGCGGAAGGCGTTGTATGCGCCTACAAAATCGCGCTGCTCGGCAAGCGCGCGACCTTGCTGCATGTACGACTGCGAAGCGTTGAAGCTGGCCCGTCGGAAGTGAAGTTGATACTCCAGATTTGAAGGGTCGGCGGCAACCGCCAGCGTAAACTCCTGAGCGGCTTTCTCCCATTGCTGGGCTGCCTCATACTTCATTCCCTGTTTGAAGTTTTTGTCGCCTTTTTTGGCAAGAGCCGTAACCGGCAGAAGCAGCAGGCAAAAGGTCAGCAGCAGGGAAACCAGGACGCGAGTTTCTGTCTTTGTTTTCATGGCAGTTATCTCAGGTTGAGGCCGACGGTTCTAACAGGAACTAATAATGCCGTTCAGAAAGCTAAGATGCAACCATTCCTGCTTCCTCTGCTTACACGCAGAGTCAAAACAACAGTTCCCTAAACGCAGTAGTTTAGCGTACTAGCTTGGCTTCACCAAGGCTGACCTTAGTGATTGACGCGGACGTCTTCGACGAAGGTCACACGGTTAATCTCGTGCAATGTGGAAACACCAGCGAGCACCTTCTTAAGCGCTGATTCCCGCAAGCTGGTTAACCCCTCAGCCTCGGCCGCGCGGCGAACCTCCGAGCCTGGCCGGCGCTCGACAATCATCTCGCGAATATTGTCGGAAAGATCCAGCAACTCATGAATCGCGGTCCGGCCGCGGTAGCCGGTGTGGTTACACGCGTCGCAGCCGACGTTCGCGTAGAAAGGCGTCCCCCGATGCTCCTCCAGCCGCAATCCTGACTCGGTCAGCTCTTCGTCCTTCGCGCGATATTGACGTTTGCAGTAGGGACAAAGCATGCGAATGAGACGCTGAGCCAAAACACAGTTCAAACTTGAGACAAAGTTATAGGGCTCGACACCCATGTTGAGGAAACGCCCGATAACGTCGATAACGTTGTTAGCGTGAACGGTGGTGAACACCAGGTGGCCTGTTAACGCCGACTGGATTGCGATTTGAGCGGTCTCAGTGTCACGAATTTCACCGACCATGATCTTGTCAGGATCGTGGCGCAGAATTGAACGCAGGCCGCGATCGAAGGTGAGTCCCTTCTTTTCGTTGACTGGAATCTGCGTGATGCCGTGCAACTGATACTCAACCGGGTCCTCGATAGTTACGATTTTGTCTTCTTCGTTTCGGATCTCGTTGAGCGCAGCGTATAAGGTGGTTGTCTTGCCGGAGCCGGTTGGACCAGTGACCAACACCATGCCGTACGGCTCAGCAATGTAGTGGCGAAATTTCCTTAAATCGTCTTCAGCAAACCCGACTACGTCGAGATTCAAATTCTTAAACTCTTCGTTTATCTGTTCCTTGTCGAGAATACGAATGACCGCGTCTTCACCGTGGATAGTGGGCATTATCGAGACGCGGAAATCCACGTTGCGTCCCTTGTAGCGAACTCGGAAGCGGCCGTCCTGAGGTACGCGCCGCTCTGCAATGTCCAACTCCGACATGACTTTTATGCGGGAGATCAACGTTTGATGATAAGCCAGATCGATCGGGTCAACTTTCGCGTAGAGCGCGCCGTCAATTCGATACTTGACCTGCACTTCCGTGTCCCGGGTCTCGATGTGAATGTCGGACGCCCGCGACTCCATGGCGTTGTAGATGATGGTATCGACCAGTTTTATGATCGGCGACATCTCGGAGTCAGTCGCCAGCCGATCAAGGTCGAGTACCTCTTCGCCGCTTTCAGTTTCTCTTACCAACGAAATGCGGAAGCCTGACGCCGCTTCCTGTAAAACGCGTTGCGTGGCATCGCCGCGGCGCAGGATCACCTCGATGGTTCCGGCGGTAGCAACATAGGGCACAATGCGGGCCCGCAGGGCATTTGCTAATTCGTCGAGCCGTTCGAGATCAGTCGGGTCCGCCATGGCGATGTGCAAACCCTTATCGTCGCGTTTGAGCGGCAGAAACTGATGGCGCACCATCAGGTCCACCGGAATCTCATTGAAGAGTCCGTAATCAATTGGGGATTCCTGATCGACTGGAAGCAGTTCGACAAAGGGAAGGCGGTAGCGGCGCGCCAGCTCTTTCGCGGCCCGCACCTCCGGCGGTTCGTGACTGTCTCCGTTGGCACCAACCACTTCGGGCGAACCCAACGTCTTAGTCGCCGGAGAAGTTTTTGAGGGATCTTCAGTAAACTGTTTCATCTGGATTCTGATCGTCAGTGGTGACCAACAACTCCCGTGCCGCCGGAAATGGATTGAATGATCGGGAGGTAAATAGCCAGGAGAATCGTGACGACGATTCCCCCCATGACCACAAGAATCGCAGGCTCAAGCGTGGTCGTCAACTGCTCGAGCCGCACCTCGGATTCCGCATCATAAAAGACTGCAACCTCGTCGAGCATCTCGCGCAAACTGCCCGAGCGTTCGCCAATTCCGATCATGTCAATTCCCAGGAGCGGCACCCAGTTTGCATGTTCAAGGCTCTCCGTGAAAGAACGGCCCTCCCGAATCATCGGCAAAATCGCGGAACTGCGGCGGCGTAGCTCGCGATTCGTAACTGACTCTGCTGCTATCTCCCAGGATTCAACCAGGGTGATGCCTCCGGCAAGAAGGGTGGCCAGGGAGCGCGTGGCTTGAGCGACCGAAAGCTGAATTACCAGACTTCCGGCCAGCGGTATCTTCAAGATGAACGTATCGACCTTGAGGCGGCCCGTCGGCGTACGTGACCAGAGAAAGAGAACCACAGCGCTGCCTATGAAAAGGGGTCCAAACCACAACACGTTGGACGACAACCATTTTGATAGTCCCACCACGATTTGCGTAACCGTCGGCAGCTCGGTGCCGAAGCCTGAAAAGAGATCAGACATTCTGGGCACCACATAGATTGTAAGAAATGTGACCATGCAGCCGGAAGCGAAAAGCAGAAATAGAGGATAGGCGAGCGCCCCGCGAATCTTGCGGCGCAGCGCCACATTGCGGCGCATGTAAGTTACGTAACGAAGAAGGACTTCGTCGAGCGCGCCCGAACGCTCGCCAGCCAGTATTGAGGCCGTGTAAATTCTTGGAAAGATGCTTCCCTGCGAAGCAAAAGCGTGGGACAGCGCAGCGCCACCGCGAATCTGATCTTCAACATCGCCGAGCACCGCCCGCAAGCGCGCCGATGCCGCCCGTTTGCGCAGCATGGAGATGGCTTGCAGGATTGGAATGCCGGCGCGAACGAGCGCCGCGAGTTGCTGATTGAACAGCAGAAAATCACTGGCTTTGACTCGGGGTTGACCTCCGCGTCCTCCCAGTCGGGTCAGCGTAGTAACGCCTGTGGTCTTCGGAGGCGTGACATTAAAAACTCTGAAGCCCTCGCGCTCCAGACGCGCGCGTGCTTCATGCACGCCCGGCGCTTCCACCGTTCGCGTCACCACCTCACCCGCAGGGGTTCCTAAACGACAAATAAACTCAGCCATTACTTCGTGATTCCAAAGTCGAAACCGCGCGAAAGTATAGCATGCGGCCTGCGACCGCCTGTCCGGCCGAAAGGCTATACACGCTCCAAGTCAGCAGAAGTTGCGGGCAGCTTTATTTCTTGCGCCTTGCGAAACCCTGTCCTACAATGGATTCAAGTTGACACAGACTGTAATTGGAAGCAGCGGCGACCAGGTCTCCCACGTCAGCCAATCCTAAATTAGATCGACACTCTCGCAGAGCCCCCGGGCATCAGTGTCTCTTTCTCAGGCATCTGTGTTTGCAGCCTTACTGAGTCAACACAATCAGGTCGAACGCTTGCGAGGAACCCGAGGGTCATATGCAATTCGCGCCTAGACACGCCGCTCAGATCACACCGATCTCTCTTCTGGTACTCCTTTTTCTTATATTAAATGCCGCTGCCGTCGCTAGTGCTCAGGACAAAAGCAGTCAAAAACCTGCTGTACCCGCCGGAGAGCCGGCCACCAAGCCGACGCCGCCGGAAACCCAAACCCCTTCAAATAAACAAAAACCTGGTAACGAATTGGAAGGGCCAGTCATAGTCAACACGGATCTAATCACGTTCACGGTCACCGTAACCGACAACTACGGTCGCTACGTTTCGGGTCTCAGCAAGAACGCTTTCACCGTGCTCGATGAAAAGCGGCCCCAGGAAATAACCTTTTTTAGTGATGACGATTCGCCGGTTTCGGTGGGTGTAATCTTCGATGTCTCAGGATCGATGAGTGGCGATAAGGTTAAGCGGGCGCGCGACGCTCTGTCCAAGTTTATTCAGACTAGTCATAATTCAGACGAATATTTCTTGATCGCGTTCAATCAACGCGCTCAGTTGCTACTGGACAAGACTCGCGACGGAAACGCAGTACTCGATAAGCTCACCTTTATACAAACTCGCAATAACACCGCCCTTTACGACGCCTGCTATCTCGGCGTGGAGAAGGTACAGCGCGGCACACATCCCAAACGTGCACTGCTTCTGATAAGCGATGGCCAGGACAATAATTCTCGCTACACGTTTAATGAACTGCGACGGCTCCTGAAAGAGTCGGATGTGGTGCTTTACGGCATCGGCATTTTGGGGGGCGGGGATGCAGGTAGTGAGTTGGGCATGGGCGGCCAGGGCATTCTGGATGAGCTGTCCAGCGTTTCCGGCGGCAAGGCATTCTTCCCCAGAAACGCCGCGGAGATGGACGACATTTTCGAGCAGATTGCACTGGAGCTTCGTCACCAATACTCGATCGGATACAAACCCACGAATTTCAGCAATGACGGTCACTGGCATCGGATCAAAGTGAAAGTTACGCCGCCGCGAGGATTGCCTAGATTGTTCGTCAGATCGAAAGACGGCTACTACGCGATTCCCGGCTCTCGTTGACAAGCAGAAGCCCGACCGTCCAACCGTAAGGAAGGGTTTCTGAGGATACGCGCTCGAAATGAGCCCTTCCTGACGGTCGGGCTTCTGCAAGGTCGATCCCGTTCGCACCTCTCCCCCTCTAGTTTTAGGGTTCGGCAACGCATTAACTCTCCTGAACATCTTTCTAAACGCTCGCGGCAGATTCACCGCGACCGGCCGGGCTTCGCATGCTCGCGTACTAAAGGTTAGACTTGGTGCCTGGTTAGGGATAAGCACGACAAATCGAGTTTCAGAGAGCGTGCGCTATTTCGTGGGCTATATATTGAGGTTTTTGTTGTAGGTAAAGTCATCCGGGGATTGGTGGGCATGAATATTAAGAGTCATATTAACAGCCTGAAAAAACAAAGATTTATCGTGGGACTCGGGTTCATGTTCGCGCTCACATGCGTCCTGGGTTCGAGTTTTGTATTGGCAGCGCGCAGCCAGGATTCAAGGCCGCGCCGTAGCTCTTCTCTGGCTCAGCGGCCAACTCCCACGCCGACGCCGGTTCCAGCCCAGCGAAAGCCGACAACTACCCAAACTCCGACTGGGCGCTCGGCAAGCGTCGCCACTCCCACGCCAACTCCCCGACCGACACAACCCGTTGACCGGATTGCGCCGCAGCTGGGCGAACCACCTCCTCCGCCCGTGCTCAAGCCAAAGCCAACGCCGACGCCGCCCGATGAAGACATCGAGGAGGGCAGCATCGTCCGGGTAAATACAGAGCTGGTAACGCTGAACGTTCGCGTTATCGATCGAAACAATCGCCCGATCGACAATGTGCGCCAAGGCGATTTTCATGTTTTTGAAGATGGCGTGCCGCAGCCAATCGAATCGTTTACCCGGGAAGAAGTGCCGATCAGTTACGCGCTGGCAGTTGATACTTCCGGGTCGCTGCGTTCGCAGTTGCAGAGCGTGATTGATGCCGGGAAAACAATTATCAATAGCAATAGGCCGGGTGATGAAACCTTCCTGGTGAGATTCATCAGCAGTGATAAGATCGAGACCGTTCAGGACTTCACTCCCAACAAAGATTTGCTGATTGATGGTCTTGACAGTCTTTACGTTGAGGGCGGGCAAACTGCAGTTATAGATGCCGTGTATCTTACCGCCGAACATGTCGCCGAATACAAGAAGAACAACGATAACGATCGGCGACGGCGTGCCTTGATTGTCATTACCGACGGCGAGGACCGGGCCAGTTTTTATCCTCAGGAGAAACTATTTGCGCGTTTGCGGGAAGAAGACGTCCAGATTTATGTGATTGGCTTTGTCAATGAACTCGACAAAGAGGGCGGCCTTATTCGCAAGAGCCCCCGCGATAAAGCTGTTAGCCTCATCACCAAACTCGCAACGGAAACGGGCGGACGAGCATTCATGCCGCAGTCATTGTCCGAGTTGCCGCAGATCGCCAGCGAGATTGTGCGGGACCTGCGCACGCAGTACGTGGTTTCCTACAATCCAACCAACAAAGCACGGGATGGCTCATTTCGGTCGATCAAAGTTGCCGTAGACGAGGGTTCCAGCCGCGATAAGCGGATTGCCCTCACACGGAACGGGCGCATCGCACCAAAAGGGGAACCAGCTCCAAACAGAATTCCTGCGACCCGAACTGGAACGAAGCCTGCCGGAACGAATAAAACGCCTTAAGTAGCGCAGCCTTCAGTCTGTGAGTCGATTCATGTGCAGCATCGACTTAGTCTGTGCCCTCTTCACGCTGAAGGCGTGAAACATAGTAGCCCAGCGTAACACCCTGGGATGATAGATTCAGCAAAGGATTTTCGC
>JALYSR010000300.1 GCA_030854715.1 Acidobacteriota bacterium
GTTGATAATTGTCGAGAAGAGCAGCCGGCCGGTTTCGTGACTTCCCTTTCTTACTTGTTTTGCTGCCTCTTCGAAGAGGACGCGATCCCGTCCTGGTGCAACGGTGCCGGTTAACTCTTCGTACTTCTCGTCACCGCCTCCCCCCAATAATCCGAAGAATCGTCCCTTCTTTTTCTTCTTGCCGCGCGAACTGCTGGTAGTGACTGACGCACTTCTGGCGCTCGCAGTGGCTTGAAGCCCCGCTTCTACTCGAGTACTTATGTCGGCAACTGAAGTTTCGAGCCGATCCACAATCGTGGCGTCATAACGTTCGGACCGCTCTTGTTTGGCGCGCACGTCGCTCACTTCGGATAGTATCGAGCCTACCTCTTTATCCAAACCTCGAAGCCGTTCGCGGGGATCGTCCGGGTTCTTCTGGTCCTTCTCGCTCGGCGCAGCCATGGAAGAGATTGCACTATTGAGAGACCGCCGCATCGACTCGAGCTTTGAGCGCATCACATCGAGACGTTGAAGCGCCGAAAGCTCGCTCTGGGTGCCGCGTTGCCCAAGCACCCCAGCGGCCAAAGACAAAATCAGAGCGGCGCAAACTATTAATTGACCGCTAAAGCGAGAATTCATAACTAAAGCCTCCAAACTCCTAACTACTTCTAAACCCATTGCACGGTTGCTTCCCGCAAACCGCGCACAGCCGCTTCCGGATCCTGCGACCCGAAAATCGCGGATCCGGCGACGATAATCTCGGCGCCGGCCGCCACTACCGTCGCGATGTTTTCCTTATCGATGCCGCCATCGATCTCAATACGCGTGTCGAGTTTTCGGTCCTCGATCATTCGCCTTAGCCGCCGCACTTTGTCCACCGAAGTAGCGATGAAACGCTGACCGCCGAATCCCGGGTTTACCGACATTACCAACACGTAGTCTGCAAACACCAACGATTCCGTCAGACTTTCAATTGGCGTGGCCGGATTGAGTACCACACCTGCCTGAGCGCCCGCCGCTTTAATCGAGTTCAAAGTGCGATGCAGATGCGCATCTGCTTCAACATGCACTGAAACCATTTTGGCGCCGGCTTCGACAAACTGTTCGGCATATCTGCCGGGCTCGGAAATCATGAGGTGTGCGTCGATCGGCAATCGCGTTGACCGTGAAATCGATTTTACAACCGGCAAACCCACCGTCAGGTTAGGCACGAAATGCCCGTCCATGACATCCACATGAAGGATCGTCGCACCACCGCGCTCAACGGCTTCGATTTCTTCACTCAGCCGGGAAAAGTCGGCCGACAAAATCGAGGGGGCGATGTCAATTGTCCTGCCATTCATCATTAGCTAAAACACGGTCGAAATATTCAATCGTTCTTTGAAACGCTTTTACGGGTTGGGCTTTGGCGTGGACGCTGGTTTAGGTGTCGGCGGCCGCCGATTCTCATTCTGGTTGATATTGCCTCTGGAGTTACCATTGATAATAATCGACGGTCGATTCGCATTCAGGGTAGTTTTCGAATTGGCGTTGTTCGCGTTCCTATTTGTTGCCGGCCGGTTAGCGTTCGAGTTGCGATTGCTGGTATTGGCATTCGAGTTCTCGTTTGCGTTCTTATTAGTATTCTTGTTGCGCTTGGGTTTGTTTTCATTGGCCGCCCCGGCCTCGTTCGTGTTCAGGTTTTCTTCAGGCTTCTTCGCCGGCGCCACGGCTTCGGAAGATTCTCCTTCTTTGACCGTGCGACTAATATCCATCGCCACGGTTTGGCCCTGCTTAACGACGTCGCCGGCTCGCGGCAACTGAAACAAAACCGTATCGGCCTTAACCTGACTGCTGGGTCTGGTGGCGCGGACGCGAAAGTTCAAACCTGCTCCGCCCAAAACGCGCTCGGCTTCAAAGCGATCCTTGCCGACTACATCGGGCACTTTAACTTCCGGGCTGCGAAGTGACAGATAAACGGTCGTGGCGAGACCAAACACGAAAAGGATCGCAATCGCGATCACAATGCCGAGCCGTCGAAGTGCTGAGAGTGCCCCGCTGGCCGTATTCAAGTACCTACCTTTACCGACAAGTCCGAATCACCGAGTGGGTCCAAGCCAAGCTGCGAAGTCTAACATCCAGTACACCGGGTCGCAAGGTAACGAATTTTCAAAATTACTAACCTTTTCGAGCAAACGCACATATAAAAAATCCGTCGGCGCCTTCACGATGGGGCCAGGTTCTTGCGAAATCCGAAGAACCAACAAGCGACGAGTCGAGCGGCAATTGGACCGATTCGAAGTTGTCGTTATTTTCAAGGAACGTTTGCCGGACTTCCTCGTTTTCGTCCGGCTCAACAGAACAGGTCGAATAAACCAGTAAACCGCCGGGTTTAACGGTTCGCGCCCCGTTGGAAAGAAGGTGCTTTTGACGCTCGGACAATTCCTGTATGTCAGCGGGTGAGATGCGCCAGCGTATTTCGGGGTTGCGCCTCAGAGTCCCTGTCCCGGAACAGGGGGCATCAACGAGGACACGGTCGAAAGAGTTCTCCGACAGCGGCAAAGGCCGCAAAGCGTCAAGCGCTACGCAGTGAATACTCTTCAAGCCCTGTGATTTGGCAGCGGAAACCACGGCCCGCAGACGGTGCTCATGCAAATCCGAGGCAACAATGGTTGTCGAGTCGGAGCTATTGTCGGCAATCTGCGTAGTCTTACTGCCTGGCGCAGCGCATAAATCCAGCACTCGATCGCCAGGCCTCGCAGCAAGCACTTGACTGACCAACTGAGATGCTTCGTCCTGAAGATACACTTCGCCGTTTGCAACCAACTCTGATAACAGACTTCCTGCTCCTGCACTGCGCCAGGCCCCACTAGCGACTTTGGAAGGAATCAGACTGGCACCGGCCCGTCGCAGCCGTTCGAGAACTTCTGCCTCGTTCGCTCGATTAGTCACAACGCGAAACGCAACCGGTGCAGGCTCATTGTTGGCATGGGCAAACGCCTCTGTTTCTTCACTGCCGAATGCTTTAGTCCAACGCTCAATTAACCAGGTCGGATGTGACGTGACGACAGCAACCCGCTCGATCGGATCCGCGGTCAGGCTCGCCGGATCAACCTCGGGCTCTCGTGTTGCCCGACGCAACACTGCGTTGACGAAACCTCCGGCCGATCGCAGTCGCGCGAAGCTGACAAGATTGACTGACTCGTTAACAGCGGCTGACGCAGGAACACGCGAGAGGAATCGCAGTTGGTAAAGGCCGAGTCTAAATATGATGCGAACGCCCGCATCCATTGTGGAGACTTTTCGGTCGGCGTAATACTCAATGAGGCGATCCAACCATAACTGCCGGCGTAGCACGCCCATCACTAACTCGTGGCAGAGCGCGCGATCGAGCCGGCCCAATTGCTCTTCTTTTGAGACTAGTAAGATTGAAGCATAAGCGCCTTCCTCGACGCGTTGCAGGATTTCAAAGGCAGCCAGACGTGCGGGCGAAACAGAGTTAGACTTCACCAAAGCGATCGCCAATCTTCAGATGCGTTCCGTTAAGAAAATCCCTGATGGACATCCTTCGTTTTGCTTCCAGTTGCACTTCGAGCAGGCGTAGAACAGTTTCTTCACCGCACTTCACGATCAGATCGTCGCCGTGAGCAACGATCACCTCGCCCTCACGTGCGCTGGACTGGTCCGTTTCCACCACAGCCGCGCTCCAGATGATTAGCCGCTGCGAATTGTAATGAGTGTAAGCATTGGGCCAGGGTTGAAAGCCTCTCACGCAACGTTCAATCGTTGCCGCCGGGTTTGACCAATTAATAGCCCCGTCTGCTTTCCGTAAAGGAGGTGCAAATGTGGCGTCCTGATCGCGCTGAGGGCGCGGGGTTATTACATCCAGTTGAGCGAGAGTTTCAGCCAGGAGTTCCGCGCCTGTTTCGGCAAGCCGCCCCATGAGCTGTGGCGTGGTTTCCTTTTCGCTAATCATCGTTTCGCGCTGCAAAAGAATCGGGCCGGCGTCAAGCTGCTCTTCAATGAACATCGTGGTCACGCCCGTTTTGTTTTCACCGCTGACGATGGCCCAGTTGGCCGGCGCAGCGCCCCGATAGAGCGGCAATAAGGAGAAATGGACATTGATGCAGCCACGCCGCGGAGCACTTAGGTATTCGAGTGGCAGAATGCGACCATAGGCCACAACGACAGCTACGTCTGCCTTGTAGGACCTAAAAAGATCTTTTGCCTCGTCGACCTTGATCTTGCTCGGCTGTTCGAGAGGCAAACCGTGTTGCAAAGCGAACTGTTTGACTGGCGAAGAGTGAACCTTTTCCCCGCGGCCCGCTGGCTTATCGGGCTGGGTCCATACGGCGACGACGTCGTGGCCATCCTGCAGTAATCGCTGCAAAGACGGCACCGCAGACTCGGGTGTTCCCATGAAAACTAATCGCATGATTCTGACAGCTTCGCCGCTCTCCGTGCGGTAAGGCTCCGCCTTACCGTCAGCAACTTATTAATGAAAGGAGGCTGCGCCTCAGGACCGAGGCGTAGCTTCTGTTGAACTCGAACTCATTCCGGAAAGGCATAGCCATTCCGCACGGAAGGCAGCAAAGCCGCAATCTATAGACTCAAATTGCTGCCCGCTTCTCCAGCGGGCTCGTCGTTGCCCCTACCTTCTCCGCCGAAACTTTCGCTTGCATAAACAGCAAAAGATAATCGTGGCCGCCCGCCTTTGAGTCGGTGCCTGACATGTTGAAGCCGCCAAACGGATGGACTCCTACCAGCGCTCCAGTACACTTGCGATTGAGATATAGATTTCCAACATGGAATTCCCGCCGTGCTCGCTCTAGTTTTCCTTCGTCTGCGCTGTATACCGCGCCAGTCAACCCGTATTGTGTGTCGTTGGCAATTCTCAGGGCGTCGTCGTAATCGTTTGCTTTGATCACGGCAAGCACTGGTCCAAAAATCTCTTCCTGTTCGATTGTCGCTCCCGGCTTCACATCAGCAATGACGGTCGGTTCAATGAAAAAACCATGCTCGCCATCTGATCCACCTCCCGTCAGCACTCTGCCGCCTTCGCTCTTGCCCTTCTCGATATAGGCGTTGATGGTCTTGAAAGCCTTTTCGTTGATGACCGCACTCATTGTCGTTCCGGAATCATTCGGATCGCCGAGATTGATCTTTTCCGTTCCGGCGACAATTTTCTCGAGCATCTGATCGTAAACACTCGCGTCAATGATTGCCCGCGAACATGCCGAACATTTTTGGCCCTGAAATCCGAAAGCCGACTGGACCACCCCCGTTGCAGCCTCGTCGAGGTTCGCATCATCAGCAACGATAATCGCGTCTTTGCCACCCATCTCGGCGATTATGCGCTTGATCCACATTTGGCCGTCGTTAACTTTTGCGCCTCGTTCGTTGATTCGTAGTCCGATTTCCTTTGAACCGGTGAAGGCAATCAATCGCGTCTTCGGGTGGTCTACTACCACGTCGCCGACTTCAGCCCCCGAACCGGTCATGAAGTTAACTATCCCGGGCGGTAGTCCAGCCTCTTCAAGAATCTCGAAAAATTTATAGGCTATTGTTGGAGAATCGGACGAAGGTTTGAGGACGACGGTGTTGCCGGTCACAAAAGAAGCGACTGTCATGCCTGCCATGATTGCGAGTGGAAAGTTCCACGGCGGAATTACGGCAACGACGCCAAGCGGCACATACTCGAGGCGATTATTTTCACCCTGAATCTTCACAATCGGCTGGTCGTCTGCATATCGGAGCATCTCACGCCCGTAAAACTCGCAGAAATCGATTGCTTCCGCCGTATCGCCGTCAGCCTCGGGCCATGTCTTCGCAACCTCATAGATCATCCACGCAGACATCTCATGCTTCCGTTGCCTGAGAATCCCGGCCACGCGAAACAACAATTCCGCGCGCTCCTGCGGGCTCGTGTTCTTCCAGGTTTGAAAGGTCGCGTAGGCAGACTCGACAGCCTGATTGGCAAGTTCTTTCGTCGCTTTGTGAAAGCTGCCGACGACCTGCAAGCGTTTAGCCGGATTGATGCTATCGAGCTTGTTTCCGGTAGAAATGCGCTCGCCGCCAATCACGAGTGGATACTCGCGCCCCAGCTGGCTTTGCACCTTCGCAATGGCAGCGCGCATTGCCTGCGCATTCTCTTCCTGGCTGAAATCAGTCAACGGTTCATTACGAAATTCGGTAGGCATCGGTCACTCCAGTAAAGATTTTCTAAATAGTATCACGGCGGAAAGCAGAAGGCAGAAGGCGGTATGCAGTAGGCAGTAGGCAAAAAGCAGAAAGCGGAAAGCAGAAAGCGGAAAGCAGAAAATAAAAAAAGCACCGAAGCCTCGATCTTCAGGTGCCGGTCCGCCTGCGTACTGCCTTCTGCCTACTGCCTTCTAATTCCTCAGCTCCACTTCCCTGCTTTTTGCAGTTTCTTAATCTTACGCTTGACGATCTCGCGCTTGATTGGACTCATCTTGTCGAGAAAGACAATACCGTCGCAGTGGTCAGTTTCATGAAGCATGCAACGCGCGGTAAGTTCCGTCTCATCGAGTTCGAATTCGTTACCATTGATATCATGGGCGCGCACGATTGCTCGCAAGCTGCGCTCAACAGGAGTGAAAATTCCGGGGAATGATAGACAACCCTCTTCGCCATTCTGCTCGCCCTCGACGTGCTGGACTTCCGGATTGATCATGACCACCCGCTGGTCGGGATCCTTGCCGGCGGAGCAATCCATAACAAACAGCCGCTTTGATACGCCGACCTGCACCGCTGCCAAACCTACTCCCGGCGCCGAATACATCGTCTCAAACATGTCGCCCACTAGCTTTTTCAATTCGTCGTTGAATACCGTAACCGGATCACCCGGCATATCAAGTATCGGGTTAGGCCACGTAACTATTTCCATTAATGCCATTATCTATCTAGTCATCCCCCTGAAAAACTTCGGACTTGCTTTCGCTGAATTCCAAGATGAACGACGCCAGCTCTGCCATCGCTCTGAGTTGCCATCACGCGTCTCTGCCGCTCACTCTGACAGCCAGGAACTAATAACCACGCAACTGCTCGCGATAGCCTTCGAAGTTTCGCTTCATTTCGCCCAGACTATCGCCGGCAAACTTCTCGCGCATCGCGACGGCAACAGTCAATGCAACCATCGCTTCACCGATGACGCCCGCGGCGGGCACCGCCGTAATGTCGGATCGCTCGAAGGCAGCCGACTCTTCCTGCTTGGTATCAATGTCAACCGAGCGCAGCGGACGACGGAGCGTGGAAAGAGGCTTCAAGTGGCCCCGAATCCTAATCTCTTCGCCGTTAGTCACGCCGCCTTCCAACCCACCGGCGCGATTCGTTTCGCGTATGAACTCTTTCGTCTCGTTGTTGTAAGCGATCTCGTCGTGGACTTCTGAACCAGGCAACGCACTCGCTTCACTTCCCGCTCCGATTGAAACCGCTTTGACCGCAGGGATGGACATAATGGCCTGGGCCAGACGGCCGTCGAGTTTCAAGTCCCAGGCTGTATGCGAACCAAGTCCGGGAAGAACTCCCCGCGCGATCACTTCGAAAATGCCGCCAAGGGTGTCGCCAGCCTCGCGCTTCTCATCAATTAACATGACCATGCGATGTTCCGCCTCAGCATCGCCGCAGTGCAACGGCGCATCGTCAGAGATTGCGGCAACTTCGTCCCATGATAGCTCCAGGGGTTTGTCGGGAATGCCGCCCAGTTGAATCACGTGACTCCGAATTTCCGCACCGAAAGAAGCCAACAATTGCTTCGCCAGCGCGCCGCAAGCCACGCGGGCGGTAGTCTCACGCGCCGAGGCGCGCTCAAGAATATTTCGTAGATCGCGTACGTCAAATTTTTGTCCGCCGGCAAGATCGGCGTGACCGGGACGTGGGCGTTTCAAGGTGCGCGCTTTTGCCGGCGCGATTTCGCGTGGCTCAGAGGCCATCACCTCGGTCCAGTTGGCCCAGTCTTTGTTTTCAATCAATAGCGCGATAGGGGAACCCAGGGTTAGACCGTGCCGGACGCCGCTCAAAATTTGAGCCTGGTCCTGCTCGATCTTCATCCGGCCGCCACGTCCGTAACCCAGTTGCCTTCGCGCTAATTCGCGGTCGATGACCGCAGCATCGATTGGCAACCCGGCGGGCATGCCTTCTACGATCGCTACCAGCGCGCGACCATGTGATTCTCCAGCTGTGGTGAAACGAAGCATCTTTGTTAGTGGTCAGTAGTCCGTGGTCAGTAGTCAGTGGTCGGTTGCACCTTCGTCAGAAATTAGCAATCAGCAGAAGCGAAATACATCTGCAAACTACTACGGACAACGGACCACTGACAACTGACAAATCACAATAAGTCCTCAGAAAAAATATTGCCGCGCCCGAGGATCCCCGCCGGATCAAAGGCACGTTTCAAGCTCACCATCTGGCGCAGATCTTGTTCGCTGAAGAACAGACGCAAGTAGTCGCGTTTGAGTTTGCCGATGCCGTGTTCTGAGGAGAGTGTGCCACCAAGGACGGCGGCACGCTCCAGGAATTGCAAATAGATCTCACGAGCCTTTACTCCTTCATCGTCGTTTCGCGGCAGAATGTTGACATGAACGTGATTATCGCCAATGTGCCCGAAAATGGCATATCGCAACTCGCTCGCACGAAGCGTACTTTGGTAGAAATTAAGCATTTCAGCAAACGATTCATCGGGCACAGACATGTCGGTCGAAACTTTTCGTTGACGATGGCGAGCGAACCATTCATTCATCAATACCGGAAGTGAATGGCGAAACTCGCGCAGCTTTGCTTGATCCGGCTCGTTCGTTGCAAACCAAGAGTCGTCGTCTAGAGCATGATGTTTCTCCAGCAACGAAAGCCATTCATTCATCAATGAATCTTCCGTCTCTGGCGTCGTCTCCTGCTCAAAAAAGATCGCGCCCGTCGCTTCCCCCGGGATTGCCTCGTATTTCTGACGTAAAAAGTTAAGCGATTCGCTGTCGAAGTATTCCAGTGCCCGTGCATCCAGAAATTTATACGGTGAATCGTCGTCCACGATTTGTGCTGAGGTTTGCCGGGCGCTTACTTCGAAAGCCTTTTCGAGCAGCGGGCCAAGTTTACCAACCTGAGCATTCGTTACCCGCCTCTTAGCGAGCGACAGGCTTCGAGCTTCACTAACAAAAGCCAGGAGGTTTTCTTCAGCGTTGAAAAACACGATCCCGCTGAGCAAGCCTGAAACCTTCGGTAGCAAGGTCACTTCTACCTCAGTGATAACGCCCAACGTGCCCTCGCTGCCGATGAAGAGATCGAGCACGTCCATCTCCGGCGCAACGTAGTAGCCGGCCGCATGCTTGCGGGTCTGCGGCATTCGATAACCTGGTAACCGCGCCTGGAGCACACGACCGGAAGGTAACGGAATGCTGATCCGCCCGCCTGAATCCGCGTGAAGCTCACCGCGCCGAAGGTCGATGAGATCTCCCGTCGCCAGCGCAATTTTCAGCCGCTTCACATAATTTCTTGTGGGTCCATATTTGAAAGTACGCGCACCCGAAGCATTCGTCGCTACCGTGCCCCCTAGAAAACAGCCCCGTTCAGTCGGGTCCGGTGGATAGAAAAGATCTTTTGATTCCACCAGGCGCTGAAAATCAGAAAGCATCACGCCAGGTTCCGAAACCGCCCTGCCCCCCAGGTCGTCGTTAACGAGACTCTTGATATGGTTGAGCTTGTCGGTGGCAAGGACGATTCCCGCGAAAGGTATGCGACCTCCAACAGTGCCTGTTCCGGCGCCGGAAACCGTGACCGGGGTTTTGTTACCACTGGCCTCGCGCAGAATATCCGCAACTTCTTCCGAACTCTCAGGAAAAACGACGCCCTCCGCGTGTCCTTCTAAAATGTGACTGGCGTCGGAAAGGAACGATTGAATTTCCTCAGGTTCGGATTTAATTAGCATCAGTTTCACCGCTTACGCCAACTGCAATTCACGCCCGCGCAAAAACTTGATCCTGTCGCGCAGCTCGGCCGCCCGTTCAAATTCAAAACGTTTGGCAGCGCCGCGCATTTCGGTTTCAAGCCTGACAATCGTAGCTTCGATATTTGCCGGCGAATAATCTTCGATCTCTTCCCACTCGGCCGGCGCCTTGAAGTAGTCGGCCTCCGACGCTGTTATTAGGGTTGACTCGATCGGCTTCACGATTGTCTCCGGCGTGATTCCCTGTTCGCGATTGTAGACTTCCTGGATTGCGCGGCGGCGTCGCGTCTCGTCCATGGCGCGTTTCATGGAGTCGGTTATGCGATCGGCATAAAGAATGGCCTTGCCTTTCGAGTTGCGCGCCGTCCGCCCGATGGTCTGGATAAGGGATTGTTCGGAACGCAAAAAGCCTTCCTTGTCAGCGTCCAAAATGGCCACCAGCGAAACCTCCGGCAGGTCCAGTCCCTCGCGCAGAAGATTGATGCCAACCAGAACATCAAACTCTCCCCGTCTTAGATCGCGCAAGATCTTGATCCGTTCGAGCGTCTCTATGTCGGAATGTAGATAACGAACTCGCACTCCAACTTCGGTGAAGTATTCAGTCAGATCTTCAGCCATCCGCTTGGTGAGCGTAGTCACGAGCACGCGCTCGTGACGCTCTGCACGCTGCCGGCATTCCTCCAGCAGGTGGTCTATCTGCCCTTTAACGGGGTGAACTTCCACTTCCGGATCCAACAAACCCGTCGGTCGGATGATCTGTTCAACCACTTCACCGCCTGATTTCGTCAACTCATACGGGCCCGGCGTCGCCGACACGTAAATAGTTTGACCTATGCGCGCTTCAAACTCAGCGAAATTCAAGGGCCGGTTATCAAGCGCTGAGGGCAAACGAAACCCATACTCAACCAGCGTGCGCTTTCTCGATTGGTCTCCCTCAAACATTCCCCGAATCTGGGGAACACTTTGGTGCGATTCATCAATGACCATAATCGTGTCGCGCGGCACATAATCGAGCAGCGTCGGCGGCGGCTCGCCGGGTTTCTTTCCGGTAAGGTGACGCGAATAGTTTTCGATGCCGCGACAGAAACCCATCTCCTTGATTAGTTCCAGATCAAACATGGTGCGTTGATGGAGTCGTTGCGCTTCCAGGAGTTTCCCTTCGTTAATTAGCCTGGGTTCCCACCAGTCGAGCTCGTCCTTGATGGATTTTAGGGCGCGCTTGACCGTGGGTTTGGACATCACGTAGTGGCTCTTCGGATAAATTGGCACGCGCGACGTGTGTTTCTGGATCACTTCGCCAAGCAACGGGTCGATTGTCGAGATCGAATCTACCTCTTCGCCCCATAACTCAATGCGAAACGCCTGGTCCTGATAACTCGGAAAAAGTTCGACCACGTCGCCGCGCACGCGAAACGTGCCGCGGTGAAAATTCACGTCGGAGCGTTCGTACTGGAGTTCCACTAGTCTCTGCAATAGCGTCTCGCGCTTGATGCGCGTTCCCGGCTCGAGAAAAAGCAACATTCCATAATAAGCATCCGGATCACCAAGGCCGTAAATACACGAGACGCTGGCCACAACGATTACATCGCGACGCTCAAACAGCGCTCGCGTTGCCGACATTCGCAGTCGATCGATTTCCTCGTTAATGATCGCTTCTTTTTCGATGTACACATCGGCCGCAGGCACATAGGCCTCGGGCTGGTAGTAGTCGTAGTAAGACACGAAATATTCGACCGCATTCTGCGGAAAGAGAGACTTAAACTCCTGATAAAGTTGGGCGGCGAGGGTCTTGTTGTGGGCCAGGACCAATGTCGGACGCTGTGTTCGTTCAATAACACTGGCGATGGTGAACGTCTTACCGCTGCCGGTTATGCCCAGTAGTACCTGGTCCTTGGAACCATCAGACAGCCCGCGCACGAGCGCATCGATGGCTTCCGGCTGATCGCCCTTCGGCTGATAGGTTGATTGAAGTTTGAATGCCATATGGATTGGTAAATAGTAAATGGTAAATCGTAAATAGTGAAAAGCAGCCGAATTCGGTGAATGGTAAATGGTCAATGGTGAATAGTCGCTGCGTGCCAACTTCGAAGAAACCGAGACCTTCGCGCATCAATACAAAGGCCGTGAAGAACTCTATAAGTTCTTCACGGCCTAAGCAGATTTTTACTATTCACTATTTACTATTTACTATTTACTATTCACTATTCACCGCTCCTACGCTGCCGAAGGCGTGCTCTCGCGAGCCTGGCTACTGATCTGGTAAATGGCTTCCATGACGGCTGAGCGAACCTCCGAAGGTAGCGAGCCGCGCACGGCAAGGCGCCGAAATGCGGGAACTATTTCAGGCTGGCCGCTGAGCGCGAGTAGTTTAACGACAGCGATCCGAACTTCGATGTTTGGATAGTCTTCGATCGCCTGCATCAAGGGTTGAATTTCACCGGCTTTGGCCATTAGGAACAGTAACGAAAAGGCGTCGTAGGTTTTCTCTCGGCTTTCGCCAGTCAGATTGCCAACCGCAGTGGTTGCTATCCCTGAACCGGCGAGTGCCTTACCGATGTTTCGCCGTCGCTCAGGAGAGCCTTCGCGCAGTGCTCGAGTGAAGGTGGCTGCGCGATCGGGTTGCAGGTCAAACAGGGCCCGCGCGGCTGCATTGCGCACCGCGACTTCCTGATCATCAAAAGCGCGGGTGATGCAATGAAAAGCGTCGTCCCCGCCAACTGCCACCACCTCGCTCAACGCCTCTTCTCGTTCGCTCGCGTCGGTACTGCTGAGTCGTTGCAATATCTCGGAAGGAATGCCTGCATCGTCTTCCGCTGAGGCAATGCCTTTCTCTTTAAGAACAACCTCGATTTCTTTTGCCGGTACCTCATCGTCTACGGCGGGAAATGAAGCCTGATCAATCGAAGACATCAGGTCATCGACCACCGGTAGGACTTCTGCGTAGTCTTCGCCATTCGTGCTGACGTCAACCCAGGATAACTCAGTTAAAGATATCTCCGGATCACTGGATTGAAACTGGAAAACTTCCTCGCGTGACTCTGGTTCAACCTCTTCGCGAGAGTGTTGCCGCGCCAATTCCTCTTGCAATTGCGCTTCGGCTTGTGCGTGAAGTCGAGCGTCTTCCTCATCCCGCAGCCGAGCCTCGGAGGCAACTCGGGCGGCTTCCTCTTCGGCTTTGAGGCGCGAATCAAGTTCCGCTTGAAGTCGAGCTTCTTCCTCTTTAAAACGAGCTTCGGCTTCTGCGCGACCCCGAGCTTCTTCGTCAGCCTGTGTCTGTTCGGCCTTGATACGAACCTCTTCGGCGAGGCGGGCTGCTTCCGTTTCGGCTCTGACACGCGCTTCCTGTTCGGCCTGAAGACGAGCTTCTTCTTCTTTCAAACGCGTTTCGGCTTCTGCTCGACGCGTGGTCTCTTCTTCAGCCCTGATACGAGCTTGTTCCGCAAGTCGCGATGCTTCTTCTTCAGCTTTGGCGTAGGCTTCCTGGTCCGCCCGGATTCGCGCTTCGGCTTCTTTCAAGCGCACTTCAGCTTCCTCACGCCGGCGTCGCATCTCTGCTTCAACTTTTTCCCGGGCCTCTTCAGCCAGGCGGATTGCTTCTTCTTCTGCCCTGGCACGCGCTTCCTGTTCGAACCGCAGTCGAGCTTCTTCTTCTCTCAAGCGGGCTTCAGCTTCGGCGCGGCGGCGGGCTTCTTCTTCCGCCTTTAAGCGAGTTTCTTCTGCCAGCAGATGTGCCTCTGCTTCTGCTCTGGCCCGCGCCTCCTGCTCGGCCTGCAGACGCACTGCTTCCTCCATCAATCTTGCTTCAACTTCAGCACGTCGACGCGCCTCTTCCTCAGCCCTGCGGCGAGTCTCCTCAGCCAGCCGGTGTGCTTCTTCTTCTGCCCTGGCACGTGCTTCCTGCTCGGCTTGCAGTCGGGCTTCTTCCTCTTTCAAACGGGCTTCAATTTCAGCGCGGCGGCGTGCCTCTTCTTCGGCCTTGAGGCGAGTTTCTATAGCCAGCCGGTGTGCTTCTTCCTCCGCCCTGGCACGCGCTTCCTGTTCTACTACCAGCCGAGCTGCCTCTTCCTTCAGGCGTGCTTCAACCTCAGCGCGGCGGCGAGCCTGTTCATCAGCTTTGGCACGAATCTCTTCAGCAATCCTTAGCGCCTCTTGTTCGGCTCTAGCTTCCTGTTCCTTGAAACGAGCTTCGGCTTCCGAACGGCGCTTGATTTCCGCTTCAATTCGCTGGCGCTGCTCTTCTTCGGCTTTGCCGAGGGCGAGAATCTCCGACTTGATCCGCCGCTCTTGCTCCGCTCGCAGACTAGCCTCTTGCTCAGCCTTTCTCTTCACCGAGTCGAGCGTAGTCAGATGACGTTCTTCTTCTTCAGCCTGAAGGCGAGCTTGTTCCGTAGCCTGGTAGTGTTCCTCGGCTGCACGGCGCCGCAACTCGGTCAATTGTTCTTCTTCGGCTCGTCGTTTTGCTTCAAGTTCGAGGCGCTGACGTTCCAGTTCGGTCTGGCGTCGCATCTCTTCTTCGGCTTTCGAGCGTTGTTGAGCTTCAACCAGTAATCGCGCTTCGGCTTCAGCTTTCTGTCTTGCTCCTTCCAATTCAGACCGCCGACGCGCGAGCTCGGCCGCAACCTGCATTAAAGTTTCCTGTTCCACCCGAAGGCGAGTTTCCTCGGCTCGATGGCGTTCCTCGGCCTCCCGACGGAGCAGCATTTCCTCAGACTGGCGTTGTGCCTCTTGCGCCTCACGAATGCGAGCTTCTTCTTCAGCGCGAGCGCGAGTCTCTTCCGCGGCGCGACGTCGGGCCTGTTCTTCTGCCTCTTGTTTTGCTGTCTCTTCTGCTTTCCGTCGCGCTTCCTGTTCGGCGCGGAGACTGGCTTCAACTTCGGCCATCATGCGAGCTTCCTCGGCTCGCCGGGCCCGAGCTTCTTCCTCGGCGCGTCGTCGAGCCTCTTCTTCAGCACGACGACCAACTTCTTCCTCTTCACGGCGACGCATGTCCTCTTCGGCCTTTCGCCGCGCCTCTTCCTCTGCTTTAAGCCTGGCTTCCTCTTCAGCCTGAAGACGAGCTTCTTCCTCGGCGCGGATTCTAGCTTCCTCTTCTGCCCGACGCCGAGCTTCTTTCTCAGCGCGGCGGCGTGACTCTTCTTCGGCAACTTTGCGCGCAGCTCCAGCTTCGGCTCGTTTGAGCGCCAGTTCTTCGGCGGCCTTTCGCAGGGTATCGGCTTCTAAACGGAACTGCGCTTCTTCGGCGGCACGAACGCGCGCTTTCTCTTCAGCAAGGCGGCTCGCTTCCTGCTCAGCCTTTTGACGAGCCTCCTCCTCGGCTTTTTGGCGCGCGGCTTCTTCCGCCATTCGGCGTCGGGCTTCTTCTTCAACTCGAACGCGGGCTTCTATTTCATCTCTCACTTGCGCTTCTTTTTCCGCTTGCGCTCTAACTTCGTCTTCGGCAACTTTGCGCGCCGATTCAGCTTCCAGACGCTTGCGCTCCAATGCGCCTGCTGCCTCCCTTAGAGCTTCCTCTTCCAATCGCAACTGTTCTTCAGCGCGCGCTAAATTGATCTCGGTTACAGTCGGCAATACAGTTGGCACAGATGGTGGTGCCACAACCGGCGCGAGCGAAGGCTTGATAGGGGGCGCGAAACCGGCTACTGACTCCCGATTCTCAAACGAGCTGAGATATTCGGCAAAGATTTCGCGCTTCTGCCTGGCTTCCGGCGCGACAACCGTTTTTTCCACGATGTGAAGCGCCGGCTTTTGGGGAGCGGGAACGTTCTTCACGTCGGTCACTCTTATTGAATTGATTGCGTGGCGAATCACGGCTTCCGGGAGTTGGCGGCTTGATTCGCGTTGGAGCAAATCATTGAGCGGCGAAATCGCAGTCGGATCTCCGATTTGGCCCAGTGATTCAGTGGCAGCGCGACGCACTTCCGGAGCACTGTCGCTAAGCGACGCAACGAGGTGAGTAGTTGCTTTAAAGTCACCCACAACGCCCAACTCGCGAGCTGCCGCCGCGCGCGCGGAGGGAGAGTCGGCCGTTTGCAATTGTCTGGCAGTATCGTCGAAGTAACCGTAGTTCATAAACGCGCGGCGAGCGTACTCATGTTCCGCAGTATTTCGACCGGCCAAAGCGGCCACCAGCTGCGCGCCTATGACCTGGCGAGTAGCAGAGTCCTTTGAGTCGATTATCTTCGTGTCATATTCGCTCCCTGAAAGTAACTTCCGAACTTCGTCGTCACTGAGCATGAATTGGTGAGTCGATTGAAAAGGCTCGTGGGTTAACGATGTGGCCTCCGGCGTGGTTGTCTGTGTGGTTTCAGAATTATCCTGAGACTGACTGGAAGCCTCGTCTCTGTTTCTGAGGTAAGCGATCAGATCGAGCTTATGCGTGGCAAGAGCAGAGCGTAGGTCCGCCGTCGTGGCGCCTTTTGGCGCGTCCACTTGAAGGCGATCCTTTTGATCTCCGGTAACCGTTAGGTTAATCCCAAGCTCTGTGCAAAGCCGCATTAAGGACTCAATCGTCATAACTCAAAAACCTCCCGGTCCTGATCTTCGCTGGCAATTTGATCGTAAACGCTAGCCGGCGAGCTTATCGAAGGCCTGGATGGGACCGAAGCGTAATTCGGAGGCACCGGGCTCGGGAGAGACCCCGCCATGGCAGGCTCCGGCAATGGCTTGATCCGCCCTATGTTTTCCAACCCACCTGTAGGTGAAGCGCTGGCGGAAACATTGGGAGCGGCGGGCGCAGGTGTTTCCCTTTGCGCGGGACGTAATTTGTATTCATCGACAACCTGACTCGAAGGAGCTGGCGAACCTGCGTTCGATACTGCTTTCAAAGGTTGCCTTGAAGCTGGCGAGACCAACGCATCAGCAGCAAGTGAGTCACGGAGCGCAAAATTCGGAGAGTATGTGGGCTGAACTCGCGGCTCTTTCACTCGCTTCCTCTTGGCCATACTCTTCCGCCGGCGATAAAAGACGGCGGCAAGTAACAATAACCCACCCAAGGCTACCAGGGCTCCTAGTAATGCCCGATGCGCCGACATCCATTCGCGAACGACCCTGGTCCGGCTGTCGTTCTGGGAGTTTGCTTCACGTGAAGAACTAACGGCCGGTTGGGAACCTAAGGATACGACGGGTGTGCTTGATTTGGCCGGCTGATAACTGTAAGGCGTTGGGGAAGGACGCACCGGCGACGGTGAGGTTGACGGTGAAGGAGGTTTCGCAGTCGCAGTGTTTGCAACGGAAGAACTCTTTTCTGTCTTCTGCGACAAACCGCGAGCGTTAAGCGCCGCGGGCGGTTTTGGCGTGGCTTGCCCCTCACTCTGTCGCGGCACAAC
>JALYSR010000302.1 GCA_030854715.1 Acidobacteriota bacterium
GGTAAATAATTGTGAACAGACTCGCGGCTCGCAATTTTCCAATCGACACCATTGGTTCATAGGAGAGAAGCGCCGAGAGGCCCGTGAGGATAAAAAAACCGAAGACTAAATAGTCAACTGGCGTTCGGTAAAGCTTCGGCCGCGGTCGAAATGCAAACCGCACCAACCATAGAAGCATTCCGATAAGCCAAGCGGTTTGAGTTGCGGCAATGGAGTTTGGGGCGGCGGCAGCGAACAAAAAGAGAAAGGCGAGGATCGCGCCATCGAGCACTCTCGCTGCCTTAGTTTGGGGATCTGTCATTTAGTCGGCTGGAGAGAACGTCAACATATTAGTAGCCATCGCCGCGCAGCATAACCATTACGGTCCGCAGTACAATCTTAAGATCGAAAAGCAGCGACCAATTTTCGATGTAAAAAAGATCCAGCTTCACCATCTCTTCGAACGGCAGACGATTTCTGCCGGACACCTGCCACAATCCCGTCAATCCAGGCTTCATGTCCAGACGTTTGCGATGCCTCAGCTCGTAAGCTTCGACTTCATAAGGAATCGGTGGCCGTGGTCCAACTATGCTCATGTCGCCTCGAAGCACGTTGAAGAGTTGTGGCACTTCATCGAGACTTAAACGTCTTAGCACTCGTCCGACGCGCGTAATGCGCGGATCGTTGCGCAGTTTATAAGCAGGCTTTTCCGCATCACCAACATTGGCTTCCGCATGTCCGGCAATAAACTTCCGTTGATAATCGCGGTGAATTTCGCTATCGGCATCCAGGTGCATCGTGCGAAATTTGTAGACAACAAAAATCCGTCCATCCATGCCAACGCGCTCCTGCGCATAAAAGACGGGTCCGCGGGAATCCAGCTTTATCAACAGTGCAATCAGCAGCCAAAAAGGGGAGAGCAGCGCCAAAGTGAGCGAAGCAATGAGGATATCGGAAATTCGCTTTGTCCCGCGGGCGAAATCGGAAAGCGGCTCGCGAAAAAGCCGGATCATTGGCAAAGCACCAATCTGATCCACTTCAGTCTTGCTGGGTAGACAATTAAACAGACTCGGAGCAATGCGAAATTCAATTCCTCGCCGTCTGCCGCAGCGCATCATCACGTCAAAGAGTGCGTCACTGTCGACTTGCGGGTCGGCAATGATAACCTCGTTCGCGCCAGACTCGCGAATAGCTTCGGGGAGTCCCGCGAGGTCGCTGATCACGGGCACTCCTTCGTAAGTCGCGGAGCCACCCGGTCCCTTGACGCTGCTTTCGACTACGCCAATCACGCGATAACCAAGGGACGGACGCTCGCGCATTTCCTTGATACAGAATGCCGACTCCGGTCCACGGCCAACAACGAGAGTTGGAATTAGATTTATACCGCGAACACGGAAAAACGTCTGTGCGCTTCGCAACAGAAGTCGTATCGTATAAAAACTGGCTAAAGCGATTAAGAAGTCGAGCACGAAAACGCTGCGAGCATACGAAAACGCTCGGTAGTTAAAACCGCCGCGATACAGAAACGCGGCAGCAACAATCAGTAATGAACCAATTGCTGTTGACTTGAAAACTCGTATGCCATCCTCGAAAAAAGAGAACTCGCCGCGCAGTCTATAGAGATCGTAATAACGTAGCGCCAGTAAGCGAATGAGGATGACAAACAACATCAGTGCCCCATACGGAGCAAACCGCGCGCTCCAGGCAAATTTGCCGGGGTCTGTCTGCTGAACAATCGGGGCGCCTTCGCGGAGATAGAAGGCCACCGCAAATGAACTGGCGGCGATCAAAGCATCCGCCCCCACCAATGCAGTCTTGATTGCGGGGATGACCCAGTCGGGTGCGCGTCGCGGAGCACGCACTGCGCCTGCGTCAACTAACGGTTTCTTGATTTGCTCAACTCTCACGGTCGTATCATAACCACTTAAAAATCAAAACGGGGAGCAGTAGCGACCGGGTTCCGCTCCATTGGACGTTTCTCTTGCGCTCAATTGACCCGGTCGCTACTGCTCCCGGTTCTGGTATATGCACAATGAGTCGCATTATTTTAATCTTCAAGTATCCGATCAGCCACTTCGGCTGCCACATGGATCGCGTGCCTTGGCGTTACAGATTCCTTTTTTCGAATAGGCAGGTTTAATACGTCTTCCGGAGTGGAAATTCTTTGCAGTCGTCTTTCCCTAATTAATTCGCTGTCAACTGCTGCCCACTCGCCGGCGTAGATTGATGCGGCCGGTATACCCAGGGCCGCGGCTTCACGATTCATTGTGCCTCCGGCGCTGACTACCAGGTCGCTATGCGCGATTAGATTCCTGCCATCAATCGGCGCCGCGGGCATGATGAGGTTGGAGTTGCCGCGTTCCGCATATGTTTTCCGTTGCAAATCATTACGAGGCAACATGACAACTCTTACTGAAGGCGTTGCAGCAAGACGATCAAGTAACCGATCAAACAAGTCGTTTTCGAAGCGATGATAAAGCGCTTCGCTGGCGGGAGGACGTACCGTAACCAGTGTGTCGGCAGCGCTGATACCCAGCCTGCTCAGTTGCTCTTGAAATTCCGGATCACTTTGAAAGTCTGCGAGGTAAACGTCTTCCTTAAAACCGGCATAACGCTTTACTTTCGCCGCCGACGCGCCAAAACGTGACAATGCGGCTTCGGGAAACGCAAGCGGAACAATGATTCGTGAAGCCAGACGGAAAGCGAGATGGTTGGCGGGTTGATGCTCATAATCCATGAGCGTGACCGTCCTTAGTGACATCGCGCGTGCCGCCAGGATTTGGGAATATGAGTTGTGGCTTACGGCCAGCTCAAGCTCGCGTCCCCGCGCCCATCGCGCCAGCGCCAACGCGCGCTGAACCAAATTGCCTGCCTTGCCGGAAAGTTTTCCGCCACCATGCGCGCCAATTACCTGCGGAGAAAAACCTGCGGCCTCAGCTAACTCGACAGTCTCGGCAAACGCTCGTGCGGTTACGACAACTTCGTGGTTACGACGAATAAACTCATTTGCGAGCGAGCGAAAGAGTGGCACGTGCGGGGAGTTTGCCAGATCGATCCAAATGCGCATCGAGAAATAACGGACGGGACAACGGAACTATGTGAGCTGTCGAACTATTTATGAACTTCAACCGACTGTTCGCAAGAACGAATCGAATCACGCTACACTTCTTCAGCAAATTTCCATGAGCTGGCCGCGGGCGCGCAGTGATTTCTCGGCCGTTTCCGCTATGCGCACGAGTCTCAGCCCTGCCTCGCCGTCAGTTTCCGGCCGTTTGTTATTGTTAATGCAATCAATAAAGTGGCGCGCTTCGGATTGCAGCGCTTCGGTCGTATCGAGTCGCGGAGCCCACATGTCGCCGGAACGATAGCTGACAAGCATTTCATATACAGCTTGCTGATTCGGTGAAACCGTAATGCCCTTGTCGTAGACCTTCACCTTCTCACTGGGCTCCAGATCGTCGTAAAGGATCATCTTCTCACTTCCGCCGATAAGCGTGTGTCTGACTTTAACGGGCGTAAGCCAATTGACGTGGACATGCGCAATCTGCGGATTGTCAAAAAAGAGTGTGATGTAAGCCACGTTCTCCGGTTGGCCTGGGATATGGCTAATACCTGTGGCTGAAACGGCGGTAGCTTTTGTCGGCAAAACATAATCCATGATTGACAGATCGTGAATGGCCAAATCCCAAATAACATTTACGTCGTGCTGAAAAAGTCCGAGGTTAACGCGGACGGCATCGTAGTAATAAATATCACCGAGGGCATTGTCGGTTATGAGCTCGCGAATCTTCCTGACAGCGCTGGTGTAGACGAAGGTGTGGTCCACCATGAGCACACGTTTAAGGGAAGCCGCCTTCTCGATCAACTTAAGGCTTTGCTCTGAATTTGAGGCCAGGGGTTTTTCCACGAGTACATGCTTGCCGGCTTCGAGCGCGGTCATCGCCAGTTCAAAATGCGAGGAAACGGGAGTGGCAATGACAATAGCGGCGATCTCTGGATCATTAAATAGAGTCTGACAATCGGTCACTGTACTGATCGTCGGATAGCGGACCTTTAGCTGGGCCAGCCGTTCAATTCGCAAATCGCAAACTGACACGACTGTTGAGCCCGGCGCTTCCATGAAATTACGCACCAGGTTTGGTCCCCAGTATCCGTAGCCGATAACTCCAATTTTGAGCATCAATAATCTTTGCGAGCAATGCTATTCGTTTCGTTTGCTTCGCTCCCTGACGTCGCCGATTACGCGCGCGGGAACCCCGGCGACAATTGCATAGTCGGCAACATCGCCTGTGACCACCGCGCCCGCGCCAACCAGCGCGTGTTCGCCAACGGTGACGCCCGCCATAATTGTCGCGTTACTGCCAATAGCGGCCCTTTTTTTTACCCGGGTCTTGATTACAGTCCAGTCCGCTTCTGTTTGCAACGTGCCATCGGAGTTAACAGCGCTGGGATAGCTGTCGTTTGTAAACATTACCCCGTGGCCGACAAATACTTCGTCTTCAATAGTCACGCCTTCGCAGATAAAAGTATGCGATGAAATTTTACAGCGCGCTCCGACAGCTGCGTTTTTCTGTATTTCAACAAACGCTCCTATCTTTGTTTCGGCGGCGATCGTGCACCCGTAAAGATTCACGAGCTCAGGCTGAAAAATGCGCACGTCCCTTCCCAACGTTACATCAGAAGCAATCGGCATTTGGATTTCTATTCTCGGGTAGGACGGACAATTTTGTCTGTCCTGTCCTCAAAGACTAACGAGACAGGCAAGAATGCCTGTCCTACTTTTCTTCCAACAATCGCGCCAGTGCATAAAGCATCCAGCCCTGGGTCCAGCGCATGAAGGGTGTGCGAACTGTATAGAAGCGCCGCCGCTGATAATAAAAAAAGCCCTGCTGGTCGCGCAGCTTGTTAATGGTCCAGGCGGCCACCTGTTCGGCCAGAGGCAGCGCTCCCGTGTCCAGTTCCTGCAGCTCGACAAGCGCCACGATCGCAGTCGCTGCTGCGTGCGCATCCGCGGGATAAAGCGTGTCATGGTAGTATTTCGGCCACCCGTCTGCAAGAAAGAAGCGTCCACGCCAAAAGCGGTATCCGCGCTGCAACGCGTTATTCAAATCTTCGTCTGGCCTATCGTCCAACTTCCTGATCCGCGCCAACGAAAGCAACACATAGGCCGTGTGAAAACTGTCTGTCCACGATTGGTTTGCCTGTTCTCCATAAGCCCACGAGCCGTCGTTTCTCTGTCGTTGTACGACGTAATGCGCGGCCCGGACAGCAAGATCGCCCAACGCGGTTTCGCCGGTAAGAGAGGCTACGCTCGCTAAAGTTTCCGCGGCCAACAGACTGGCGTTGAAAATTCGCGTTTCGTCTGTAGGTGAATAACTAAAACAGACTTCCTCGTCCGACTCGACTCCTCGATTCAGGTCATCAAGGATGAAATCACAGGTGCTGCGCGCCGTTTTAAAGTAACTGTCAATATTGAAGCTTTCGTAACCTTCTATGAAGGCGCGGGCGGCAAAAGCGGTGGGGATAATGGTGGGAGTGTTTTGCGGAGCAAAGAAGTTGCGGCTCTGCCAGGCAAAATTGTAGCCCCAGGCCGCGCCGCTGTAACCCGGGATCTGCATAGTCAATAGTTGGTCTAAGAGTTCCCGTGCCTCCTTCTCAGCCGCCTTTGTTTTTAGCCGGCGATAGTTTGCCAACGCAGCGAGAGCGAAGAGAGCGAGTCCTTTTGAATTCTTCTGTGGGGGAACAAGCGCGAGGGAGCGCAGGTTCAACGGCGAACGTTTACCGATTTGGGTCCAAATTAGTCGCGCTGCGCGGAAGCGCCGGAAGGGAGTTGCCTGGAAGACTCGACTGTTCAAGGCATCGAAGGGATCGTAACCGGCATAGTCGTGACTGCGGCACCAGTTGAAGAGTTCATCGAATGCCTGTTTAATGCTTGGTTCGTTCATGGAAACGGCGGGCAATGCCCGCCTCTAAACGATTTCTGTTAGCCGAGATTTGCGCGGATTACACGAATCTGAAATGACTTTTCCTTCAGCTTGTTCTTATTATTCGATCTGATCCGCGTTCACCTGCGTAAATCCGCGGCTGCCCACTGCTCACTGCTCACTGCTCACCGACGTCTCGATTCGCCGCGGCGTTTCGATAAAGCTCTCGTGCCAGAGCTCAAACATCAGCAAGGTCCATAGCAGCTTACGGTGATTTGCCACTCCGCGTTCGTGTTCATCCTGTAGTTTTGTGACGTAATCGGGATTGAAAACTCCAGCCCGGCGCACGCGGTCCGGTGATAGGAGATCTCGCGCCAACGGGCGCAGTTTTCCTTTTAGCCATTCGGCAACCGGCACGCCAAATCCCTTCTTACCCCGGCGAGCCACAAATGGAGGCAGGACATCCGCAATCGCGCGCTTCAAAATGTATTTTGTCTTGCCGCCATGTAGTTTGTAGTCTGACGGCAACGATGCAGCAAACTCGGCAACGCGCGGATCGAGAAACGGCGCCCGCACCTCGAGCGACACGGCCATGCTCGCGCGATCAACTTTCGTGAGTATGTCTTCGGCGAGATAGAGCCGGGTGTCGAGACTTTGCATCTGCTCCACTATATCGGTGGAATCGCACTCTGCCCACATGCGCCGCGCTTCGCGATAAATATCGCTATCGCTTTGGCTCAGTACTTCCGCGGTTAACAATTTTTCCTGCTCTTCCGGCGTGAACGAGCCAAACCAAACGTGATGCCTGACAACCCGATCGTATTTTGTGCCGGCGACGAATCGCGTTGCTTTGTAGTCCAACGAAAGGTTTTTAGTTTTTACCGGCAACAAGCGTATCAATGGTTCGACTAACCCGGCCCGCAGAAACTGCGGAACCCGCTCATATATGTCAGCGAGACGGTGAGCGTGATACATCGGGTAGCCGGCGAAAAGCTCGTCGCCGCCGTCGCCCCCAAGCGCCACGGTGACGTGTTTCCGTGTGAACCTCGACAATAGATAAGTTGGAACAAGAGAAGGATCGCTAAAAGGCTCATCCATCCACGAGCCGATTTCACTGACAAGATTGGCCGCCAGATTTGCGCTGAGCCGTTCCTCGTGATGATCCGTCCCCAGGGCTTTCGCAACTGCACGCGCATACGACGATTCATCAAACGACGACTCCGCAAACGAAATCGAAAATGTCTTGACTGCCTCAGACGAAGCGCGCACCGCAAGCGCCGCGATTGTCGACGAATCAACTCCCCCGGAAAGCAACACTCCCAGAGGTACGTCTGAAACCAGACGCATGCGCACGGAGTCGGCCAGCAAGTCGATTAAGTGTTTGGCAGCCTCCGCTTCAGACGGAGGTGGTTGTTTGGTTTCATAACTCAGGCGCCAGTAAGCGCGAGTTTCAACCCCGCCATCCTCGAGCGTCAACGTGTGGGCGGCCGGGAGTTTGTTAATCCCTTCATAGATCGTAAGCGGCGCGGGCACGTAATCAAATGACAGATACTGCCGCAGCGCCTGAACATTCAGCGAACTCTTTACTGCCGGATGCGACAACAAGACTTTTGGCTCCGAGGCGAAGAGCAGCGTGTTGTCAAAGACGCCCCAGTAAAGCGGCTTCTCGCCAAAACGATCGCGGGCGATAAAGAGCCGGCGGCGGCGCGAGTCCCACAAAGCAAATGCAAACATGCCATTGAGTCGCTCAACCATCTGCTCGCCAAATTCTTCATACAGATGGGGCAGCACTTCGGTGTCGGAGACGCTGTGGAACGAGTGTCCCCGTTTTTCGAGATCCTGGCGGAGTTCACGGTAGTTATAGATTTCGCCGTTGAGGACGACGGCTACGCTCTTGTCTTCGTTGTAGGCGGGTTGTTCACCGGTGACGAGATCAATGATTGCCAGGCGCCGGATTCCCAACGCAACACCGCTCGAGACCATCAGACCTTCTGAGTCGGGCCCACGATGAACCATCCGCTCGCACATCGAGTGGAGCAACTCACGAGCGCCATCGGGCGGCGGCGTTCGTGAATCAAGGTTGGCCCAACCGGTTATTCCACACATATTCTTCAGTGAGCAGTGAGCAGTGAGCAGTGAGCAGTACGCACCGCTCTGCATACGTTTGAATTAACTCTTTTGATATTCACCATCATAAACTCCCTGCTCACTTCTATTCGAATCCAATTCTCTCCCGGACAGCATAGATCGATTTCGCCTGTGATTCGTGATAGGTGCGCACCATCATCTCGGCCAGCAAGCCCATCAACAAAAACTGGATGCCAACGGCAAACATTACAATCGCCAGAATCGGCAGCGGCGTCTGCACAAAGTCTGCTTTATGAAAGATTTTCAGAAATACGGCGTAAAGACCCGCTAACAGCGAAACCAGAAAGGCCAGCACACCAAATGTTCCAAAAACGTAAATGGGTTTCGTCTGATACGAAGCCATAAACTTGATGGTCATCAGATCGAAGACGACTTTGAACGTGCGCGACAGTCCATACTTTGATTTACCCATAGTGCGCGCATGATGCGCCACCGGGATCTCAGCCACGCGCGCGCCTTCCCAGGAAGCCAGAATCGGAATGAAGCGATGCATCTCGCCATAGAGTCGCACGCTTTCCAGCGACTCCAGACGATAAGCCTTGAGCGTGCAGCCGTAATCGTGCAGCGGCACACCGCCAATCAACGAGATGAGGCGATTCGCAATCATCGAAGGAATTTTGCGCGTGATTACTTTGTCCTGCCGGTTTTTGCGCCAACCGGAAACGACGTCGAAGCCTTCATGGAGCTTATCGAGGAGCCTCACGATGTCGGCTGGATCATTCTGAAGATCGGCGTCCATCGGAATTAGAACTTGTCCCTGCGCCGCATCAATTCCCGCCGCCATTGCGGCTGTCTGACCATAATTGCGCTTCAATGCAACCACGCGCACGCGAGCGTCGACACGAGCCAGCTCGCGCAAAATTGCCAGGCTGCCATCTGTTGAACCGTCGTCGACGTAAATGATTTCCGCTGATCGGTCGAGGGTTTTTAAAGCTTCGTCCAACTTGGCATGCAATGGCAGCAGGTTCGGCTCCTCGTTGTAGACGGGAAGGAATATAGACAGCTCCGGCTGCTCACCCGAGCCTAAACTCCGCCGCACCGGCTTTTCATCGGTGGCTGGACTTTGCCGCTTGTGCACCAGAGTCTCTTCTTCTTCGTCGTAAATTTTCATTAGGAAATGTCTGTCCTACTCAACTCTTCGCGCCACACATATGATGGAAACCCCAAACGGAAAATTCAAATGTCGTAGCGGCCATCTTTCAGCGCTTAAAACTTTCCCCAGCATTCCATTCAGAAAGCCAATCGTAAGATTGTTTTCCGATTCCGGACGAAACCGGACCGCACGCATTAGCAACCTGCCCAACAGAATTGGCGCAAAGAAAGTGAGGTTTACATAAGTAGCGCGCTCAATCTCAAACCCCGCCTCGCGCACCACTCGCTTCAATCCGGCACGCGTATAGCGCCGCCGGTGGTGGCTCACATCGTCCTGAACGCCCCACAAAAACATAAACGCCGGCACAAACAGCAACGCGTGTCCACCCCGACGGAGCACGCGCCTCATCTCTTGCAAACCTGCCAAATCGTTATCGAGGTGCTCGACAACGTCGAGGCCGGTCACCAGATCAAAGGTATTGTCTGCGTAGGGCAATTGCTCGGCTTCGCCCTGTTTCACATTTGTGAGGCCGCGCGCACGACAAAAGGACAGTGCCTCCGCGGAGATATCCACGCCTTCAGCCTCGCCAAACTGTGAAAGCATTTCGAGGTTTGCACCCGTGCCGCAACCAACATCCAGAATGTTCAGGGCCGGGCTTTGCTCGGTGGTTTGAGAGCCATCACCGTCTTCCCCTTCACGTTCACCAGGATTGCGATAAAGAGGCTCGAGAAAACTCCTTATGATCTGTCGTCGACCTGCATACCACCAATGGTTCTCCTCAACCCGGCGCATGATCGCGTAGGTATGTTGCTGCATCTCGCGCGGCAATGGCTTGTCGATAATGTTGGTGGTGGTGGACATAGACTCTGCCTACTTCACACGGCAGGCGGAAATATAATAGCCCATTTGAGGGGTCTAAGGTTGGGCTCGAAACCATTCGACGAACTTCTTAATGCCGTCTTCAATCGGGGTTTTCGGATTGTACCCAAGTAACCGGCGGGCTTTAGTGATGTCGGCATAGGTCTGCGGCACATCGCCGGGTTGCAAGGGTTGCCGGTCTATCCTGGCGGTTGTTCCCAGTTCCTTCTCCAGCAGCGCAATCAATTCACGCAACTCAACCGTGCGCGACTCGCCGAGATTAATAACTTCATAATCGCTGGCTTCATAGTCAATCGCAGCCTGGACACCGGCGATGATGTCGTCAATGAACGTGTAATCGCGGCGGGTGGTGCCGTCTCCGAAAACCGGGATTGGTTTGTCCTCGCTCATCAGCCGCGCGAATTTGTGAATGGCGAGATCGGGACGTTGTCGTGGTCCATAGACAGTGAAGAACCGTAAACAGACGCAACGAAGATCGTAAAGATGTGAATAGGTATGACAAAGCAACTCGCCTGCGGCTTTCGTCGCTGCGTAAGGCGAGATCGGCTGCCGAATCGGATCGTCTTCACTGAAAGGTACCTTCGCATTTATCCCGTAAACGGATGACGAGGAGCCAAAGACAAACTGCCTGATGCTCTGTTCCCGGCTGAGCTCCAGAAGATTCAGCGTGCCTTCAATGTTCGTTTCCGCATACAGCAATGGTTGCGACAGCGACGGGCGAACGCCGGCCCGCGCCGCAAGATGGACGATGCAGGCGAATTCGTTTTCGTCGAAGATGTTCTTCAGCGCCGGCTTGTCTCGAATGTCCGCTTCGAACAATTGATAGTTCGGATTCTTCCGGTGGCGGTTTACATTCGCACGTTTGATGGCCGGGTCATAAAAATCGTTGAAGTCATCGACGACAGAAACTCTCCACTCGCCTTGGGAGAGCAAACGATCGACAAGTTGCGAGCCGATGAATCCGGCACCACCGGTAATGAGAACGTTCTTCATTGGTTGTTGTTTGTAGTCAGTAGTCAGTGGCCAGTTAGTTCACGGGGTTGAATGTTGCTGTCCTACTACTGACCACTGACTACTTCTTAGCAAAGATCCACAAATGCCAACCCCAGCGTGATGCCAGCCACGCTTCCAACGAACGCGGCAACACGTTTCCAATCACGGGCAGCCAGCGCTTGTTGAGGAAAAAAGTTTTTGTAGTCACTTCCGAAAAGTCCTTAAAAAGTTCTCGCGCTTCATCGCGTGAATAGACCCGCGCCAGCGGGTTGCCGGCTCCATCTGTGTTCTGGCTCAGGAATTCGTCAGCCGCGAGGTAAGAAGCTTTTTCTGTCTTAAGAAGTTTGGCATGCTGGCGAAGCGAGTCCACCGGCTCGCCGGTGATTCGATGAACTAGCTTTACTCCCGATTCCCAGTTTAGCAGGTGCGACCCCACTCGCCGCAGAACCGAAATGTTCACGCGATAGTTATACGAATCTCGATGATAGAGCATAACGATAGCGCGTCCGCCAGGACGAAGCACTCGATGAATTTCCCCAATTGCTTTTTTAGTCTCAGGCGTGTGATGCAAGACGCCGTGCGAATAAACCAGATCAAAACTTTCGTCGGAGAAATCGAGATTCTCGGCATCAGCAGTTTGAAATCTGCCGGGAAGATCAAACAGCTCAAAACGTTTGCGCGCTAACTCAACGGCCGCCTCGGTGAGATCCACTCCGGTATAATCCGCGCCCGCTTCTGCAAACCGTGCCCCGTCTGTTCCCAGACCACAACCGATTTCCAGCACCTTGCGGCCCCGCGCGCTTGCGAAGTCAGCCGCGATTGGAATATGCCACTCTTTGGTGTAGCGATGCGCCTCAACTAGCTCGTAAAAATGGCGCGTTCCTGGCGCCGCATCGGCAAACTTGACCCCGCAGGGATTCGCTTGCCAAAAAGCGCGGACTCTTTCTTTCAGATTGGCGTTCGAATCAGGCATGCGAAAGCGATGCACCCAACTCCTTGGAGTGCGGCGGCTTGGCGCCGCTTTGGTCAGCGGCGGCTCGGTGCCGCCGGTGCTGCGGAAATTCAATAATCAAATCTGTGATAACTCAAGTCGGACCAAAGCGGCGCCAGGCCGCCGCACTGGAAGGAGTTGACTGCGTCGCCCGACGCTGTCCTATTATTTCGCCACGGACAGAATCCGTTCGATCAGCTTTGGATCATCGGGAAGGAGTCCCGACTTTGGCAACCGCGGCGTCAGTGTTGCCCAGTTCCGGTCCATAGCAAACACTTTGCGGAAGAGTGGCAGCGACTCATCCACGCGTCCCATGTTTACCAAAGCCACTGCGTGCCAGTAGATCATCTCGGCACTATCAGAAACCAGATTTTCCGCAGCGCCATACTCGCGCAGCGCTCCTTCGTTGTCTTTCTTTTCAACTGCCAGGTCGCCGGCATTCATATGGTTGTAAGCGCGCTGCAGAGTTACTAGTCGCCGCAACTCCGGCAACGGTTCGGGGCTGTCATCGACGCGAAGATCAAAAAGACGATCTTTCCAGGCCATGCCGGTGGGTTTTCCGCTAACAACAATTAGCGCGGCGGATTGACGTCCGCGTATGTCTCCGCCCACAGCTTGCGCGGCATCGAGCGCGGCGAGCATGCGATCGGCAAGGTCGCCTTTAGTGTTTTCAAAAGCCTGGGCCATCGCAGGCCACACCTTGTCGTTCAGCATCAGATTGGCCTGGACCGAAAAGTTCTTGCCGACGAAGTGCCCGGCTGCCTGAATATCGTTTTTGCCGGTCCACGCATCCACCCGTCCCTGCATATCAATCATTGCCACTTGTCTCACGTCGCGGCCCTCGTCGCCGGCCAGCAAAGCACGGAGCGTCTCAGGCGCGCTCTTGCCGGTGCGCATAAGTTCCAGTCCCAGCTTGCCGTAGCTTGGATCCACAAACGACTGCGTTGCGACGGCGCCCACACCGGCTTCAGCCCAGGGAACAATTGGCCCAACTGAAAACCAATGGGATTGTACTGCCACGCCTAGTTCGCCGGTGTTTGGATCACGCGCGACGATAGAAAAGGTATGGACCGGTCTGGATGGAGTGACCGCTCGTTCAAGTGCTGGTTTGGAATGCTGTGAATATGAAGCGGGGAAAATCGCGAAAGCAAGAAGTAAAGCGGAAATTAGACGCATGGGTACGAAACCTCCAAATAGAACTAGCTCGTAGGGCAACGGGCCACCGGCACGGCTCACGAAGGAAACGGATAGAACGGCGTGTTGCGGAATATCCAGAACGACAGCACAACGGCAAACAACATCCAGATATACTTCGCGTCCAACCGATTCATGTTGATTAACTGACCGCGCATCGCGGCGCTTGTATAACGAATGAGTACAAAGAACAAGATGGGAAGCAACAACACCATTAGCGGGTTCATTTGAAAGGCCCCGATGATGTCGCCATGAAAGAGCTTGTGAAGCCCGCGCGTGGTGCCACAGCCTGGACAGGTAAACCCGGTCAGCGCTCGAAAAGGGCAGACAGGGAAAAATCCCGATCGCCCCGGCTCGAAGACGAAGATATAAACTGCGCCGACAGCAAGGGTTAACCAAATGAGAGCGACGGTCGGGCGCCGATATAATAACCCTTCTAGCGTCATATGATTGCTAAGTTAACACCTGCACCCTGGAAGGAATACACCCAGAAGTACGAATGGTTTGAAAGATGTTCCCCCGAAAGAAATTTGGGTCGCCACGGAGGCGACCCGTTAAAGGTTAGACTACTAAAACATTAAAGGGCGTTTGGAAGCGGGCTAGTTTTCAAAACCAACCCTTTTTGTTTTGAATATAAGTTCTAACAAAATCTTCGTCAGATTTTGTTAGATAGATTATGCCTTCCACTATGCCTACTATCCCTCCTATGCCACAGGTTAGTAGGGTAATGACGATCTGAATAATCCCTTCCGTCGTGTAACCCAGGATAAATTTATGAACTCCCCACGCGCCAAGTAGGATTCCACAGATGCCCGCCACGATCTTTTTGTCAGCGCCCATCGATTTCCAGTCGGCCATGGGGCCCGATGGATTTGGGTTAACCGACTGCATCGGCTGGTAACCACTCACCGGGGTCAAAGGAGATTGACAGTTGACGCAGTAGGGAGCCGTGTCATCGTTTACTGCGCCGCATTTTGTGCAATATCTAGTCATTACATTCTGCTCCGACAGATTTATTCACGGTGTTGAGCGAGCCAAGGCATCAGAAAAACTTTAGCCTGGGCAAAAGATATTCAGGTATCTAAAGGACTGACCACCAAATGTTACAGGCGAGGTTATCTCGAGCCGAGTGCGCTCAGGCCCACGCCGAGCAACGTCAGCACCAGATAAATCAACCCAAACACCAATCCGATTCCGATAGAAATGAAACTGAACAGTTTGGCCTTCTTGGAGGCATCTACTGCGCCCGCGATATCACCCGCGGCGACTTTGCCGTTTACCTGGGCGGCAAAAATTATCGCGACTATAGCCAGGGGCCAGCAACAAAACAGCGACAGAATCGCCGGAATCAAATAGTTGGGAACGTTGGCCGGTCCACCTACGGGCGGGGGCGGGGGAGTCCAAGGTTGCGACATTTATAGTTTCTCCTCGTATCGATTGGGTTTGCGATAAAGCTAAAAGTTGAAATTATTTCACACGCCTGAGCCGTAGCTGCTCGGCCCTGGGCCGCCGCCAAAATTCTGGGGAGGTGGCGGGGCTATTGTCTCCCGCTTGCGTTTTTCAAAGATGGGAATGCCGATTAGTCCGCCAAGGGTCGAAAAGATAACCAGTAGTACCGCCAGAATAATTCCGTTTACTATTGCGCCGACCACTGTCTGGCCCGCTTCCATTTGCCTCCGCATCAGTTCAGCCTGCGAAGGATCGATACGCTCCACAAGGCTAACGATGAGTCCGGTCATCATACCGCTCATGAGTATGCTAAGCGGGATCCCGATTATCACCGCGATCGCCGCTCCTACCGCACCCGCCAGGACGCCCAGAATGGCGCCGTCCCCCGGACTGGCAGGCGTGGGAGAATTCTTGATGTAAAGGTAGGAAGCCAGCACCCCGCCCAAAATCGCCCACAGGCAGCAGCAGAAGTTGACCCAATTGACAAAGGGAATTACGGATAGGACTCCTATAAAAACGCCACCGATAATCGCAGGTTTCAGTTTACTGTTCATGAGATTAGCACGCTCTCATTCAAGAAGTCGGACGACTCTATTTAGTCTTTGAAAAACAGGCTGGTACTAGAATGCGAGCAGCATAACTAACAAACAGGGCCGGGATTGTCAATAAAATTGACTGATTTTGTTTGACACAAGGCATCTCATACCTCGATTTGTCGCTGGATGTGAGGCATCCGTCTTTGAAAACTCTCCGCGCACGACGAACTGAAAGGTGCGGGAGAGCTGGGCCTGCTCGACAAACGAAAGCTTGTCGGACATTATTCCAGTATGTACGAATTTGCAGTAGCTCCGGCCGTTACCAGCATTCGGCGTCGTGGCGTGGAAATATCCGAAGTAGCCCCGGAGAGTCTTGGATTTGAATTGGAACTCGAGTCGGGAGACCGCATCATCAAGGTAAACGGCCGTCCCGTCCGCGACTACCTCGATTTCCGCTTTCACACGGCCGGCGAAACCGAAATCACCATGGAGGTGCGAAAAAAGTCGGGCGAGGATTGGGAAATCGAAATCGAGCGCGGTGAAGGCGAAGATTTTGGTTTTAGTTTCGAACAGATAGTGCCACGGCAATGCGCCAATGAATGTATCTTCTGCTTTTGCAATGGAAACCCCGCCGATGCGCGGCCGTCGCTCTTCATCAAGGATGAGGATGTGCGGCTTTCATTTCTCTACGGTAACTACACAACGCTGACTTCAATCACTGAAGATGAAATGCGGCGCATTGTCGAGCAACGCCTTTCGCCTCAGTATGTATCGGTTCATGCCACCGACCTGGCGGTGCGTGCTTATCTGCTCGGCGTCGACGAGCATCGCGCCGACATTAGTGGAAAACTTGCGCGCTTACTCGACGCGGGTATCGAGATTCACGCGCAGGTTGTGCTCTGTCCCGGAATTAACGACGGTGAAATCCTGCGGCGAACGATCGCCGATCTAGCCGCGGAGTATCCACGCATCACGAGCGTAGCCATTGTTCCCCTGGGCCTGACACGTTACAACACTGACTCGCGTCTGACAGCGGTGACGCCGGACTTCTGCCGGGAAACAATCTTTGAGGTTGCTGCCATTCAGCGCGACCTGCGCAAGCGACTGGGAACCACATTCGCATTCTTAGGTGACGAGATTTACCTGCGTGCGGAACAGTCTGTGCCGGCCCGATCACACTATGGCAACTATCCGCAGATTGAGGACGGCATCGGCATGGTCCGTTCATTCAATAACGAGTTTACGGCATTGCTAAGACGTCTCGAACGCCGACAATTGGAAAAGCCTGGCAAGATTGAGGGCACAATCCTGACGGGTACACTTTTCGCTCCGGTACTCAAACCTCTGATTGACGATTTGAACTCGCGCTGCGGCACTCAGCTAAGTGTTGAAGGCGTAGAAAACAAATACTTCGGTGGTGACGTTTCAGTAGCCGGGCTGCTCACCGGCGGCGATTTGCTGGGTGCAAAGGGCAGAATTAGTGGTGATTTCGCGATAATTCCCAGGAGTACCCTCAAGAGCGACGAGGAGATCATGCTCGACGGAATGAAGCTCGAGGAGTTGACCCAGCAGGTCGGTTGTCCCGTGTATCCTCTCGATCTCAAATCGTTCGGACAGTTTCTCGTTCAGCAAAAATTGATTCCAGCGATTCATGCCAATCCATGAGCGTCTCCGGAGCAAACCGAACGTCGTCGTCACAAACTCCGCGAAAGATTCTCGACGTCGGCTGTGGACAAAATAAATACCCCGGCGCCATCGGTATAGACTCGAATCCGCGTGCTAACGCCGACGTGATTCACGATCTGGGTGTCCTTCCGTATCCGTTTGCCGATAATGAATTTGATGAAATCATTTGTCGTCATGTAATTGAACACGTTCCCGACGTCATGTCATTTGTAAGCGAACTTCACCGCATAACTAAACCGGCGGGTTCGATTAAAATCGTAACGCCTCACTACACAAACCCCGATTGGCCCACCGACCCGACCCATCGGAACCATTTCAACAGTTATTCCTTCACCTGCTTCATGCCTGATCGCACTCCCTTCCCGTTCTACACTACCGTCGAACTAAAACCCATACACACCTACGTAACCCTGGCCAATCTATGGCGCGCACTGGGCCTCGAGTTGATAACAAATCTCGACCAGCACTGGCCGGCGGCTCGTTTCACGCGCAAGTTTTGGGAGTTCTACCTGTCCACGATCTTTCGCGGCAAGGAACTGCATTTCGAGTTTGAGGTGGTGAAGAACGCGATGTGATTGGAGCTCAGTTCAGTGATCCTTCACTGTTGTTGCCAGGTGGAGCCATCAGAATATTCGATGCGCACGATAATAGCGTGTTCAGTGAATTGATTTCCGTCCTTGTTATTGTGCTGATCTGAAGCCACGGTTCTGGTAGGCGGGGAAAGAATGAATACAGACAACTCCTTTTCTTTACCGGGACTAATTTTTTCCTCACTGGCAAACTGATGACGCGCGATTTCATTCTGAGTATCTGGATCGTAGAGTATATAGTCCCAGTCGATTGCTTTAATCGCTTTTGCTCCGGAGTTCCTAACTAAAACCTTATAACGGTAACCGAAGCGAGGCGGATCGGATCTTTTTTCCGCATCTTTGTCAGCCGCATTCAGGGTGGCTCGCTCAATCTGTTTTGCCGACCCTTCCGTTCTGCTGACCGAAGACTTGTCACCGGCGTTTCGCGCCTGCTGCATCTGTCGTTCGTTTTGTATTCGGGCGATCATAATGTCGAATGGCTCGGGAGGACCGTAGACACTTTTCTCCCAGCCAGGGATGCGCTCTCGCGCCCAGCTACACTTCAATATCATAACGTCGGTTGGGCTTGGAGGTAACGCAACCCCCGTTGCGTCGCTTGCAGATGGTTGTTGTGCCTGTATCACAATGACTAGTCCCAAAAGCAACAAGGTGGGAGTCACAAATCTCATGGCACTGTCCTTTCGACTGCCGGCGTAACCATCGGACCATCGGGGAGGCCGGGATTATACTTCGCCAACAATATGGGCGCTAACCAGATCTCTGCGTTTCTTTGGATCGCAAGAGGAGTTGTCGCTGGACCTCCCAAACAAACAAAAAAGGCACCTCGTTTGCGAGGTGCCTTTGCAAGGTCACACAGAATTAATTTGTGACAACATGGTATTTCAGGATCACAGTTTGATCTTCATGCTGAGCGTGATTGATCGGTTACCCCAGTTGTTGAGGTTTTTCCCGAAGTCGGGGTTGTTCATGTTGTTGATCGGCCGGCCATAGTTATCCTGATTGAAAGCGTTCAGGAAGTCAGCGCGGAAGATCACCTGGCGAGTCTCCATAAACGTGAACTTCTTCTGCACGCTCAAGTCGGTGTTGCGGAAACCCGGAGAGGTGTAAGTGTTCTTCCCAAGGTTGCCGTCGCCCAGGCTATTCTGCAGCGGTAAGCCGTTTGTGCCCAGTGGCACAAAGAACCGGCCTCCAACAAGTGGGCTCGTAAACGTGCGCAGGTTACCTGTCACAGGGTCAAGGGTAAGAGTACCAGCGGGGTTGAGGTTTGGACGGTCACCTGTAGCGGTGCCGTTGCCGTTTGAGTCAACCCCGGTAACGATCGTGAAGGGCGTGCCCGCCTGCCGGGTGATAATCCCGGAAATCTGCCAACCACCGAAAACTTGTTTGCCTACGGAACTGTCCTTGGCAAATCCGGGCGCCGGAACTTCGTAAATAAAGTTCGCGACAAACCGTTGTTTGCGGTTGAAGGCCGAAATGCTTCGGTCGGCCCGCAAGTTGAAGTAGCTCTGTGGAACCTGCGGCGAGGGCGTGGCAATGCTAGCAAGCGCAAGTGATTCGTCGTTATCGCTAATCAGCTTGCCGAAAGTGTACGAGGCGCCAAATTGCAGGTGCCGCGAAAATCTTCGGTTAACTGTCGCATAGCCGGCGTGGTAAATAGCCGACGACAACGTAGTAATAAGTGTGCGTGACCCGAACTGCGGAAAGAGGCGTCGGGCCTGAGCCGCCGGGATCGACGTCGCGCTTCGGGTGGACTGCACGGTGGCAATCTGTGCCGCAGTTAACAGCGCGGGATTTGCCTGCATTTGGTTAATCTGTTTAAGCGAATGACTGCCTGTGTAGCCGATTTCGAAGACATAGTTGTGGTGAACCTCGCGCTGCCAGCTCAGACTCCAGAGTTGCGAGTAAGGGTTCACCGTGTCTACAGGACTGTTGACGTATCCTGCCAGCGGATTGAACGCTGCCGTACCGGTCAAAGGTAATAGGTTCGGATAGAGGTTCTGGACGTTTTGAACCACCGGTACAACTACGCGCGGGTAGTTGGACGCGTTAACGGTGAGGATATTGTAGAAGATGAGATCGTAGGCGATGCGATAGCCTCCACGGATGCTGGACAAGCCATCACCGAAGATCGTATTCATCACGCCGTCCTTCGAGTGTGGGCTATATGCAAAGCCAACTGCGGGCGCCCAATTGTTGTTATCTCTCTTTACCGGGCCGGGAACCAGCGCCGCGAGGCTTTGGGCATCGGTGGCTCCAAAAAAGCCAAAAGGCACGCTCGAGTTTTCGTACCTGACACCGAGGTTTAAGGTGAGATTTGGGGTGACGCGCCAGTCATCCTGGGCAAAGTAGAACTGCTGAACCTGCTTCGCATTGAAAGTGGCCGTCTGGAGCGCCTGCTGGAAAGTGGCTGCGAGGTTGTTCATGTAGTCTTGCAGGTTGTTGAAACCGAAGGTGCCTTTGGAGTCAAACGCGGCAAGATTGAACAGTTGGATGCGGCGGATGTCAGTTCCAAACTTAATCGAGTGATTACCCCTCAGCATGCTTAGCGTATCGGAAAATTGGTAACTGTTCTGAACACGCCCCTGGGGGAAATTGCTCGCCCCACCAATCGTGAACAGGCCGCCAATGTTCGCGGTTGGACTCACCTTATCGTGCTCCGGGAACTGCAGGTTGCGGCGGATGTAGGAAAACCGAAACTCGTTAAGCACCTTGTCATTGAAGACGTGCGTCTCGCTGAGCGCCAGATTCTGGTCAAAGATTGCCTGTTCGCCCGCGAAGATAGAGCCGAAATTAGTGTTGCTAATGACGTTGGAGTCGGTCGGCTTGTTGGAGATGTAACGGCCCGTCAGGTTGTCATTCGCTGTCAATTTGTGGTCGATTCTCAGCGTGTGATTGTAGGTATCGTTTGGTTGGGAGATTCCGACATTCACCTGACATGTCTGGATCGGTACTCCGTTGACCGTGAGATTCGAGATGGAACCTGTCCGGCAGGGCGCGCCGTTGGCATAAACACTATTCAGGAACCCCAGGCGATCCAAAACGGCGGTGCGACTGCCAGGCGTCTGCCCGGCGCCAAGAGGTACGGTTGAGAGCGCGGCGAAACCGGCTTGGGTCGGAATTCTGGTCGTGGGCCCCCGTGATGCTCCGGTGCGCGTACGATCACCCTGGAACAGGTAGAAGAAGAAAGTTCGATTGCGCCCGTCATAGATGGAGCGTCCACCTTCGCCGAAACGAGGCAGGTGCAGTGGGCCATTAATGTCAAAGCCAAACTGATTACGATTGAAGCGAGAGGGGCGAGTAAGAGTAGCCTTCTCAATATTGTCGAGTGCGTTCAAGCGGCTGCCGCGATAGTATTCCCACGCTTCTCCGTGAAAGCTGTTACCGCCGCCTCTGGTAATGACGTTGATCTGTGCTCCAGTATTGCGACCAAACTCAACGCTGTAGGGGTTGGTCTGAATCTGAAATTCGCCTACCGCCTCAGGGACAACGGGAGTGGTCGCAAGCGTCACGCTGACGTCGTTGTTATCGGAGCCATCAATTGTAAAATTGTTGTTTCGAGAACGCTGGCCATTGGCCGAAATTCCAGTCTGGCCACCAGTATTGAAAACGTTTGGCGAGAGCAGCGCCAGGTTGTTGATGTTGCGGGCCGCGCCAAGCGGAAGGTCGACGGCCTGCTTCGCGGTAACTGTCAGACCTACCGTGCCGTTGCTTTTGTTAACGGTGATGGCTTCGGTCTGCGCCGTCACATCGACAGTTCCGCTAACGCTGCCGGCTTTTAGTTCCGCGTCGAAAGTGGTTTCGTTAGATTGGCTAATGGTGACCGCGTGGTTTTCCACCTTAGAGAAACCAGTCTTTTCAACCATAACCACGTAAGTTCCTGGCTCCAAACCGCCGAGGCGATAAAAACCCTCGTCGCTAGTGGTTGCCTCTCGATTGACGTTGGTTTGGGGGTTTGAGACTTTCACTTGCGCGCCGGGAACCGTCGCTCCGGCCGCATCGCGGATGGTGCCGGAAAGCGCGCCACGCGTCATTTGCGCATAGGAGGGCGCAGCCAGGGCCAGCATAAACAATGCGGCAGCTACCAGGAGGCCCCCCAATCTAAAGTTAAAGAGAATTCTTTTCATTCTTATCCTCCATCAGTTGGTAAGTTGTGGTACAGAAAGACCGTTGGCGCTCAAGCCCTGAGCTTAAGTTCATAACGCTTGAGTAACTTTGAAGACTCCATCTGACTCGGGCTAAGCAAGAAGCGATCCATTAGTCCACTCTCAAACACCCCCAGAAAAAGCCTATTGCAATTGATCGACGGGCATAACAAATCCAAAATCTCATAATTCTCACCGATTATTTGAAGGTCAGGAACCTTCCAACTGGCGTGGTGTGACCCTGGGATAGTAACGGCCGCGGCGAAGAACTAGTCGCAGGCAAGCTCGATAAATATGACGGGTGGTCCAGGGCGTCTTTTTTTCGCCGCTTAAGAAAAGTAAAAAGCGGATCACTTCAGCGCTGCTGCTTGAGGGCTGAGCGTTACGAGGTGCCAGCGTTGGAACGTGGTAATCGGATCATGGGGAATCAATCGCACGTAGGCGCTCTGAAGGAATAGTTTCTCGGGGATCAGCCACTCCAAACGAATGATCGGATTGAATGACGCCGGTATTGCAGCGTCACCGGCGCCTGTCTCGGCTGCTTGAGCGTTATTGGCATCACCCTTCTTTTTGTTGGCCGCAACCTTTCTTTCATAAACCCTCGAAGCCGTTATGAGTGAATCTCGCAGACGAATACGTGCCTGCGTGGGTTTACTAGTGGCCGCGTCGTAGATCATTACCTGAGTCTCGAATGCGGTGGCCACTTTAGAAGAGTCGGGCGACCAAACCGGCAAAGCCTCAGTCAACTCGTCATCGAGCAAACGTTCGCTGCTGTCGAGCGCGATCAAACGAGGCCGCCCCGCCGGCAACTTGAACACCTTTTCCCGCGCGTCCCACTCACTTTCTCTACAGGCCAGCGCTACCAAAGCGTGATTATCCGGCGCCCATGAAGCGTAGAAGAAAATCAACCCTTCGCGCGAGGTTAGGGGTTTGAGATCGTAACCATCGCGATTGGAGATATAGATTTGTTCAGTATTGAAAACGGCGACAGGCGCGAATGCGGGCGCGACGGAAGGAAGCGGGGAAGCCTCCACAGTCTCAGGTTGCAGTGCGGGGGGAGGCGTTGGTGTTGGTGTCGGCTTTACACTCTTGTGCGCGATGAAGGTGATGAAATTTCCATTCGGTGACCAGCTGACTGCTTCTGCAAATACGCAGGAGAGATCCGGCGGTGTCACGTTTCGCAAAAACTTGCCATCAGACGAATAAAGATCGATGTGAAATGCCTGGCTTGGCTCATCGCCGGTTCCATAGAGCACGAGAGCTCGCTGGCCGTCGGGTGAGCGTACGGTTCTAAGTAGGGCGTCGTCTTGCCTGCGCGTGTTGAAATCAGTCTGGATGGATTCAATCTTATCGTCGGCATCTTCATTCCTGATTTCCGCGGGCGGTACGATGTCAGCCTCGAATCTATAGGCCAGGCGCTGCGCCGGCACGTCACGCATCACGAGTGGGCGCACATCCTGACGAAACGGGTCAGAAATGGATTTGCAGGAGGGGATTCCCGCAATCAGACTGCTTAGTATTGTGATTATTACTAACGGCGTCTTCTTGCTTTCACCGGATTTGCGGAAAAGAGCGCGGGGAACTTTTTTGTTTTTGCGCGTGTGCCTGAATGCGTCAGTTTTTTTCCTCGCGTGAGATTCAATCAATTCGATTAGCGCCTCGCAATTGTTCGTCGTCGGAAATGCCCGGGATAATAGGAACCCACCAATGTTAATGTCAATGCAGGAAAAAGCAGCGCGCAGGTCTACTTAACGGCCGTAGACAAGTTCACGAGAAAGCGTTGGGTTCAGCGTGAGCAGGGCGCGGATTGTGTTTCTTGGTGACAGATGATCGTCGTCGCCTTCGTCCTGGTCCACGCAGTTGTGTTCCAGGGACCGCGAAATTCTTCTCGGCAGTGGTTCATAGCTCGGCGACCTGGAAACGTAGGCTCGAGCCGCCAGCGAGCCCACTACGTCACACGTCAACTCCTCCGCTCTTTGGCCCTGAATCTTCAGGCCGGTAAGGCGTGACGCACGATTGCCCAGGGCCTGGAACAACAACTTCAGACTATCTTCGCTGCCGTCGGCAATGTGCACTAACTCGTGGGCCAACACGCTGACGATGCCTTCGTCAGACGGCAAGCCGGCGAGAAATATCGTGCCAAAGATGATCGTGTGCGGGTTTTTCAGAAGTACCGAGGCATTGTCTCGCGAGTCCATGTCCGGTCGAATACTCTTTACTGCGTTCACGTGAGCAATCGCTCGCTGAATGCCGCGCGTGGTGTAGGACTTCGAGTTGCTGGGTTCGTATTCCTTCGCCAGTTGTCTTAGCGAAGCTTCCACCAGCTCCCTGGTAATTGGGAGTAAGCGCTGGGCGCGCTCGGCCCCGGCCACAGCTTCCGGACTTCGCACCGGCAGTGATGGTCGCCCCTGCATATCGTCTATTGGAACGCTGCCTTGTGGATCCTTGGTGCGTTCTTTGCAGATCACGGCGCTCGCAAGACCAACCATTTCGCGGGCCTCTGGAGACAAAGTCTCGTTGCGCGGATGGCTGGTGAGCGGTCCGCGTTTAGTTTGTCCATTCTGGGCCAGCGTGACACCGCTGCTTTCCATTGCAGTGGCGATAACGAAGGTCAGCGTAAGGCAAACTACCGCGCGATACTGTTTCGACTTGGGTTGCCTCGTGATCATTTCGTCTGCATTCTTACCTGGTTTAATTCGGTAGCTTTTTTGCTTCCCTTCAGCGGTTGCGCCATACCGGCTTACGCTTTTCGATGAAGGCATTGATGCCTTCTGTTGCATCGTGGGTTTTCATCAGTTCGTGCAAATACATGTTTTCCACTTCCTTGAGCGCTTCATCGAGCGAACGCCCGAGTCCGAGGTCCATTGCCCTTTTGGTAAGCTCGAGAGCGGCTGCTGATAGTTCTCGAAAATTGGCAAGCAGCTCAGTTGTTTTTTGCGAAAGCTCGTCGCTCGGGATAGCGTAGTTTACCAATCCCAGGCGCATCGCTTCCGCGGGCTCGATCAACTGACCCGTCAGAATCAATTCACGGGCTCGTTTGTCGCCCATAATCCGCGGCAGCAGCAGTGCCGACACCGGAGGAAATACGCCCAGCTTAATTTCAGGCTGGCCAAAGCGAGCGCCCTCTCCGGCAATGGCTATATCACAAGCGGCCACCAATTCGCACCCCCCACCGAGCGCGGGGCCGTCAATCACGGCGATGGTTGGTCTGGCAAGCTGCTCGAGATTGCGAAAGATTGCGTGAAACGAATCGAGCATCTGATAGATCGTCTCTGCCACATGCTCTTCCACCGCCACTCCGGCGCTAAAAGCCCGACAGTCGGCCGCGGCATCAAAAACAACCGCCACTAAATCACGCTCATGAGAACTTTGATTAAGCGCGTCATTGATTTCCTTCATCATTGCGATGTTGAAGATGTTGAGCGGCGGCCGCGCAAAGGTTACATGCGCAACGCGATCCTCAAGTTTGAATTTTATGTACTGATAGTTGTTGGACAAGATTTTAACGCTCCGTTTAATTCAAAGTTCTCAGATACTATTTTATCCACGGCGAGTCGAGCCAGGATTGATAGACACGCTTTTGTTCATCAGTGGGGTTCTCAACCGGCACGATGCGATACGGCGTGCTGATGGTGCGTCCCAGTTTGATGGCCAACATGCTCAGATCGTCGAAACGGAAAATAGTCAGATTAATTAAATCGCCGGGTCGTTTTTCGGCCAGGCGCGCGTCGAAGAAATCTTTGTTCGCGCGCATGTTGTTGAGGGCTACAACTTGATCGCCGCTGTTCAATCCCTGCTCATAGGCTGGCGAACCTGCGTAGACGCGTTTAACCATTAAGCGTTCGCCTTCCTGGTCCAGGTCCGCGCCCAGATACGCTTTCTCCGCCGGCTTGCCTCCAATGGTTGGCCCGGTTGAGTCCAGCATCAGACCGGCGCCAGCCAGTGACGCGTTGTAATCTAGTTCTTCCCGACCGTGGACATATCGGGCAAAGAATTCCTCGAGACTTGCTCCGGCCATCAGCTCGCACGCCTCCTGAAAATCCTTTGGTGTGTAGTTGCGATCCTTCTTATAAAACTCCGTGTACAGATAGCGCATTACGTCGTCAAGCGACTTTGCACCTTTGCTCTGCTTGCGAATCTCCAGGTCCAGAAGCAAACCAAGAATTGCGCCTTTTAAATAATAGTCTACTTGTGAATTGATGGAGTTCTCGTCTTGCCGGTAATACTTGATCCACGTGTCAAAACTCGATTCTTCGGCACTCTGTTCCAAACGGCCCGGCGTGTTCTGCAACTGTTGAAAAGCTTTGGCCTGCTCTGCCAGAAATTCTTTGTCCGAAACCACCCCCGATCTTCGCAACACCAGTCTGGCATAGTAGTCAGTGATGCCTTCCGCAACCCATAGAAGTTTGGTGTAGTTCTCTTTTGTGTAGTCAAAAGGGCCGAGCGCATCGGGACGAATGCGTTTGACGTTCCAGAGATGGAAAAATTCGTGAGCAACCAACGAGAAAAACCCGCGATAGCCGCGCACGGGGACGGCATTCGGCCCGGCTGAATTCACGTCATCGCCGGACGCCGAACGAAAGCCAAAGCGTCGATAGCCGAGCGCCGTCGAGTTTAGGTGCTCGAGGCCGCCACCCGTATTCGCACGCAGATGGAGAATGAAAGTGTAATCGTGATAAGGAATCTCGCCGCCCATCAACTCAACTTCCGTCTCGACAATCTTCTTGACACCGGACCGAAGTGTCTCGGGATCGTAATTTCCTTCACCGTCAATTACGATGCGATGAGGCACGCCCTTAACTTCAAACGACAGGGTTTTGAAGTTACTGGCTTCGACCGGGGAGTCGTAAAGAATGTCGAAGTTTACCGCGCGAAATGTATTTTTCGCGCCAGGCTCTACGGGAAGTCCGGTGGCTACCTTCCACGGCTGCGGAGCGATAACGTGTAGCGTAGAAGGTGCGCTAAGGAACCCATCGAGATACATCAAAAGCGCGGCGTTGTTCCAGAAGGCATGATCCGAGTTCAATTCGTTGGTCCTGACAGAAAGCTCGTTTGCATAGACGCTGTAAGTTGCGCGCCAGTCGGGCGAGCCTTTGATTGCAACACGCCACGAGTCTTTATTAATCTTCTCCCATCGCAACGGTTGACCGGCTTCATCGGTGGCGGCAAAGTCCTGCACATGACGCTCGAATTCGCGGACGAGGTAGGAACCCGGAGTCCACACCGGCATGATCAGCAACTCCTCCGCAGGCGCCGGGACATTTGGCCGTCGTTTCACGCGAACCTCCACCTCAAGCATGTGCGTGTGCGGCTTCGGCATCGAGACTGTGAAAGCGATTTCCGGCACCGGCGCCGTCGACCCTGTTGACCTTGCTGGTTGCGCGACCAGGGATACGGAGCAGACTATCGTTAAGAGCGCCAGCCTAAGAGCAGACAAGTATTTTTGCTTCATATGTTTTTCGTAGTGGATTTCAGCTCGGGGGCGTATGGTGAGTTAAATGTTACTACGAACTCTTGATGTAAGCCTAAGAATCGGCAGCCGTGATTTATGTTGGCAATAACGAAGTTTTCGTAACATTGCTGGAACCACCATGGGCTAATAGATAATTTGCCCTTGGAGGAGACAAACTGAAATGCCCGTGATTGCTTGCAGCAAGTGTGGAACCCGAAATCGAGTTGATCTCGATACCGCAGCGAAAAGCCAGGCAAAATGCGGGAAATGTGGCACTCCACTGGACCTCACCAACACAACCGCGAGTGCCGATACGGACAAACCTTTAATCGTCACTGACGCAAGTTTTCAGCGTAATGTGCTTGGTGCGAACGGGCCTCCGGTGCTGGTGGATTGCTGGGCGCCATGGTGCGGGCCATGCCGCATGGTTGGTCCAATAATGGAACAACTCGCTTCCGAATCAAAAGGCCGTTATCGCATCGCAAAGTTGAATGTGGATGAAAACCCGCGCACGGCTGCGCAATTTCAGATTCAGAGCATTCCAACCATGCTGATCTTTAAAGATGGAAAACTGGTTGACCGGATTATTGGAGCGCAGCCAAAACAAGCCATCGCTGCGAGATTGTCAACTCATGCGGCGTGAGGCACCGGCTCTCCTTTTCGTTTTCCTGTCCTGTGGTTAATATCGTGGGCGCTCTTCCAGTCCCCAGTCCGAAAGGATTTCCAAGCGATGTTTAGAAGATTGATCTCCACTTCCGCCTCCTGGGTTCCGGTCCCACTGCGTCTGGCACTGGGAGTAATATTCGTGGCTCATGGCTCGCAAAAAGTATTTGGCAGTTTCAGTGGGCCTGGCTTTGCAAAGTGGACCACATTCCCAGCTCCTTTCCCTTTCATGAGGCCCGCATGGGTTTGGATGGGCGTTGCTGCATTGGCAGAGCTTATCGGAGGTGTGCTGGTCTTCCTCGGACTGCTTACGCGAATCGGGGCGTTCCTACTATTTTGCACAATGCTGAGTGCGATTGTAGGAGTACATTGGCCGGCGTTTTTTGCGCCCCCGGGACTTGAGTACCCGTTGGCGTTACTGAGCATGTCGCTCGCTCTTCTGATCTCCGGCGGCGGCATGGCATCCGTCGATCGCGCCCTCTCTGGTAGACGAAGGTAACGGCAAACACTAAATGGTAAATGGTGAAGGCTTGGTGACACTGATGTTTGGCTGTGCACCATTCATCAGGATTTATTTGCTTGCACCTGTTGACTGTTCACTATCCACCATTCACTAGCCTATGAAACGCTCGCCGTTGGTCGTGATCTTCACGACAGTATTCATCGATCTGGTGGGTTTTGGGATCGTCATTCCAGTCCTCCCTTTTTATGCCGAGGGCACACGCTTTAATGCCTCGCCTCGAACAGTCGGGTTCCTCTTCGCGTCCTATTCGATCATGCAGTTGATCTTCTCGCCGATCCTCGGGCGACTCTCTGATAAGTACGGGCGGCGCCCCGTCCTCTTGATTTCCATTATCGGCACGGGCATTGGCTTTCTGATCCTGGGTTTTGCAACCACGCTCTGGATGCTTTTTGTGGGTCGAATTCTTGACGGTATCACCGGCGGAAACATCTCTACCGCGCAGGCCTACATAGCCGACATCACAACCAAAGAAGATCGCGCGAAGGGAATGGGTCTGTTGGGCGCGGCCTTCGGTCTGGGTTTCATTTTTGGACCAGCCATTGGCGGCATATTGAGTCGCTGGGGTGTGGCGGTGCCATTCCTTTTTGCCGCGGGCCTATGCTTCACAAATGCCGTGCTGCTCTATTTCACTTTGCCTGAAACTGTGACACCCGATCATCCGGCGCGTGTCTCAGCCGCCGGCGGGCGCGGCCTGTCACAGTTGATCGAATCACTCACGCAACCGCGTCTCGGCTTTGTCCTCATAATCTATTTTCTCTTCATAGTTGCCTTCTCAATTATGACGACCTCATTTTCCCTCTACACGATGTTTCGGTTTGGCTACGACGCCCAGCACAACGGTTATCTCTTTGCCTACGTGGGCCTCATTGCCGTCATTATTCAGGGCGGGTTGATTGGGCGATTGGTAAAGCGGTTTGGCGAGTTGCCACTGGTCATTGTCGGCGCGCTCTTTTTTGCGGCTAGTCTTTTTGCCGTTCCCTTCGTGGGTCCGGCGAGCGGTGGCCTGTTGGCGCTGCTAATCGGCGGCGGCATTTTCTCGCTGGGAAATTCTCTGTCTACGCCTTCTTTGACCAGCCTGGCGTCAAAGAGTGTGGGGCCAGGTGAACAAGGAAGTGTCTTAGGTGTGACGCAGTCGGTGGCGAGTTTGGCAAGAGCGGTTGGCCCAGCATTGGCTGCCATTCTGATTCACAGCACCACTCCCTACAAAGGCGCGGACGGACAGTCACACTTCATGAGCGACCACTCACTATTCGTAACTTTTTGGACCGGCTCGGTAATCATGTTCTTCGCGTTCCTGCTCGCAGTCTATTTCACACGCCTGCATGCAGGCGAATATTCAGATGCAGGCGTCGCCGAGGCGGCATGAAGTAGGACAGGCAGGAATGCCTGTCCTAGTTGTTCAGAAGAACCTGCGGATCAAATAGAAGATCAAACTTAGCGCCAGCGACACGAGTAACATTGAAACTATAGGAATGTAAACTGCCACTCGGTCGCTTTCATAATGAATGTCGCCTGGTAACTTTCCAAACCAGTTGAACCCGCCCGAGTAAATTAGGAAACCAACGACAATCAAGCAGATGCCGCCGACGATTACCCATAAGCCTAGAAAACGATTCATTGTTTCTGAGTTGCGGAAACTTTAACCGCAACCCTGTTCAGCTTCTTGCTTACTGACTTACAAGCTGCGCCACCGGACCATCGGGCTTGATGATGTCCTTGAGCGATGAATAAGGAACTACAACAGTCTGTGGACCCGCCGCGTAGGGCGCCACTTGATAGGAATCGAAGGTAATTTCCAGACCCTTCTTGCCTATGGTCCAACTGCTGAAATTGTCCGCATCCGCCCCAGCGCCTCTTTGAAGCCATTCGTCATCATCGAGCATTGAATCTTTTTTCTTCGACTGTTTTTTAAGGTCCTGAATGCAGTAAGCCGAGAGGGCCTGCACATATTTCGATCCCGGCTTGAAAAGATCGCCAAGTTTTAGCTGTCGCCCGTTCTTTAGATCGAAATTGACAACTTCCGAGTACGAATTCGGATGAGCGGCGCCGCTTTCATAACTACTAACGTCAAATTTGATGCTTATGAGATCGTCCATGGCGAGCGCGACCGTGTAGCCTATACCGATATCACTGCCCATTGTTTCAGCCGGTGTTTCTTCAGCCGGCACACCCTCTTCGGGTTGCATCCCTGCCTTAAAATCGCTGACCCATTTAGTAACCAGGCCGCGAACGGTTTGATTAAACTTCTCGAACTTTGGATCCACCGAGCCAGTCAACTGCGGATACTCCGCATTAACTTCATACTTCAATTTCTTATTCTTCTCATGAATCTGTCGCGCTACGACTTCCACGCCATTACTAAACTCAATCGGTTCCTCAGTGAGGGAAAATGAAGTCTTTTTGTCGCCATTTGGCTTCGCCCAATTTCCGGCAATTTCGATTAGTCCATTCTCACCCGTTTTCCAGGTGCCCTTAAAGGCGCCGGTCTGTTTTCCGCCTGGATCAAATTCCTCAAGGACCACGTTTCCGCCGTGGTCTATGGTTCCGCGAACATCGATTTTGGTTCCAACCTTTTGATAGAAATAGGAGCCCGACAGCCTCTCGCCCTCGCGCACCAGTTTCATTTGCAAACCAAGCGTGCTGCCAATCGAGCCTTTGAAGTATTTGGTCTCGCCGTTTGGGGTCAAGCCACCCTGTGCATGCTGAAATTGTTCCTGGGCACCGGCTTGATTGGAAGAAGTCTGATCGGATGACGCTGTGTTTCGCTTGCAGGCACTGGCCCCGGCAATCACGATCAAAGCAACGACGAAAAATGTTCTCGCGTTATTCATAATAGGTTTAGCACCCTCGTCCTGGGGTCGTTCAATTTTGTGCGGCCATCCTTGCGTTCAGCTTGCAGAATTCGAACGCACCAGCCCGCTCTGAAGAATCTCTTCGCGAATATCCTCAAACGTCAGGCTACACAGCCGGCCGCCCGTGAATATCTCGTTATTAGTGACATCGGCAATTGCAAACGGCGGCTTGGGAAAACTATCAAGCTCTTCATCCGTTTCAAAACTGACTTCCGCCAGCACCAGGCCGAACAGATCACCCAGAAACATGTCTACAGAAAACTTCCGTCCTTCGAAATCAAATGGATAACGATTCTTGCGTATCTCGTTAGCGTCAAACATGGAGAGCGTTTCCGCTTCCAGGGCGTTGAGATAGATATTGGTGATGATGGTGCGCGAAAAATCCGGCGGCTCGGGAGCAAACTTCTGCGTAAATTTCACAGTCCACTTGTTTGTCCGCGGGTCTCGCACTTTCCTGATCCGAAGTCGCGTACCGGTGATGTAGTTGTCGGTGATTTGTACGTGGACGTCAGCCCGCGTCAATCCTTCCGGGAGATCCTGCAAAAGGTAGCGCCGCTCGCGCTCCACACGCGCATATTTGCTACCGTCGGGAATAATCGTATTTTGATCTGTTAGCTTAGCAACACCCATCTTGAACCCGCGCCGTAGACTTTACCTTTAGCACAATAGAGAAACAATGCGTGGCTGGCCCGATCCAAAATGACTGCGCGCGCGGTTTTGAAGCGCGCGCGCAATTGACTGGGAAACAGTTTGACAAGTCTTCAACCCGTGAGGGATACGAGGTCAGCGGTTCTCCATGCCTTTTAGATCCTTCGGCGACATCGGCATCGGGAGCTTGCCATCGGCCTCGCGAGTGAGCGCAAGGAAAGCTGAATCGTGACGTAGCGAATCAAACACCGCATCCACGCGCGCTTCCATCATCTCTTTCTCTCGCACGGCCTGGTAACGCTCGTATTGGAAGAAGTGACGTTTGAGCAGAGCCAGCGCTTGTTCGCGTTGGCCGTTCTGCGCGTAGATCGCGGCCAGATTGTACGACGCCGGCAGTAGGCCAACGTTTGCGCGCGCAATCTTCAAAGCCTCATCGCCATGCCCGGAAGCGGCCATGAATACGGCAGCAAACACGAGGTTGTAAGGATCTTTGGGATCGAGAGCTAATGCTTTTTTAGTGTATTCATTGGCCTGCGCCAGATCGCCTTCGGAATTCCAATACACAGCGAGATTGCGATATGCCAGGGCGAGGGGAAACTCGGCGACGGACTGTTCCATCAGGCCCAGGCCTTTTTTAAACTCACCCGCGTGGATGGTCATCTTGCCCAATCCATGCAGTGCAACTGCGCGCGAGAGCGGATCGGCGTTCATATTCAATATCTCTTCAAACGTCGTGCGCGCCTTCTCCCAATTGCCAATGTGATGACGATACACCTCGCCGAGGTAGCGCAGTGGCGTGGGATCGGCCGGGTCCATAAGGTGGGCCTGGTTGTAAAACTTCTCAGCCGCGATGTATTTTCCGTTTAGTTCTGCGATCAGGCCGCGTGTCATTGTTTGATCGATGCGGGCGCTCTTACGCGCCTCAAACACTGGGGTTGCGTTATCAGGGCTATCGGCCAGCGCGGCGACTTCGTTGACCCCGAGCTTTTTCAATTCCTTCGCAGCTTCCTTCGCTTTCTTCGGAAACATGCATTTCTGCTCGGCCACTGATTGCAGTAGTTTGATGGCAGCGTCCTTCTCGCCTTCAGTAGCTTTAGCCTTAGCCTGCTTCAGGTTTTCGTCGAGCGCAGCCTCGCGTTGTTTCACTTCGCTTTCGACCAGCTTCTCCAGATTCTCTACCTTGAGCTTGCCGTCTTTGTTTTCAAGTTTGTTGACTGGTGTGCCATCAGACGTGGCAATCACTGCGATCGGCAACTTGGAGTCGCCTACGAGTTTCTGGGCATTGGGGATCCGAGAGTCTGCCAACTCCAGCGAGATGCATTGCGTAGCATACAAAGAGAGTGGACGTGACACCCTCAAACTTGATTTTTGCAATTCTTCCTTCGAGTTGGGGAACCAGTAGACCACTAACCCCTTAGGGGGAGGATCTTTCGGCGCCCGAACTTTCCACGGCACGTAATAAACCTCCGCGTCTGATCCATTTCCGCCGCTCGGCATGCCCCCACCACCACCGCCACCACCCCCTCCGCAGGTGGCCCACGCCGGGGATACTGCGAAAAGAGTGATCAGAACAACGGCCAGGGAGCGATTAATAGGGGACTGGAGGGATATTTTCATAGCTGTCACCTTTAGCAAATAAAGCAGTTGGATCCGGATTTGGACCAAGCAGGGAGACCAGGACAATAACATTTCTGTAACGGTTCAGGAAGGCAGACGCCTGCGCATGGCAGCAGGAAAGGTCAACCCCTTTACCGGGACCGCGGGCGTCCTCGCCCGCTTCAAGCAACGGCTTCGATCAACTCTGACAGAATTGGTCAACGCAGCGGGCGGGGACGCCCGCGGTCCCGGTAAAGGAGTTGACGCTGCTCGGCTAACTGCCCGAGCTACATCTTGCTTTTCCATTCAGCCAGGCGTGTTTCCAAATCGCCGGTGTTAGCCTTCGCTTCTTTCCCGAGCACCAGTGCCTTCTCACCTGCGGTTATAGCTTCCTTGGTTTTGCCCATGGAAGCCAGGACACGCGCCTTGGTGTACAAGTTGGCATAGGTCTCTTTGACCTTCAGCGATTGTTCGAGCCAGCCCATGGCCTCGGTAGGATCCATTTTGTCTTCGCTTAAGAAAACGTAATTCGCTGCCTGCAGCGGAGTTCGCCAGTCGTCGGGTTTGGCGGCCGCAACGGCGGCCCGAGCCTTCTGTAGCGTTAGGGCTTTTACATCCTTGACTTCAACCGTAAACGGAACACGCACTTTCTCCCAGCGAATGTTAACCTGCGCGGAATTGTCGTTAATGGGGTCAATCCAAAACTCCAACCACTCTTTGTTTTCACTGACCCATTCCGGCTTTACTTTGACGCGCAAAGTGTCCTTGGCGGGATTGTAATCGAAGCTGCCCCACTGGTTTGCCTCGCCGTTGAAGATAATGGTCCACTCGTCCTTAGTTGGAATGGTGTGCAGACTGTAACTGCCCGCGGGAAGTCTCTGCCCGTTTATCAATACGTCATCAGTTACGACAAACGTCGTTGCCTCATTTGCGCCGGTCCGCCAGGCATGACCCCAGGGCACTATCGCCGCGTCTTTGGGACGAAGGTTTTGGTTGTCAAGTGTTGCTTCGCCTTTCACCGATGCTTGCGACGGCAGAGGGTCGCCCCAAATTCTTCGACCCTTTACGCCGGGACGACTGTAAGTAATGGTCACGTCCGTGACGCCAATCGTTTGCATGACGCTGGCCTTCTGGCTTGGACGCGGCGTGCGCACCTGCGCTGACGCAAACGGTGCTGCGAGAAACACAAGCAATAAGAGGGCAAAGCAAGAAGCGTAGAAACGTTTCGGTGTAATCATAGTGTCTCCTCGTGAAGGATTTTGCAGAGTCAAGATAACTTGAATTGCAGGGCTACTTAAACGTCGCCGGCAACAGTGGTAGCGTTTTCCAAACCTTATTATCCGCGTTTATCCGTGGCCGGCAAATCCATTACCAAATCTGGCAGCGGCTGGCTTCATCGCGCACCATCGCATCACCCGCTTTGCAGGAAAAGGCCGCGGCAAACTGCGGCATGTTTGACAGCGGTCCATTGACGCGGAAACGCGATAGCGGGTGCGGGTCAGACTGCGCTTGCAAGCGCGCCGCTTCCGGCGTGTCCTTCTCTGCCCAGACCTGCGCCCAACCAAGGAAGAAGCGCTGTTCCGGCGTGAAGCCGTCAATGTTTGCCGGACGTGGCTTGCCTGAAAGCGACTTCATGAAGGCCTGGTACGCCACAGTCAAACCACCAAGATCGGCGATTGATTCACCGGAAACCAGCTTGCCTGTCATGTTGAGGCCAGGTTCGACCTGGAAAGCATCAAACTGTTTGACGATGCAATCCCCACGCGACTCGAAGTTTTTCAGGTCCGTAGGCGTCCACCAGTCCTTGAGATTACCTGAAAAATCAAACTTAGCGCCCTCGTCATCATAGCCGTGGGTAATCTCGTGTCCGATGACTGCGCCGATGGCTCCGTAGTTGATGGCGTCGTCGGCTTGAGGGTTGAAGAATGGCGGCTGCAGTATGCCCGCCGGAAAAACGATCTCATTTCTGAACGGATTGTTGTAGGCGTTGACCGTCGGCGGCGTCATGCCCCATTCGGTCTTGTCTACGGGCTTGCCGATCTTGTTGTAGTCGCGCCATTGACCAAACTCACTTGCGCGGATGATGTTCGCGGCGTAGGAGTCGCGCGAAATCTCCAGACGAGAGTAGTCGATCCACTTGTCGGGGTAGCCAATCTTCTGTCCGAAAGCAGCAAGCTTAGCTACGGCGGCCTTGCGGGTCTCGTCGCTCATCCAATCAGCATTTACCAGTCGATCGTGGAAGGCGGCGATGAGATTGTTAACCATCGTCTGCATGCGCTGTTTCGCTTCCGGCGTAAACGCACGAGCAACGTAGACTTGCCCGAGCACCTCGCCCAGGTTGTTGTCCGTAGCGGCGACGCAGCGACGCCAGCGGGGAAGCTGCTCCTTGCGGCCCTGCAAGGTCTTACCGTTAAAGTTAAAGTCTTCAGTTTCAAACTTCGATGAAAGAGCCGAGGCAGCGGCGTTAACCAGATTCCATCGCAGATAAGTCTTCCAGTCTGCGATCGACACTTCGGTCAGCATCTTGTCTGCGGCCGAGAAGAACTCGGGATGGGCCATATTGATTGACATGTTCTTCGTCAGACCAAGCGCTGCGAAGTAGTCTTCCCAGACGAACTGTGGCGTGAGATGGTCGAGGTCGGCGGTGCTGAGCATGTGATACTGCGTTGTCGGGTCGCGCAGTTCGACAGGACCGCGGGAGTTCTGCGCCAGCCGCGTTTCAATGGCCATCACAGCCTGTGCGTTTTTCGCCGCTTGTTCAGACGCATCACCGAGCAGCACGAACATGTTTGTCATGTGCTGCACAAAATCCGCACGCAGTTTCACCGACCTCTCGTCAGTCTTCGAGTAGTAATCTTTGTTCGGAAGACTGAGACCGCCCTGCCCGGCGTTGCCGATGTTCATTGAACTGTTTTTGAAGTCCGGCCCCGAACCGAAGCCGAAGAGTACGGGAAGACCTTCGCGGTGAAAGTAAGCAATCTCCGACTCCACCCCCTTCAAGTCCTTAATTTTCTCGATGCGGGCGAGGTAGGGCGCGAGTGGCTTGGCCGCCGCCTCTTCGCGCTTATTTTCATCAACGCAGGTGGCGTAGAAGTCAGCGATCTTTTGCTCCGTGGCGCCAGGTTTGGCCTTGGTGTTCTTGATGGACTCTTCGAGAATTTCGTGCAGCGTCTTGCGATTATTCTCGGCCAGCACGTTGAAGCTGCCCCAGGACGAATAAGCCGCAGGGATTTCAGTGTTCTTCAGCCAGGTGCCATTGGCATATTGATAAAAATCAGTGCAGGCGGCCGTGTTTTTGTCCATACTCGCCACGTCGTAACCTCGGCCCTGACCAAATATGGTTGCGGTGCCCAGCATCAGCACTAGGGCTAATAAGATTGCAGGGACGAAGTGCTTTTGTGATTTCATCATAGATTCTCCGTTATTCTGAGCTTATGAGATTGAAGTGCGGTTGATTTTTAAACTCAACGATTTATAGACCGAGCTTACGCAATTTTCGCATAATACGCTCCGGCAACAAATTAGTTTCGGGACGAGACGGCCCGTTCACGTGATGGAGCGGCGCAGTTCCGCAACTCTGGCCTTTGTTCTAACACTTTTTGCGCAGTGGTAGCTTTGTCTACTGCTGCGCTTCATGCTAAAAGAAGCGCGCAATCATCCGTCCTGTCTGGAGGAATCACCACATGTCCAAGCGAGCCTTTGCGGCGGAGTTCTGTCACCGGCCCGTTCTTTTTTCAAGTCGTCTCATGACGCATCGCCGCCCAGCACTGCTGTTCATCGCTCTCGTGATCGGCGGTCTTGTCTTCGCAAAGTTTTCAGCGCAGGCGCAAACGCCGAGCGGGCAAACACGTTTGCTGCGCATGCCCACAGTGAGCGCGTCGCAGATTGCCTTTGCGTATGCAAACAATATCTGGACCGTGCCGCGCTCTGGTGGCAGCGCTCGCCGGTTGACCAGCTTCCAGGGACAAACGTCGAATCCGCATTTCTCGCCTGACGGTAAATGGATCGCATTTAGCGGCGAGTATGCCGGCAACTTCGACGTTTATGTAGTGCCGGCTGAAGGAGGAGAACCTCGCAGACTCACGTGGCATCCGGGCGGCGACATGGTCCAAGGCTGGACTGCGGGCGGCAACTCAATCCTGTTTTCGTCGACGCGCGCAACCTGGGCTCCGAGTGGTGCGCCGCGCTTCTGGACGGTGCCTGCTACAGGTGGGGTTGAAGAACCACTGCCACCGCCGCGTGCTTACCAGGGCAAGATTTCCGCGGACGGTGCGCGCATCGCTTACCGCATGAATAATTCATGGGACGAAGAGCGCCGCAACTATCGCGGCGGCCAGAACCGCCCCATCTGGATCGTCGATCTAAAAAGCTACGATCTCATTTCGCCGCCATGGACAGACTCGAAGGATGTCGATCCGGCGTGGATAGACGACGCCGTCTACTTCATTTCCGATCGCGACGGCGTTGCGAACGTTTGGGAATATCAAACGAAGACAAAAAAGTTATCGCAACTCACGAAGTTCACGGATTTCGACGTCAAAGCGCTGGATTCGGGAGCGGGAGCGTTGGTCTTCGAACAGGCCGGCTACGTCCATGAATTGGATCCGAAAAGTGGTAGGGAGCACGTAGTCAATATCACCGCCGCCGGCGATTTTCCGTGGATGATGCCGAATTGGGAAGACGTCACCAACCGGATAACCAACATGGCGCTCTCGCCGACAGGTAAACGCGTGGTCGTGGAAGCACGCGGCGAGATATTCACAGTGCCGGCCGAAAAAGGCGACGTGCGCAACCTGACAAACTCGAGCGCTTCCGCTGAACGTGATCCGGCGTGGTCTCCCGACGGAAAATTCATTTCCTACTTCAGCGACAAGTCAGGCGAGTATCGGCTCTACATCGAAGCGCAGGACGGCATTACGCCAGCTCGCGAGATCGTGCTCCAGAATCCCACGCACTATTACACGCCATCGTGGTCGCCAGATTCGAAGAAGATCGTTTTCACTGACACAAATTTGCGGGTTTGGGTAATTGATGTTGCCAGCGGCCAGGCGAAAACCGTTGGTAACGATCCGTGGATGGTACCGAACCGCACGCTCAACCCCGTTTGGAGTCCTGATTCAAAGTGGGTCGCTTACGCAAGCCGTCTGCGCTCGATGTATCACGCGATCTTTGTGAGCAACGTTGAGACCGGCGAAACAAAACAGATAACTGACGGCCTGGCCGATGCCGTCTGGCCCGCCTGGGATGCGAGTGGAAAGTATCTCTGGTTTCTGGCATCGACGGATTTTGGTTTGAAGTCACAATGGCTCGACATGACGTCCTACGATCACGACGAAAACTTTGGGCTGTATCTGGCAGTCTTGAAGAAAACTGAGGCGAGCCCGCTGCTTCCCGAGAGCGATGAGGATAAGGGAGTGGGCACCGGACGACGAGCGCCGGCGCCGGGTGCTTGCGAAGGTCCGGCGGAAAGCACTCAAAGTGATCAGCCGGCGCCCCAAGCCTCGCCCACGCCGCGCGGCCCTCGGCCGACGGCCGCCGTGCAAATCGACTTTGATGGACTACAACAACGGATCGTTTCGGTGCCAGGTGTGCGCGAGCGCCAGTATTCGGAGTTGCATGCCGGCCCCGAAGGCACTGTCTTTTATCTTGAATCCGGGCGTCCTCAACCCGGTGGCGGCCCGGGAACGGGCGGTGAATTATTCCGCTATCGTTTGTGTGATCGCAAAGCCGTTTCCTTCGTTACCGGTGTCGCCACTTACGACGTCAGCGCAGACGGTCGCAAGCTGGTCTATCGCACGGCCAATACTGCTGCAGGTCCTCCTGTACCGGGCACTCCACCTCCCGTCCCATCGCTTTTCCTGGTTGAGGCAGATCGCAATCCGCCGCCAGCGGGACAAGGACGTCTCAATGTAACCCTGCGGATGTATCTCGATCCAAAACAGGAATTCAAACAAATCTTCAACGAGGGATGGCGCAACGAGCGCGACTATCTCTACGTACCCAACATGCACGGCGCCGATTGGCCGAAGATGAAGGACATGTATGGCCAGTTGCTTCCCTATGTAAACCATCGCTCCGATCTGAACTACCTGCTCGACATGATGGGCGCCGAGATCGCGATCGGACATTCGTATGTTCGCGGCGGTGATATGCCTGAGGTGCCTGCGGTGCAAGGCGGATTGCTCGGGGCTGATTTTGCAATCGAGAATGGGCGTTATCGAGTGACTAGGATTTACGACAACGAAAGTTGGAATCCGGATCTGCGCGCGCCGTTGGCAGCGCCGGGCGCAAACGTTGCTGTAGGTGATTACATACTCGCGATCAACGGTGTGGAGTTGAAAGCGCCCGACAACATCTATCGACTGTTGGACGGGACAGCGAACCGCCAGACTTCTTTGACCATGAATAGCAACCCAGCGATGGAAGGCGCGAGAAATGTGACGGTCGTGCCCGTAGCCAATGAGCAGGGTCTACGCACGCGCGCTTGGGTCGAATCGAATCGCAGGCTGGTCGAGAGGTTATCAGATGGTCAACTCGCCTACGTTTATCTTCCCAACACCGGGCAGCCAGGTTATTCGAGTTTCAATCGCTACTACTTTTCGCAGCAGGACAAAAAAGGCGTGGTGGTTGACGAGCGTTTCAATGGCGGCGGCTCCGCGGCGGATTACATCATCGACGTGCTGGGGCGCGACTTCGACGGCTACTTCAATAACGTCGCCGGCGATCGTTATCCGTTTACCAGTCCAGCTGCGGGAATCTGGGGACCGAAGGTAATGATCATTAACGAGATGGCCGGCTCCGGCGGCGATCTGATGCCCTACATGTTCAAGCGACGCAGACTTGGCTTGCTGATTGGGAAACGCACCTGGGGTGGACTGGTCCATACAGCCGACACGCCAACGTTTGTTGACGGCGGTTCGATGATTGCGCCACGCGGAGGCTTCTTCACGCGCGAGGGCAAGTGGGCGGTGGAGAATGAAGGCGTCGCGCCCGACATTGACGTCGAGAACTGGCCGAAGGATGTTATTGCCGGACGTGACCCGCAACTGGAACGCGCCATCGCGGAAGCAATGCGCATGCTTAAGGAGCGTCCCGTGGATCGGGCAGTGAAAGAACCTCCTCCGCCAACGTGGGGCAAGCGACCGTAGAGCCTGGGCAGCAGCAGACGGCAGGAGCAGGACTTGAATATGTGGAGATACGTTTTAGCCGCGTTCCTATTTCTGATGGGCGCGATCGAAATGTTACTCGCTCTTAACCAACCGATGCGTAACGAGATCATGAAGAATAGTCCCGTTCCATTATCGAGCGCGGCGCCCTACTACCTTTTCTTCGCCGGTTTATCCGCCTTCGTTATGGCCCTGGGACTTCTTCTGTACAACCGCTTCTTTTGATGTTTTTGGGATTGCAGTCAACGAGGTAATTTTCCGGACCAGCCAGTTACTACTCACCTATCTTTCTGCAACTTTCGAAACTTTCTGGTAACAAGATCCCGACGCACCGGACTAAGGTAACGGATAAACAGAATGCCGTCGCAGTGATCTGTCTCGTGCAGGAAGCAACGCGCCGCGAGCCCACTGGCTTCTCTTTCAAGAGTTTTCCCATGAATGTCCTGAGCTCGCAGGACAGCCTTGGCCGGTCGTTCCAGATTTGCGGGGACTTTTGCCACCGAGAGGCAGCCCTCCTCGCCCTCCTGTTCGCCATCCACGGAAATAATTTCGGGGTTGGCAGCCACCAGCTTTATTCCATCACAGTCCATGACGAACAGACGAAGCGGCACACCAATCTGCTGTGCGGCCAGCCCGACACCTCCCGCGTCGTACATCGTGTCGAACATATCCTGGACCAGAGATTCCAGGTCACCGTCAAAACTCTCGACCGGGTTTCCCGGCGTCAGAAGAACTGGCGCTGGATACTCAACTATAGGTCTTATTGCCATAAAAGGTTCGGCCTAGGGAGGGTAGTGTAAAGCTTCTACTTCTCTTCAACCAACACTCGACTTCGAAAGATATTCTCTCAACAAACCACTCTGACTTTTTCGATTGGCTGAAACGCTGTTCATGTTTTAAATGTCACGGACGCGCACGCGATGGGAACTATTCTCGGGTCTGTCATATAATCTCAATCCTATGGAATATAAAGATCCTCGAGCAACCACCGCGCTTCCAACCATCGATTCCAAAAAGGAAGACGAAGCGTTAAGGAGCGGAGACCTCAACCCCAATAGTGAGCGGGACTCTAAAAAGTTTTTGATTCTGGTGGTCGACGACTCTGCTGATAACGTGGCGTTACTCAGTTTGGATCTTCAACAACAGGGTTATAGAGTGGTAACTGCTACTGACGGCGAGGAAGCAATTAGCGTCGCCACTGTCACCTTGCCTAACTTGATCTTAATGGACATCAGTATGCCGAAGTTGGATGGATTGGGTGCCACGCGCAAGATCCGCGAAACAGATGCTCTTCGAGATGTACCGGTGATCGCGGTTACAGCCTTCGGCACCGAGGGTTTCCAGCGGGCTGCTTACGATGTAGGGGTTTCGGGTTATTTGACCAAACCCATTGATTTTGCCCGTATGCATCAACTGGTCGCAGGACTCCTCGCCCCAAAAGGCTCGGGTAGGCTGGTTCGCCCGTAAATACGTGAATTAGTTTAGAGCAGAGTCGGATTACACGCCTACCAGTTCTTCGTCAGGTTTTTTCAAAAACTCAAACGGCTCAATAATCTTTCCGGCGATTGCGGAAGCGGCAACGACGTAAGGTGAGGCGAGGTAGAGTTTGCCGGGACCACTGCGCCCCGGGAAGTTTCTATTCTGCGCGCTGACAGTGACTGTCTCGGCAGACGGCGATGCGCCCGGGCCGGCGTTGATGCACGCGCCGCAACTCGGATCAATCAACTCCGCACCCGCCTTTTCGAAGATCTGAATGTAGCCCCGCTCTCGGGCGTACTGCTTGATCTTTTGAGACCCAAACTGCAGATAGAGATGAACGCCAGGCGCGACACGCTTGCCCTGATCAAGCGCGTTCTGCAGCACTTCGGCATACATGTCCATGTCGGCCATCTTGCCGCCGGTGCAACTGCCACCGTATGCAGCATCGATTTTCACTTCAGCGGGCAGTTCATCGATCGGAATTCCATTGCGTGGATCCCCGGGCAAAGCCACCATCGGACGAATCTCGTCAAGATTGATTTCAAAGACCGCGGCGTACTCCGCATCCGGGTCGCTGTAAGTGAACCCCTTGCGCACTTCCTCCGCATCGAGGCCGCGCATCTTCACAATGTAATCGAGCGTTTGCTCGTCAGGCTCGATTATTCCCGTCGTCCCTCCGGCCTCAACGGCCATGTTCGTCAGCGTCGCGCGTTCATCCATGGGCCAGTTCTTTAAATCCTTGCCGGCAAACTCGAGCACCTTGCCAATGCCTTTGCTCGTCTTCATGTAATCACTGGCCAGGATGTGAAGCATCACATCTTTGGCAGCAACGTCAGAACGCTTGTGTCCTTTCAAAACGTAGCGGACCGTTTCCGGCACTCGAATCCGAATGTCTTTCGTGTACCAGGCATTCGCCATGTCGGTTGAGCCCACTCCAAACGCGAAGGAGCCAAGCACTCCGGCCATACATGTATGCGAATCGGTGCCGATGACGATTTGGCCGGGCAGCGCCAGGTCTTCGACAACGGCGTTGTGGCAGATTGCTTCTGAGCCGCCTTCAGGATTCTCACCATAGAGTCGAATGCCCTGTTTGGTCGTAAAGTCTTCCTGGGTCGTCGCCAGTCCGTTCGCTCTTTCCAGTAGACCCATCTCGCGATGCTTCGTTGACATCACCTTGTTGAGGAACGTCAGATGATCGCGAAAGGCAAACACTGATTCAGGTTCGGTCACCCGCGCTTCATTCCCGAGCGCCTGTTTCAAGAGCGACTCGGCCATGGGCGTAACGTACTCGTGCGAGAAGCGCACGTCCGCTACCGCAAACAAAGCATCACCGGGCTTCACAGCGGCAACGCCAACCTGACCTGCCCGCACAAAAGCATGATGCGCAATAATCTTTTCAACCACCGTCATTGGTCTTGCTTTAGTTTCGACTGGCGGCGGCGTAACCGCCCCGGCCAACCGAGCCTTGTTGTAGTTGAAGAGGCCGCCGTATTCGACAATGTCTTTTGAAATTGGATCCAGGCCGCGCGTGAATTCTTCGAGCGGAATTTCTTCGCCATTTCGGATGCGTTCAATCAAGCCGAAATCAGTCGAGGTCAGCAGACCGATGTTCTGCGAGTTCTGTCCGTAAATCTTTTCAATGCTTTTGGCGATGACGAGTTGAATGCCGGCCCACTTTTCGGCGTAGGGTGCCGTTTCGCGAGATGAGCCACACCCTTTCGACAAACCAGAGACAACCACCGCGAAGCCGCCCGCCTTCACTTCGTCTTTCTTGACCGCGCCATCGCGCATGCCGACGTAGACGTATTGGCCCAGGGTTTCGTCGTAATAAAAACAAACCCAGCCGGGCGTGATTTCGTCAGTCGAGATGTTGCTCATCAGCGGCAGTTCGTCAGCGAGTAAACGCTCAGCGAGTTCCGCTTCGAGCCGCTCGCGTTCTTCGCTTACGGCTTCCAGTTGTGCGCGAATCAGTGAAGTGTCTTCGGTAAGAAAAAGGATCCGGCCCGTGAAACTTAGTCTATTGGGCAACTGAGAAACATTATCGGAACTCATCAATACTCCCTGCCAACATCGTCAAAATCAATGCTCTATTCTTATGTCTCATTATAGCCTCGTTGCCGCAGAAGCTTCGAATGGGCCCGCTTTCGTCAGAAGTGAATCAGCCGCGGAGTTAGGCGGACATGAATCACAGCCCGTAATTGGTCTTGTTCTGATCGGGATCGCTCCGCGCGCTTCTCCGGTCTAAGTCCTAATCTTTGTAGCCTTCTTCGTACTGCATCGCACCGACAACGTTTCCCTCCGTGTCCTCAAAAAAGATAAGTGTGCCCACGGTAGGAATGTGAAACTTGGGCATCACGATCTTTCCGCCGTTAGCTTCCACCGCCGCAATCGTGTCATCTATTGAATCGATGCCGATGGTGCACTCAAATCCGAACACGGGTTTTCCGGCAACGATCTCCCTCCGCCCTTGCAACGCGCCATGTACTCCGGGGTCTTTGTCGATTCCAGTTTTGATAAGGAAGAAGCCCGGCGGACCCCACGCGGTAAATTGCCAGCCCATTACGCTCTCATAGAATTTGCGCGCGCGCTCCACATCGTCGGCATGAACGGCAAAGTGCTTGACGTTATTAGGCATAATTTCTGTCCTTCTGTTGAGGTTAAGTAGAAACTAGGTGCTAATATCACCATTGGCCTTGCAGTGGCAAACTAACAGCTTGCGTTACACTGAGTCCTTCAATGCGAGAGAACGCGGCGAGTAACATAGTCTCAGGGTGAGGAAGGCGGGCTTGCCCCCGCTCGTTAGCTAACATTCAAGTTGAGAGTAGGGGGGAATCGTCATGTCTGCCGGATCTGAGTCTCTAACATTCTCTATCTTACTGGAGATAATCAATGCGAATTAGAACTTGTTTACTAGTTTTACTCTTCACCTTCGTTGCCGCGCGCGCCGATGTCCACGCCCAACAATCTCTTGATGCTATGATCGATCGCGACATCGCTTCGCTGGTAGCAACTTACAAGACTTTGCATGCGGCGCCGGAGCTGTCGCATCACGAGGAAAAGACGGCCACATTTTTCGCCAACCAGTTGAGGGCGCTCGGCTATGCGGTCAGTGAGCACCTGGGCAAATACGAAAAACCGGAATGGTCCGGCTACGGGGTAGTTGCGGTCATGAAGAATGGCACCGGTCCAACGGTGCTACTGCGCACCGAGCTTGATGCACTACCGGTTGACGAAAAGACAGGGCTCGTTTACGCGAGCCACGTGAAAACCAAAAACGACGCCGGCCAGGAAGTGAGCGTGATGCATGCGTGCGGCCACGACATTCACATCACGAACATGCTCGGCACGGCGAAGCTGCTCGCCGGATTGAAAGATCAATGGCGCGGAACCCTTGTGTTGCTTGGCCAACCGGCAGAAGAAGTAATTGACGGTGCGAGAGCAGTGCTGCGCGATGGTCTTTACGATAGATTTCCCAAACCCGATTACGTAGTCGGCCTTCATGACAGCGCTGACCTGGAAGCGGGGAAGGTTGGAGTTACGCCCGGCTATGCGATGGCAAGTTCGACTTCAGTGGATATAAAGATTCGCGGGCTCGGGGGCCATGGCGCGAGGCCGGAGTCAACAAAAGATCCGATCGTAGTTGCTGCCCAGGTAGTGTTGGCCCTGCAGACTATCGTCAGCCGCGAAGACTCGCCGCTCGATCCGGTCGTCGTAACCGTGGGCTCAATCCATGGGGGCACTAAACATAACATCATTCCTGACGAAGTTGATTTGCAGTTGACAGTTCGCGCCTACAAAGAGGAAGTCAGGAAGCGGGTGCTCGCCTCGATCGAACGCATAACTAAAGGCATTGCCATCGCAGCGGGAATTCCTGACGACCTGGCGCCGATTGTTAAGTTTAGCGACACTCAAATCACCAGCGCGACCTACAACGACCCGCAGTTAACCGAACGGCTGGCTGCGGTCTTTGCAAATGCCCTCGGTCAGGAAAACGTCGTCAAGTTGCAGCCCGTAATGATGAGCGAGGACTTTGGTTACCTTAGTCTAGACCAGAAAATTCCCGCTGCGCTTTTCACGCTGGGTGCCGTTGACCCGGCAAGGGTCAAACAGAGCAAGGAAACTGGAAAGCCATTGCCGTCGTTGCATTCAGCGCTGTTCCAGCCCTTGCCCGAACCAACGCTGCGCACGGGCATCAAAGCGATGACTGCCGCTGTCTTGGAATTGATGAAAAAATAAGATTTGACAGGATTAACATGATTCACAGGATGAATGAGAAAAACCCAACACCGCAGGCACCAACGACATCCGTTGACTTTTAATTGATTCAATCCCAAATCTTGTAAATCGTGTAAATC
>JALYSR010000286.1 GCA_030854715.1 Acidobacteriota bacterium
GGTTAAGGGTGCACTCGAACTTGTTCAGCTTCCCGGTTACGAAAAGCGTCGCGTCGACGAACTCTCGGGCGGCCAGCAACAACGAGTGGCGATTGCCCGTGCCATCGCGATTGAACCGGCGCTCCTACTTTTCGACGAGCCGCTTTCGAATCTGGATGTCACCTTGCGTGAGGAAACTCGTGGCGAGTTGCGCGAGCTCGTGGCCCGGCTGGGATTGACCGCTGTCTATGTTACTCATGATCAGGAAGAGGCATTCGCCCTGTGTGATCGTATTAGCGTTATGGTTGGTGGCCGCCTGCTGCAAACTGGCCGGCCGCGCGACTTGTACGAGCATCCGGCCCAGCTTTCGGTGGGACAATTTTTGGGACGAAACAACTTGATCCGGGTAATGCGTCTGAGCGCGAGTAAGCCGGAGTTTGGCGAATTCAAAACCATTGACGGCGGTCACACGATTCGCGTCCCCGTGAATGACCAGGCCCTGACTCCCCTCAATCAACCCTGCATCCTTGCGATCCGGCCAGAACACGTTTTGATTAAGAACTCCGCTTCGTCGGACCCAACCAAGAACGCACTTCCGGCCAAGGTCCATGAAATCACCTTTGCCGGTGCAACCTCGAGCATAAAACTCGATGCGAATGGCCTGCTAATCGAAGCGCTGGCCCTTGAGGCGAATGGTCTATCAGTGGGAACGCAATGCACGGTGGTCTTGCCGCCGGAGCGAATCTCGCTGCTCAAGAATGAATGACCGCGTGGGAGACAGGGTGATGGGGAGACAGGGAGACGGAGTGAACAGGTCGCCGATTTCGTCTTCAGCTCGCCTCCCCTTCCCTCTTTCCCCCCGTAGCATCCTCTGGCTCATCGTCGCAGTCGTTCTGCTTTACGGCGTCATCTATCCAAATCTGCATGTTGTAGTCGCGTCGCTGCAACGAGATGGTTACTGGTCGTTGGCAAACTACCGCGAAGTCCTTTCGCAGAAGATCGTTCTCGAATCCATCTTCGCCAGTGTCGGTGTCTCGGTACTTACAGTCTTGTTTTGCGCCGGCCTTGGTGTGCCCCTCGCTTTTCTTTTTGAGCGCTACACCTTTCCCGCCCGCCGCTTGTTCGCAACGCTCGCCGCCTTACCGCTGGTTCTGCCGCCCCTGGTCGGAACGATTGCCTTCATTTTTCTCTGCGGCGAGTCGGGCATATTGGCGCGATTGACCCAGTCAGTTTTCCATCTCAAAAATTCTCCATGGTCGTTGCGTGGTTGGCCGGCTTTGCTGCTCTTTCACACTTACACGATGTATCCCTTCTTCTACATGCTCATAGGAGCGGGCTTGACCAGAATTGACGCGTCACTCGCGGAAGCAGGCAGGAGTTTGGGCGCCGGAAGAATGCGAGTACTTAGCCGCATAGTCCTGCCACAATTGACGCCTTCATTGATCGCGGCTGCTTTGCTGACCTTTATGACTTCGATGGCGTCATTCAGTGCGCCGCTCCTGTTTGGCGGCGGCGTACGCGTGCTGACGTTGGAGATTTACACGGCGCGCCAGCGTGGCGATATGACCATGGCCTTAACCGAAACGGTCATCCTGGCTGTAATTTCGCTGAGTGCGCTCATCTTCTTTCAACGTTATGAAGGGACGCGAAAGTTTGCGGCTGCCGCGCTAAAGGGTTCGGTAAGAACTCGCCAGGCAGTTGCCGCGGGCAGGACGCGCATGATCGCGATGGCGGGTGGCGTTTTGTTTTCCCTGTTCCTGGTTTTGCCAGTGGCCACGTTGGTTCTCGTTAGCTTTGCGCGCGAAGGAAGCTGGACCACGCAAACCTTGCCTGCGGATTACACCGTCGCCAACTATGCGAAAATATTCTCTGACCCGACCCGCCTGGAAGTTTTTCTAAACAGCCTGTCGATGTCGGCAATCGCCGCCGGCGCTGCGCTGGTTTGGAGCTTTTGTGTGGCGCTCCTGATTGCGAGAAAGGGCAGGCGCACCTGGAAGCGGCTGTTGTCGTGGTTGATATTGGTGCCCTGGGCTTTGCCCGGCACAGTTGTGGCCGTCTCCCTCGCTGAAGCCTACGGAAGCCCTTCTCCGCTGTTGGGATCTTTCATCCTCGTCGGGACCTTTTGGATTCTGCCGGTGGTTTACTTCCTCCGCTTCATGCCGCTGGTTGTGCGCGCGGTACAGGCAAGCATGGAGCAGATCGATGCTGCGCTTGAAGAAGCGGCCAGCAGCCTGGGCGCGCGCGCGTGGCAAAGATTTACTCGTGTCACCTTGCCGCTGGTCTGGCCCGGAGCAATCGCCGGGACCCTACTGGCTTTTGTGATTGCGCTGGGAGAATATGTGGCATCGGTGCTGGTGTTTGTCCCGACCAATCGGCCGATCTCAATCGCTATCGCGTCCGAGTTGCGCGATTTCAATCTGGGAACGGCAGCCGCCTATGGTGTTGTCCTCATGGTGGTGATTGGACTAATTATGATGGTCGCAACCCGTTTGGAACGTTTACGCGCGTGAAGGAGCTACTCATGATCAAAACGTGCGGATTGACTCACATTCATCTCATGGTTAAAGACATTCAGCGCTCGTTGGGTTTTTACCAGACGGTTTTTGGCATGGAAGTAAAATTCTGGGCTGGTGACGGCCTGGTTTTTCTCAACACGCCCGGTTCCAACGATATGATCGCGCTCCACCAATCGGAGAAAGACCAACCCACGGGATTGAGCGGTGGCATCCTGCATTTTGGTTTTCAACTGGAGAACAGGGCCGAGCTCGAAAACGCGATTAGTGAAGTGGTGGCTGCAGGCGGTGCTTTGAAGAAGCGAGGCGAGTTTACGCCCGGGATGCCATTCGCTTACGTGTCTGACCCGGATGGTTATGAGATCGAACTTTAATCCGAAAGTTGAGAATCCCAGGAATCGCCTTATGAAGGTTCGAAACAGTCCTCAGAACTTTGCTGCCATCCTTTGTGGTGTAGCCATCCTTGCTACCTGGCTCGCTGTGCCCGCACGAGCGCAGGAGCCCCCAACAACGCATGCAATCGACAAGGCTGAGTTTCATCAAGCGCTGCTTGATCTAACGAACCCATTTACCGTGATGTGTGTTGCGGCGCATCCTGACGATGAAGATGGAACAACTTTAACTGTACTGCGGCGAAAGTTTGGTGTGCACACCGTCAGCCTCTTCACCACTTACGGCGAAGGCGGGCAGAACGCCGTGGGCCCGGAACTTTATGAAGAGCTTGGCGTTATTCGCATGCAGGAAACGGTTAAAGCAGCGCTCATCCAGGGCTCGGAGCCTTACTTCCTGGGTTTGAAAGATTTTGGTTTTTCAAAATCTGCCGACGAAGCGTTTTCGGTTTGGGGCCATGATGAAGCCTTGCGGCGAATGGTCGCGAAGATTCGCGAACTGCGACCCGACGTAATTATCACCAACCATGACACCACCAGCGGCCATGGTCATCACCAGGCAACCGGTCGCTTAATACTTGAAGCCTTCGACGCGGCCGCGGATCCGAATCGCTTTCCAGAACAACTTAAGCAACTCAAACCCTGGCAAGTGCAAAGGCTTTTTGTAAGAGTTTTTGGCGGCGGAAATGCCGTGGTCGCGGCTTCGTCCAAAACCGTCGCCATCGATCCAAACGAAGTGGATCCCGTGCGCGGAACCTCCTTTGCGGAGCAGGCTCTCTCCGCGCTTCAGCAACACGCCACGCAGGGGCCGTGGCCGAAAAGTATTGAGGGGTGGTTAAAAGCGCGACGAATTACTTCCGGGAAGTTGCCGCCCACTCGTTACCAACTCGCGCGAGAAGCTGCGAATGCTCCGCCGCTGCCCGAGTCGGCGGCAACATTTCTCGACGGATTGAAGCCGTCAGTCGCGATTGCTTCGAGTGTGGCTACGATTGAGGGCCGGCCGTTGAGGGAGTTTCTCGATCAACCCGATCGTGTGCGAGATAGTTTGATAAAGTGGCGAGTCAGTAACCGCGCGGCTGACGCGTCCGCAGGTGACGCTCACCGGCTTCAATTGCTTGATGCGCGTTTCAGCAAGGCGCTGGCCCTCGCGTCTGGTATCTCTCTGGGCATCAAATCCAGCGACTCGGTTCTAATACCAGGAAATAAAACGACCTTCACTATCAACCTGTCGAATTCAGGCGATCGAGCCATCGAGATCAAGAGACTCTCAGTTGATAGTTGGGGAGAGCAAACGCGCCTCAGCACTGCTGAGCAACTACTCGCGGAGACTGACACGAGCGTTGCGATTGAACGAGTAACACCGAAAACTGCTCCGTTTACTGTTCCGAAGGAAGACCACCTTTATGATGGGTTAGTCTTCGGGCAGCCGTTTCGGGCAGATGCAGAATTGGAGATCGAAGGCGCTGGATTCCAGTTGAGTAACACCATCAATCTCGACGTGGTGCCCTCGGTCGAAATCAAGAGCATCTCACCGTCACCCTGCGTTCGCACTCAGGAAACACTGGGGGGTTGCAGAACATTCAACGTAGAACTAACAAATCACCTGGCAGCTCCCTTCCGGGGGACCATGAAGATTAGCGAGTCGCGAGGCACCCGCTCTCGTGCCCGCGAGATCACTCATCAGATTGTCCTGGCTCCGCGGGAAACCCGCACTGAAATAATTCGGGATAGCAAAACCATCCCTGCGCGAGAGGCACTCGGTGACCTAAGAAAGTCAGGAACCACAAACTTCGCAATTCAAAGCTTCAATTTGAGTGACTTAATAACGCAGCGAGCGGTTAAAGTGGTTTTTAGCGATGCAAGGGTTGCTCCTGACTTGCGGGTTGGTTACGTTCCCAGTTTCGACCAAACCATTGAACGATCGCTCAGCGCTTTGGGAGTTGAAGCGAAAGAGCTTAATGCCGCCGACATTCAAACCGGCGACCTCAGTACCTACCATACAATCATCATCGACAATCGGGGCTATGAAGCCCATCCGGAGTTGATCGCAGCGAATTCTAGTTTGCTAGACTTCGTGAAGGCGGGTGGGACGTTGATGGTCTTTTATCACAAAGATAACGAATGGAACCCTGATGCAAACAAAGCTCGCCCTCAACTCGCTCCCTATCCCATCGTGCTCGGAGGAGAACGTGTAACTGTTGAGACTGCGCCGATCAAGTTTCTCCAGCCGCGTCATCCGCTCCTGAATTTTCCCAACCGGATTGGTCCAGCCGATTTCAATGACTGGATTCAGGAGCGCGGACTTTACTACCCTAAGGAATGGGATGTTCACTACACCGGGCTGTTTTCAACTAACGACCCGGGCGAGGCGCTGCTGAATGGTGGGTTGCTGGTGGCGCGATATGGCAAGGGGAATTACATCTATACCAGCATGGTTTGGTACAGGCAGTTGCGGGCGGGCGTGCCCGGGGCATATCGCATGTTTGCAAACATGATTAGCTACGGAAACCCAACCTCACTCTTTCCACGCAAGAGTCGCAGAGGAAAGAAAACTGATCACCTTTTTCTCGCTCCCTAGGAGCGAAATCTTTTAGCTCCAAGGGCTAGTAGGAAAAAACTCGGGGCAGCAGCGACTGGTCGCTGCTGCCCCGAAAATCTTTAAGGAGCTATAAGCTATGAACATTCGGCTCCTAAGGAGCCCTAGAAAGCTTCAGCCTCC
>JALYSR010000321.1 GCA_030854715.1 Acidobacteriota bacterium
ACGCTCCGGGTACTGACCTCATTCCATCGCAGTTTGGACGGGCTCCGCTCTCGGAGTTGGGCGGCTCACTTCACAATGAAACTGCTGCCATACTTTTCGTAATCACTGGTTTTGATTCCGTTTCGCGTGCTGCCTTTGTAAGCAGACTCACCGGGCCGCAGCTCAATCGTTACCGAACCGCCGCTCTCCATCTTTAATTTGCCGGCATGGACCGCCGCACTACAGATCGACGAATCGACGGTGTAAATGTCGGTGCCCCACACCGAACTTTCTTTACCATCGGAGGGACATTTGAATTTGAGGATCTTGCCGGTTTCGAAGCTGGCCATTGCAGCTGACGTATTCCACAGCACGGGTGTTTGGTCCTCGGCCTCTCGCACGACCGCCTCAGTGTTTGGAGTTTTGAAAACGAAGCTCTGTCCATATGAGCCATAAGAACTGGTCATCACGCCGTTTCTTTCACTGCAGCCAAAGATGGTCCTGCCTGGGCGCACTTCGATGGTGACGGCGCCGCCTTGCTGATAGGTTATCAATCCGCTATTGACGGCGGCCGTGCAGATTGATGAGTCGGCCGTATAGATGTCGCTACCCCAAACCGGACGCGCTGTGCCTCCCGGCGAACACACCACCGTGAACGTCTGTCCGTCTTTGCCGTTTAGCGAAACGGCCTTCGCCTCCCAAGACGTCGGTGTTCCTTGACCGGCTGAAGATGGCGCAGACGGGCCGGTGTTTGAGTTGTCTGTGGAGGTACTTGTGTGACCACCTCCACCGCTACCCGCATTTTCATTTCTCAGTTTTGAGCAACCGGCGCTGGCGAGCACAATTATGGCCAGCAATAGCACAACGCAACCGCCAATGATCCGTCGCTTGAGCCACGACAATGACTTCTGGCATTGCGGCTCCTGTGTTGCCTGTCTGGATTGGTACGATGGTGTCACCTTAGACCGCTCCTTTCGTCTGCCAAGTTAATTATTAGCGAGGTGATGCGCGTGAGTATACCAGTCAGATAAACGCTGGGAAACGAGCACGAAGTCCCAGCGCCTTTGGCGCTAAGCGTCCCCTATCGCGGCCTTGAAGCCGAATGCGTGAACTTAGCATCATTCAGTATCGTAGAGGTCTAGGAGTGAAAGAGGAGGTAAACGAGGATGTATTGTTCAACTTGCGGCGTCGCTCTCACACCGGGCTTGAGCTACTGCAATCATTGTGGCGAAAAGTTGAGTAGAGCACGCGACAACGGGCCCGGATCACCAGAAGTCAAGCCTGAACTCCTCGTGAGCGCCATGGCAGGAGTCTTTATCCTCGGCCTCGTGGCCATCACGATGTTAATCGGCATGATGAAATCCGTGCTCGGGGCAAATATCGGGCAGGTTCTCGCCTTCGCTATGCTGAGTTTTCTGATAATGCTTTCACTCGAAGGTGTGTTCCTTCGACTGTTATTCCGTCGCAGACGTGGCCCTAAGGAAGCAGGCGACACTGGGCAATTGAAGGGGCAAGCAACAAGAGAGCTTGACGCAGCCCAGGCGCGAGTGCTGCCAGAGCACATGTCGAGCGTGACCGAGCACACCACCCGCGCGTTTGACCCGACCTACCCCGAACGAAGATCAAAATGAAGAATCCCGCTCTTACTGGGACCGCGGGCGTCTCGCCCGCTTTGGTTGAATGCCAGTTTGTAAGACTTATGCGATTCAATCGACCAGAGAGTGAACTTGTTGCTTGAGGCGGGCGAGACGCCTGCGGTCCCAGTAAGAACGGGCACTGTGACACGACTTGGAGCGAGAATATGGATTTAGCCAAAAACACAGCAAGACTCGCAGGCCTACTTTGGTTATTAGCAGCAGTTCCAGGAGGCTTCGGCCTGTTCTATGCTCGGTCAATGGTCGTGACGGGAGATGCCGCGGCGACGGCCGCTAATATCGTGGCCTATGAGTCTTCATTCCGAGCTGCGATCGTTAGTTCTCTTGTCTCACAGCTCTTCATGTTTTGTTTCGGAGTGATTCTCTTCCAACTCTTTAAGGAAGTTAACAAAGTATTAGCAATACTACTCTTCACTTCGCTTACGATCTCTCTCGCCATGGCGGTCTTTGACCAATTCAACGTCCCTGCGCTCATTGCAGTGGCATGAGGTCATAACATCAGTACCACTTCGCGGCAGCGGCTGGGTTCCGGTCGTATTTTCGCCGTACATCGCTCCGATTCACGACCCACCTGCTACCGGCGTGGTGGTACGGACCTCATGCCACTACGGCAATCGTGAATGAGCCTGGTTAATTCCAATTGCCCAATAGATCTAACTGAATCAGTGCCCTTTTGGGCTGGTCTCCTTGACTACCCCTCAGCCTGACTGTTACATTACGCGGTCTTTTTGCAACGTTGATTCTTCGCTATCACACAAGGAGTCTGCTTGAGTACTGAATCAGGTTACCTATTTACCTCAGAGTCTGTCACCGAGGGTCATCCCGACAAGATTGCCGACCAAATATCAGATGCAGTGTTGGACGCGGCTTTGACCGAGGACCCAACAGCACGCGTGGCTTGTGAGACTTTGGTTACCACCGGACTGGTTGTAATGGCCGGTGAAATAACGACCAAGGCAACAATTGATTACGGCAAGGTCGCCCGCGAAACGATCCGTGAGATTGGCTACACCAGGGGAAAGTTTGGGTTTGATTGTGACACTTGCAGTGTGCTGTCGGCGATTGATCGACAGTCGCCGGACATCGCAATGGGCGTCGACACGGGTGGCGCCGGCGACCAGGGTTTAATGTTCGGATTTGCCTGCAATGAAACTCCTGAATTGATGCCCCTGCCAATCCAGTTGGCCCACTTGCTCGCCCGGCGGCTTTCCGAGGCTCGGAAAACAGGAGAGCTTCCCTACTTGCGGCCTGATGGCAAATCGCAGGTTACGATCGAGTATCGAGATGGCCGTCCATTTCGTGCATCGGCAATCGTCATCTCTTCTCAGCACGATCCTAATGTAACGAACGAACAACTGCGTGCCGAAATCGAAGAAAAGGTTATCCGCAAGACAGTCTCTTCAGAACTACTCGACCAGGACACCAAGCTTCACATCAATCCCACGGGCCGGTTTGTGACGGGAGGACCGCAAGGCGATGCCGGTCTGACTGGACGCAAGATCATTGTCGACACTTACGGCGGCTATGCGCCCCACGGTGGCGGCGCCTTTTCAGGAAAAGATCCGACGAAGGTTGATCGCTCGGCTGCCTACATGGCTCGTTATGTGGCGAAGAACATTGTTGCCGCCGGGCTGGCTGACAAATGTCTCGTTCAACTCGCTTATGCGATCGGTGTCGCTGAGCCAGTTTCAGTTATGGTTGATACCAAGGGCACCAGCCGACTCACTGAGAGGCAGTTGGAGAAGCTCGTGCGCGATAATTTTGAGCTGACGCCGCGCGGGATTATCGAAGAGTTGAATCTTCGCCGTCCCATTTATAAGGCGACGGCCGCGTACGGCCATTTCGGTCGAGAAGAAAACGGTTTCAGTTGGGAAAAGGCTGACAAGGCGGAATCACTTCGCAATGCTGCCGGAGTTTAGTCTCCTGAAAATTTAAATAGTCTGAAGCAAATTGATTCATTCGATAGTTGAACCGGCGGCCCTGTTTCTAAACGAACCGCCTATAAACGAACGAAATTCAAAAGGATAAATCAGTAATGAGTGCAACACGCTCCCTCGAGTTTGACGTGAAAGATATTGGCCTGGCCAAGCAAGGCAAGCAGCGAATTGAATGGGCTGAGCGGGAGATGCCTGTTCTGCGATTGATTCGTGAACGCTTCAACGAAGAAAAGCCACTCAAGGGAGTGAAGCTCGTTGCATGTGCTCACATAACAACCGAGACAGCGAATCTTGCCCGAGCGCTACAGGCAGGCGGGGCGGAATCAGTCTTGATAGCCTCCAATCCCCTTTCCACTCAGGACGATGTTGCTGCATCGCTCGTCTCCGACTGGGGCATTCCAGTTTATGCAATCAAAGGCGAGTCGACGGAAACCTACAACCGGCATGTGCGCACCGCGCTCGACTTCCATCCGGAAATTATTATCGATGACGGCTCTGACGTCGTTGCCACTCTTATCAAAGAACGCGGCGACCAAGTCAAAGAGTTGATTGGTTCAACGGAAGAAACAACGACCGGCATCCAGCGACTCAAGGCAATGGAGATTGCCGGAGTGTTGACCTTCCCTACTATTGCAGTCAACGACGCGCAGACTAAACATTTCTTCGACAACCGTTACGGCACTGGTCAATCAACTCTCGACGGCATCATTCGAGCCACAAACATTCTGCTGGCCGGTAGAAATATTGTTGTGGTTGGCTACGGCTGGTGCGGTAAGGGCGTGGCGCTGCGCGCGCGCGGCATGGGTGCAAACGTCATTGTCACCGAAGTCGATGCGATTAAGGCTGTAGAGGCAGTGATGGACGGCTTCCGGGTAATGCCGATTGCCGAGGCGGCGCCACTCGGCGACATCTTCATAACTGTTACCGGCAATCGTCACGTCATCGACGGCCAGCACTTCAAACAAATGAAAGACGGGGCAATCGTTTGCAATAGCGGTCACTTCGATTTGGAACTTAATCTCGTTGCGCTTAAAGAAATGTCTGAAGCAGTCCTCAGTGTTAGACCTTTCGTCGAAGAGTACAAGCTCAAGACAAACGGCAATCGAGTTATGGTCCTGGGCGAAGGTCGGCTGATTAACCTGGCAGCGGCTGAGGGCCATCCCGCCAGTGTGATGGACATGAGTTTCGCCAATCAGGCGCTCTCAGTAGAGTATCTGGTGAAGAAAAAGGGTGAACTGCAGCCGGGCGTGCATCTTCTGCCAGTAGAGGTCGACACCGAAATCGCGAGCCTCAAGTTGCGGGCTCTGGGTCTTGCCATCGACACTCTAACAGCAGAGCAGCTCGAATATATTGGTAGTTGGGAAACCGGAACCTAGGAGAATGATAGCGGCCTCTGAACTGCCTGATTTGTACTCGGACGTTTTTTGTTTCTAAGTGCGAACACGGGACAGAAAATAGATTCCCGCGGCAGCGAAAATGATCGGAGGCGCCCATGCCGCCACCTCGGGCGGCAATAATCCGTGGTTCCCCAGTTGTTGAAAACCTCCGCCAATTCCCCAGTAAGCAACGCTAACTCCCACAGCGACGCAAAGCGCCACCAGCGCGCCACGTCTCCCAAACGCCAATGCCAGCGGCATGCCGATGAATGCCATCACAACCACGCTGAACGGATTAACGTATTTACGCTGAAGCGCAAGTGCCAGGGCCGAGACATCAACACCACGCGTTTTCGCCGCTTTTAA
>JALYSR010000292.1 GCA_030854715.1 Acidobacteriota bacterium
GAGAGACGCTGGGCATTTTGTTCAACCTGGCTCAGCTTGTTCTCGGTGTTTGACGCCCGGTCTTCCAGCGGTGCGGCGCGAGATTCAACGGCCCGCGCTACCCGGAGATCCGATTCGTTGAAGCGAATCTTTTCGGCCGCCAGTTCACCCGAAGAATTGCCACGGCCCTCAACTTCAACGTTGAGACCGCGCAGAATTTGGGTTTGCGCATAGTTTGCGCCACTGCGCAGAAAACCACCCTTGGTCTTCACGCTGGTTCGATCATCAAGGCGGACTGTCGTGTCCACGCCGTTGTTGTCTCGAACTGTAAAGGTGTCGGCGTCACGCCGTATTACCACACCTTTGATCTTCATCTTTTGGCCGCTGGCGACGCTGCGCGCGCCCGCGGTATTGGTTGTGTCTTGAGCAAGAGCGATGGAGGCACAGGCTAAAAGGGAGATCGCCAGGATTAGGGACGAAACCAATCTAAACTTCGGGATTACCATAGAAACTCTCTCCTTATCTTGTGAAAGTGAAAGCTCACCACAGCGGCGAGCCGGGGCATCGTTACAGTCTGACGAACATTTTCCTTCAACTGTTGTCCGCCTGTGAATAACAAACTGACACTTCTTATCCCTCTAAAAGAGCCAAGTCAAGCCATAACTGGTCTTCCAAGCATTCATCATCTAATCACCACTCTATCGCAATAACCCCGGCCTGTGGAAGAAAATCGCGGTGACAAACCCTTAGAGGTCTATCACCGCGGTTCCTCGAGAATCGAGGTTTGATCAATTTGAAGTCGTCTACAACGAAAACTCTCCCGCCTCCAACTGTTCCTTGATGTAAGCGAGAAAGCGTTCCGCATCGGCGCCGTCGATCACACGATGGTCAAAGCTGAGCGCAAAATAGGCCATCCACCGAATGGCGATGTAATCTTCCCCATCAGCGCTCGTCAGCACTTTTGCTCGCTTCTCGATCTTACCGACGCCGAGAATCGCCAGCTGAGGTTGATTAATAATGGGAGTACCGAATAAACCACCAAACACGCCGGGATTGGTGATAGTAAACGTTCCACCGCCCACCTCATCAGGCTTCAATTGCTTTGTGCGAGCGCGGTCGGCGAGATCGTTTGCCGCTCGCGCAAGTCCGGAAATGGAGAGGTCGTCAGCCCGCTTAATTACCGGAACGATCAGACCTGCATCCAGGGCGACAGCCATCCCGAGATTGATGTCGCGTTTGTAGATAATCTGATCCCCGCTCACCTGGGCGTTGAAGATCGGAAACTTGCGCAAGGCATTATTTACCGCCTGGAAAATGAATGGCATGTAGGTGAGCTTCGTGCCGGTGCGCTCCGCGAACGAATCTTTATGTTGCTCACGAATTTTCGCAATGCGCGTCATATCAATCTCGTAAACCGTGGTGACGTGAGCTGAGGTGCGCCGCGACTGGACCATGTGTTCAGAAATCTTCTTGCGCATGACCGTCATTTGCTCGACCCGATCGCCTTCTGCTGGTTTCACGGTTGAGGGAGCGGGGACCTCGCGAATTGCAGGACTGGCTGCGGACGCAGCAGTGGCACCTGCGGGTGCGCCGGATTCGATAAAACTAAGAATGTCGTTTTTCGTTACCCGGCCGCTCAGACCGGTTCCCTCCAGCCTGGCAATATCAACTCCATGCTCCTGGGCAATCTTGCGAACCAGCGGGCTCGACTTTGTCCGGCGCAATTCTTCAGCGGTGGCGGCCGCGCTGCCACCGTTGCCAGTGTCTTGCACTGCTGCTCGCGAAGGTGATTGAGTAGTTTCCGCGCGCGCAGAATCCGGAAGAGTCTTTTTTGATTCCGCAGACTTTGCCGGCGCGGGTTGGGGTGACTGGGTTTCCTTAACCTCGGCGCCGGTGGCCGCGCTCGCTTCTTCCTGAGCCGGAGAGGTGGCAGGCGGCGGTTGAACTGAAGGCGACGCCGGAACTTCCGCCGGCTTCGCGGCAGGTTTTTCCTGCTCAACCGCTGCTTCAACTTTAGCCGGAGCCGAAGCGCTGGCAGGCTGAACGGAGCCGGCTGCGCCGCCATCGAGAACGGCAACCGTTGTGTTTATTTCAACCGTGTCACCTTCTTTGAAACGGATCTCGGTTAAGGTGCCGGCGGCAGGCGACGGAATTTCTGCGTCAACTTTGTCGGTTGAAATCTCGAACAGCGGCTCATCTCGCTCAACGCGATCGCCGACCTGCTTCAGCCACTTCGTGATCGTGCCTTCGGCGATGGACTCCCCCATCTGCGGCATTACAACTTCTGTTGCCATACATTCTCCAAAATACTGGGACCGCGGGCGTGGCGGGGTCCCCGGCGGATGTTTTTCTATCCGCTGTGGGCTCGGTTCGCTCGCATCTCGTTAATTGACTAATGGCTGTTTTCCCATCAGCCGGTTGCTGACTGCTGACTGCTGACTGCTGATTGCTCAGCGGTAGTCGGATCGATCACCGACTTGATTTCCGAAACTCGATTCGCCGGAAAGCCACCCTGGCGGGCGTGCTCACGAATCAGCTCTTCGTTGGGAGCGATATAAACGCAGTAAACCTTGTCGCCCGTGACGTAGCTTTGCAGCCACTGAATTTGCGGACCCAATTTTTGCAGCACTACACATGACGTCTGCGAAATCCCCTGTAGCTCCTGCTGCGACAAGTTTCCGGCCCCGGGAATCTCTCGCTCAATTAGAAATTTTGGCATCGCTCATCTCCTTTCGACTTCTGTCTTCTGACTTCTCGCTTTTGATCTCAGATCTCAGATTTGAGATATAAGATCAATAAGCAGCAAGCTTCCGGGCCGCATCCAACACATCTTTTGTCTGCGGCAAATAGTAATCTTCCAACGGTGGCGAGTAGGGCACGGGCGTGTCAATAGAAGCAACCCGCAGCACCGGCGCATCCAGCCATTCAAACGCTTCCTCGGCAATGATTGCGGCGATCTCCCCGCCAATGCCGCCCGTGCGTGAGGCCTCGTGTAACACGATTGCCTTGCTCGTCTTCTTAACGCTCGCCAGGATCGCCGGGCGGTCCAGAGGAGCAAGCGTGCGCAGATCGATCACTTCGATGTCCAGACCTTCCTTCTCCAACTCTTCGGCTGCGTCAAGCGCCGTCAGCACCATCGCTCCGAAGGTGATGATTGAAAGATCGCGGCCCTCGCGCGCCGTACGCGCCTTGCCTATCTCTACAATGTAATCGTCAGCCGGCAATTCTTCGCGGAGACGCGGCAAGCGATAGAGCTTCTTGTGTTCAAAATATAATACCGGGTCGGGATCGCGGATGGCGGCTTTGATCAGTCCCTTCGCGTCGTAAGCGGTCGAAGGTTCGACGATCTTCAGGCCTGCCGTATTCAGGAAAAACGCCTCGGCGTTCAGGGAATGAAACGGTCCCGAGCGTACGCCTGAGCCACATGGACCACGAAACACGGCTGGGATATTCGCGCCCCAGCGGTAACGACACTTCGCTGCGTAATTAGTCAACAGATCAAAGCCGGCCGAAATGAAATCAATAAACTGGAACTCGGCAACCGCCCGCATTCCCATGAGTCCCGCGCCGCACGCCGCGCCCACAATCGCCGCCTCCGAAATAGGCGTGTCAATAACACGGCCATTTCCAAACTCATCAATGAGCCCATCCGTCACTTTAAAGGCGCCACCATAAGCGCCAACGTCTTCGCCAATAACGAAAACTGTCGGATCGCGCTCCATCTCTTCCCAGATGCCCTGGCGAATTGCTTCAACCAGTGTCGCCTGCCCACCTCGCTCAGGGCGCGCTGACTTGTGCTCTTTTTTGGTAACGGTTGACATGAACCTGGTGTTGTTTGCTTCGTATTCCCGGCTGTGCCGTCTGATGTGCGATCGTTAGTTTTTCAAAACTTCCGGCCGGAATGCCGGCGGCACAATGCTGTTATCGAAAACTCCATAGGCGGCTTGTTCCGCATCAGGCATTGGCGACGACTCGGCCCAGGCGCAATCTTCTTCAGTCTCGCTCAACACACCGGCCGTAATCTCCTCCAACTTCGCGGCATCTGCCAACCCTCGCTCGACAAGGTACCGCTCATAACGATCGATTGGATCGTTGTTCTTTTCCCACCACTCAATTTCCCCGGTAGGAACGTAACGCTGATCGTCGTGTTCCGCGTGGCCCTTGCGCCGGTACGTCTTTGCTTCAATCAAAACGGCGCCACCACCACGGCGCGCAAATTCCGCCGCGCGCCTGGTTACCTCATAGCACGCTACCACATCGTTGCCGTCAACAATTGAAGCAGGAATGTTATAGCCGGCGGCCTTCTCCGCAAGATCACTCACCGCGGTTTGCAAGCTGGTAGGAGTTGAGTAGGCGTAATGATTGTATTCGGCGATCACAATTAACGGGAGACGTTGGACTGCTGCGAAGTTTAGTCCTTCGTGAAATGCGCCCGTGCTCATGCCGCCATCGCCGATATAGGCTACCGCGACGGTGCGCTTCTTTTGCATGCGCGCGGCGAGCAACACGCCGGTCATCACCGGAATCATGTCGCCGAGATGCGAGATGGGACCAATGAAGCCCTTCTCCATGTCGCCAAAGTGAATATTCAAATCGCGTCCGCCTGAAGGTCCCCAGGCCTTGGCCATGTACTGCGCAAAGATGTCGCGCGGGCGAATGCCTTTCACCAGCACGGCACCGAGATCGCGAATCAAAGGCGTCACAAAATCTTTCGGCTGCAGGGCGTAAGCACTACCGACCGCAGTTGCTTCCTGGCCCAGCGAACGGAAAACGCCACCGACAACTTTTGTCTGGCGGTATAGATTGACCAGGCGCTCTTCCACCAACCGCGTAAGTTTTAAGTAACGATAAAGCTCGAGCATCTGCTCAGGCTTGAGACTGGTTTCGAAGGTGCACGAGAGCGGTTTCCCATCAACCGGCTTGCGCGGCGCATACTTAGTGCTCACTCGCATCTCAAAACGCGGGCGGCGCGGGCCGTGCCTGCGACGACGATCCTTGTTTTCCAGCTTCGGCTTTTGCTCAGATGTCTCTTCCATAGTCCTATAACCGCAAAGTGCGCAAAGAAGTCCCCGCCAAGACGCGCGAAGAAGCCTTTGCGTAACTTTGCATCATGCTTTGCGTTCTTTGCGGTTTGATCAACTTGAAACTGTCCATCCGTAACTAAATATGCACTGCCAGGCCATGCACGCCTTCCGCTGCTTCCATCACCGCTTCAGAAACCGTCGGATGCGCGTGCATTGTTCTGCCCAGCTCTTCCGCTGTCGATTCTAGCTGCATTGCGACACAAGCTTCGGCAATTAACTCAGTCGCGTGTGGGCCAATGATGTGTACGCCGAGTATTTCGTCATACTTGCCTTCGCTGACAACCTTCACAAAGCCTTCTTCCTCGCCGAGAATTCTCGCCTTGCCCGAAGCGGAAAAGGGAAACTTCCCGACCTTCACATCGTAACCCTGCTCCTTCGCTTTGGCCTCGGTCAGCCCAACTGAAGCGACTTCCGGATCGCAATAGGTGCAGTTTGGCACTAAGCGAAGATTGATCGGGCGCACATCTTTTTGTCCCGCCATGTGTTCCACTGCAACGATGCCTTCCTTCGACGCAAGATGCGCGAGCAACGGCGTCGGCACTACATCGCCGATAGCGTAAACACCCTTCTCCGCCGTTTGCTGAAACTCGTCAACCTGGACAAATCCCTTTTCGACTTTGATCTTCGTGCCTTCAAGGCCGAGTCCTTCGGTGAAAGGCATACGGCCAACAGCAACCAGCAGCATCTCGGCTTCAAGACTAACTGCTTCGCCCTTTGAAGTCTTCCCCGTGACGCGAACACCCGTGGCAGTCTTCTCCAGTTTCTCGAGTTTGGTATCCAACTGCGACTTGATACCGCGTTTGCGAAACGACTTTTCCAACTCCTTCGAAACCTCTTCGTCCTCGAGCGGGACTATCCTTGGAAGCAGCTCGACTACGGTTGTCTCAGCGCCGAATCGCGAGTACACGGAAGCGAACTCCACACCCACTGCGCCGCAGCCCATCACAATCAGCGACTTCGGAACATCTTTGAGTTCGAGAATGTGATCGCTGTTTACGACATGCACACCGTCGGTTTCAAAACCAGGTATGGGACGAACCACCGAGCCGGTGGCGATGATGATGTTCTTAGTTTCGAGAGTTTGCTTCTTGCCATCAGCGCCGGTGACTTCCACCTTTCCCGGCAGCGCGAGTTTTCCCGTGCCTTTGAATACCGTCACTTTATTTTTCTTCATCAGGTATTCGATGCCTTTGGTGTTCTTCAGTACAACTTTGTCTTTGCGCTTTTGCACATCAGCGAACGCCAATTGAATACCGGTCGCTTGCACGCCGAAATCCGCCGCGTGCTGCATCTGCTCGTAGACGTGAGCCGACATCAGCATCTGCTTGGTGGGAATGCAGCCACGCAAGGTGCAGGTGCCGCCGAGTCGCGTGTCCTTTTCAATCATCGCGGTCTTCAGGCCAAGCTGGCCCGCGCGTATCGCCGCCACATAACCACCCGGCCCGCTACCAATAATCGTTACGTCAAACTGTTCGTTAGCCAATTGTTAGAGTTCCTCTCCTGAAGACAGTGATAAGTAATGAGTTGTGAGGGATTAGAAAAGCCTGCCCTCACAATGCTCGTCATCTCATGCCGTTTTGAATGCTTTCCTGAATGACGGGCATTATAATCATTTGCTGGTATTTCATCCAATTCGGGGCGAATATAAGCAGCCAGCTTGTTTGACGTGCGCGGCAACCTGCCTTCGAAAACAGGTTGATTCCAGCATCCGGCGCTACCGCGCTCGGTTCTGTAGTGACTTCTAACTCAGAAACTAACCGACTACCCGGGAAAACATCCAATGAAACACTCTGAAGGATTTTTGAAGATCGTAAATGACGCCAAGACTCGCATTAAAGAGGTCACGGTTGAAGAAACAAGGACCAGACTCACTCAGAATCCGGATGCCAGGTTAATCGACGTTCGTGAAGACAACGAATGGCAAGCGGCCCACGGTGCCGGCGCGGAACACCTGGGCAAAGGCATCATCGAGCGCGACATTGAGGAAAAGGTGCCGGACAAATCCACGGAGCTGATTCTTTACTGTGGCGGCGGCTTTCGCTCAGCCCTCGCTGCTGATGTGCTGCAACAGATGGGCTACACGAATGTCTTCTCAATGGCCGGCGGTTGGAAAGCGTGGAAAGAATCAGGAGCACCAATAGAGGCTGACTGACAAAGGTAGGGAGCGGTTCTTCACCTCTTACGCCGCAAACCAACAGTTTGCTTTTACAGGAACACGAGGAGCTATTCCGTCAACTTCCTTACAATCTGAAGCAGTCGATCGAGATCGAGCGGCTTGGTTAGATGTTCAGCAAAGCCTTCGTCGCGGGTCCGCTTTACGTCAGTATTGCGACCGTAGCCGGTTAAAGCCACGGCAGGGACATCCGCCATTTCCGGCAGTTTACGGAGTTCGTTCAGTAGCTGGTATCCATCCATCTCCGGCATCGAGATATCCGAGATTACCAGATCAAATCTTTTTGCTTTTGAGATCTGCAAAGCTTCAGCGCCGCTACGCGCCGTCTCGACGAAAGCGCCTTCCAATTCCAAAAGCTTGCCTAGCATTTCAGTAGTCTCACGCGAATCGTCTACTACCAGAATGAACTTGTTTCCGAGCGCGCCGGTGCCGCCCGTCTTTTCCGAACTGGGCGAAAAGGCCAACTTATGCAACGGAATCCAGACCGTGAATTGAGCGCCGCCGCCAATCCCCGCAGACTCGGCGACAATGCGGCCACCGTGGAGCTCAACCAGTTGCTTAACGAGCGCGAGGCCTATTCCCATGCCGCCCTGTCTTCTCACGCTGCTGGCATCGCCCTGGCGAAAGATTTCGAATACGTGCGGAAGAAACTCCTCTGAAATACCCTGCCCGCTATCCTTAACCACCAGCCTGGCGTCATTCCCATCTTCGCTCAAAACTACCTCTATGTGACCGCCGGCTGGTGTGAATTTCAGAGAATTATTCAACAAATTCCAGGCGATCTGACCCAATCGAGTAGGGTCGCCATCAACCACGAGAATTTGGGTTTGCAGATCCACGTTCAGTGAAACTCCCTTTGCCGACGCTTCCGCTCTGACCGTCTCTATCGCATCGCTCATCACAGTAGACAGCGAAACAGGCTGGCGATTAAGTGAAAGCTTGCGCATTTGCAGGCGCGAAAGGTCCAACAAATCGGAGACCAGATGTGACTGCGCGAGAGCATTCCGCCGGATCACATCCGCGGCCTTGATTACGAACTCCGGTTTTGGCGGTTCGTCACCGCGACGGAGGATTTCAGCATAACCAATTACTACGTTCAGTGGATTCCTCAATTCATGCGACAAGGTGGCCAGGAACTCATCTTTCAAGCGGTTGGCTGCTTCAGCCTCTGCCCGGGCCTCACGCTCGCTCGTGAGAAGTTGTTCGCGCTCTTCTTCCGCTCGACGGCGCTCCGTGTTGTCCACCGACACGCCCACAATGCCAATCAATTCGCCCTGCTCACTGAAGATAGGTGAGTCGGTGACCATTGCTGGAAACTCGGAACCATCCCGTCTTTGCACTATGAATTCGCCGGACCAGCCCTGTCCCTTTTGCAAACTCAAAAGAATTTCCTGAGCCTGATTACGCAATAGTTTGGTTGGAGTAATTTCGAGAATGTTTGACCCCAGCGCCTCCGCTGCCGGCCACCCATAGAGTTTTTCGGCAAACGAGTTCCAGTAGATGATCGTCCCGGTTAGATCGGTCGCAATAACTGCTTGTTCGACCGCGTCGAGCAGGTTCGCCTGGAAACGTATTTCGCGCTGCGCCTGCTCCCGCTCGGTAATATCGCGAGCGATCTTTGACGCGCCGACCACTTGGCCACGCTCGTTCTTTATTGGCGAAATCGTCAGCGATATATTGATGAGGCCTCCATCTTTGCGACGTCTGATAGTGTCGAAATGCTCTATCCGTTCCCCACGCCGTATTCGCTCAAGTATCAGGCCTTCCTCGTTTTGGAGATGGGGGGGAATAAGGATAGTGATGGGTTGGCCGATAACTTCGGCCGCTTCGAAACCAAAGATACGCTCCGCTCCTTTGTTCCAACTATTGATTATGCCGTTGAGATCTTTACTGATAATTGCATCCTGCGATGATTCGACTATCGAAGCTAACAAGTTTCGCGCAATTTCCGACGCATCTCGCGCTTCAGCCAACTCAATTTCGTAAAGGCGCGCGTTGCGCAACGCGATTGCCGCCTGGTCGGCAAGAGCAGACAACTGCCAATGTTCATCAGGGGTGAGCGGAGTTTCGCGCGTTACAACCAACAACCCATTAAGCAACTTTTTTGCAATCACCGGAACCGTAATCAGCGTCTGGCCCGCTCCAATGTCAAGCGATGTTCGTAAGTTTGTGAGCACATCTTCTTCCATCCGTCCAGAGAACTGTCTTACCAGGTCCTCAGAAACTCCGCTGGCTGCACGAATGCGCAGATTCTCATCCGGGTCAACAAGCAGGAGCAAGCAAACTTGCGTTCCCACCAACTGGGCGGCGTTTTCTACAATGAGATCCAGAACTTCGTCGAAGTTTAGTGAAGAGGTGATGGCGCGGTTAATCTCGGCTAACCGCTGGTAGGGTTTTTTCTTTACAAGCCCGGGTTCGATCATGACTAACTTCTACTTCTTCGCTTTCTTTACCACGACGCCTTTGTTGGTGATTTCCAGTTCATGCTCGCGATTGTCGTGAGCGCTGCCACGCGTCTTCAATACGCGCAGCGTACGCTGCATTTCAGTGCCTTGTCTAAATCGAAGCAATAAGACGTTGTCGCTCAGATTTGAAACATCGTTTTTGCTGATTCCTTCTATTTCGAAAAGATTGCTCATCTCGTAGGTCATCAAACAGGTTACATTTTTTGCTGCAAACCATTGGGTAAGGGCATAGATGAAGTCCGAGAATCGCTCGCTGTCAATGCTGCCTCGCTCCAGGTCGCCTAACGCATCAATGACCACGCGCTTGACTTGCCCTTCACGCACGCGCCGGAACAATTCGCTGGCGACAGTATCGAGCTGTAGTTCGACCGGAGAGTAATACATCAGTTCGAAGTTTCCGCCGGTCATCAGCTTCTGGGTTTCCCAGCCGAAATTCTGCATCACGCGTGCCAGTTGAGTTGGATTTTCCTGGAAGCCGACGAAAAGGCTTGATTCACCCTTCGCTGTGCCTTCGCGGGCAAAATGGAGGCCGATTAATGTTTTCCCAGAGCCGGTTGGGCCGGCAACCAGGGTGGTGCTGCCGCGCCAGAAACCCCCGGCAATCATTGCATCCAGCCCGGAAATCCCGGTGTTTATCCGCTCGACGCGTGCCGTATAGTCAGGCGAAACCGCCGGCGTCAACAGTCGCGGAGAGACTTCCACCCCTGCCGTAGTTATAGAAAAAGCATGAAGGCCGGGTATCGAGTTGGAGCCGCGCAGCTTCTCTACCCTAAGGAAGCGTTGCTGTCTCACATTGGTGGAGTGTTTGATTAATTGAATCACCCCGTCGGCAATAGCAAACTCCGGCAACTCAGTCATCATCTCGTGAGCATACTCGCCTATCAGAAAACTCGTACACTGGTATGAAGAAAGCACGCTCGCCAGATCGTAGACGACAGTGCGCCGGTCCTGAGGCGTCACAAGTAGTTCATTTAGGGCCTTAAACGAGTCTATGAAAACAAATCTGGGGCGACGGTCAACGAACAGTTCCGCTACAATTTCCGGCAACTTTTCGATTCCCGATTCTCGCACCATGAGACCGAGGTCTTCATAGAAAACTGACACTCCTACTTTTGCAGGGTCGAAGAAACCATGAGTCTGGCCATGCGCGATGAATTTCTCAAGTGGCTCGGAAAGGGTTGTCAGGTATAGCACCGGGGAATCCGGCGTGGCATTGGCGAAGGCAAGTTGCTCGGCAAGAATGGTTTTGCCGGTGCCGGGAGCACCCATGATTACGCTGATGGTGTTTGCCGGAACTCCGCCCCCTAGCACCTCGTCGAGTCCAATAGATCCTGTCGGAATTTTTTCCGCCATCAATTCCCGTCTCCCGCTGATTGTTGTCGTAGAGCTAGAAGTTTCTCCAGAGTTGTAATTAACATCTCTTCTTCAAGCGGCTTAGTGAGGAAAGCGTCGGCGCCAGCTTCGATGGCACGATCTTCAGCGTGCAAGTGGCTAAAAATCAGGACCAAAATATCGCTCGTTTCACAATTGTCTTTAATGGTACGGCAAAGGCTTAGCCCATCTAGTTTGGGCACCAGGATCTCGGTAACGAGAATTTTTGGGTGCAGTTCCTGCACCCGGGCGAGGGCGGTTAGACCGTCTCTCGTAAACTCGACCGTGTAACCCGCCTGTTCCAGAAAAAACCGCTCCAAACGCTGCACCATTGGATTGCGCTCAACAACAAGAATGAGCGCACGCTGATCTTGACGAGGGGGACTTGGGGAAATCGACATGACCGTATCCAGGAAACCTACAAGAAATTTGTGACGGGGGGATGGCGGAAATGCTATAGCAGGCCAGCGCGAATTGACAAGGTCAAGGCCCTGTTTGGTGTTAAAGTTCCGGCCCTAAAGCGGTGTACAATCAGTTGGTGAGCGGGGGGTTGTTCGTAGCAAATCCCCACCTGACAATATCCATTCCAAAAATAATGTCCCAGGAAAAACTAAAACAAACATCAGGCTTTCGAGTTGAAACCGACTCGATGGGCGAAATTGAAGTGCCCGCTGATAAGTACTGGGGCGCGCAAACTCAGCGCAGCCTGCTCCACTTCGATATTGGCGACGACAAGATGCCGCGCGCGATGATTCGCGCCCTGGGCATACTCAAGAAGGCCGCGGCCCTGGTGAACACAGACTTGGGCAAACTTCCCACCGAGAAGCTAAAACTCATCGAACAAGCTGCCGACGAAGTTGTTACCGGCAAACTCGACGAGCACTTTCCGCTGCGGATCTGGCAAACCGGCAGCGGCACCCAGACCAACATGAATGCCAACGAAGTGATCTCGAATCGGGCGATCGAGATTGCCGGTGGCGTGTTGGGAAGCAAGAAGCCAGTCCACCCCAACGACGATGTGAACATGTCGCAGTCTTCTAACGACACTTTTCCCACTGCGATGTATATCGCTGCCGCCGAAGAGTGGCAGAAGCTGATTACTGCAATCCAGAAGGTCCACGACGCGATTGATGCGAAGGCCAGGGAGTTTAAGGACGTGGTAAAGATTGGCCGCACGCATCTCCAGGACGCCACTCCTTTGACTGTGGGCCAGGAAATGTCAGGTTGGGCCAACTTGCTCGAGCGCGATATCGAACGGCTAAAATTGGCCGAACCTGGCTTGTTAGACCTGGCGATTGGGGGCACCGCTGTCGGTACAGGCCTGAACTCGCATCCGGAGTTTGGCGAACGAGCTGCAAAAAAGATCGCCGAGCTTACTGGTCTGCCTTTTAGGTCGCATCCAAACAAGTTTGCCGCGCTCTCGGCCCACGATGAAATCGTCTTCGCGAGCGGCGTACTAAAGACGCTTGCCGGTTCACTGATGAAGATTGCCAACGACATTCGCTGGCTCGCTTCCGGTCCCCGCTGCGGTTTGGGGGAACTGATTCTGCCCGAAAATGAACCTGGTTCGTCGATCATGCCGGGGAAAGTCAACCCAACTCAAAGCGAAGCGATGACGATGGTGGCCGTGCAAGTGTTTGGCAATGACGTGGCCATCACTTTCGCCGGCTCGCAGGGTAACTTCGAGTTGAACGTCTACAAGCCGGTAATGATTCACAACCTGCTACACTCGATCCGTTTGCTGCACGATGCGTCATATGGCTTTGTTGAGTATTGCATCAACGGAATCGAGCTTAATCGAGAACAGATAAGCGAAAATTTGAAAAACTCTCTAATGCTGGTGACGGCGTTGAATCCCCACATCGGGTACGACAAGGCCGCGCAGGTGGCAAAGAACGCGCACAAGAAAGGGATCAGCTTACGTGATTCCGTCGTTGAGCTTGGTTTCCTGAGCGGAGAGGATTTCGATAAATACGTAAAGCCGGAAGCAATGACGCATCCTTAGAACTCCGGGGCGACCTCCCACGGATGCGCGACTCGTTCCGCTGAAGCCGTCGCAGGGGGCGTTCGCGAAGCCAGACGCAGGTAAGTGTTTCTGAGAACAGGTAACACGGCCTCGGGGGAAAAAAGATCAAGATATCTTTCCCGCGCTGCCCTCCCCATCCGGGCGCGCAAATCCGGATCAGAAGCCAACCGCTCCATTGCCTGGGCCAGCGCCACATCATCGCCGGGCGGAACCAGAATGCCCGACTCTTCGGAGAGCAAATCGGGAATTCCTCCCACCGCTGAGGCAATAATGGGCAGGCCATGAGTCATCGCTTCAATGATGCTGTTGGGCGTTCCTTCGGCCAGCGATGGCAGGACGAAGACGTCGAGACTGCTCAGGAAGCTGCTGCGCCCGAGAGTATCAGTGTAGTAACCGACAAACTCACATGCTTCGCCGAGCTCCAACTGGCGGGCACGTGCTTTGACTTCCAAAAGTTGCGGTCCGACTCCGGCTATTCTCGCGATTCCCAAAAACCGTTCTCGATTCAAGCGGGCGAGCGCGTTCAAGAGCACCAGCGGACCTTTGCCTTGCTCAAGGCGAGCGGCGAAGCCAAATACAATTTCGTTCGACCGGATCTGCGGCCCAAGATTGAGTGGATTACAACTCTCGATTATGAGCGGAAGCACTGAGACTGATTCAAGAAACCGGAGTCTCCTTGACCAATCAGCGGCCAACTGTGGCGACAAAGCTGCAACTTCATCACAGAACGGCAGCACTTTTTCCAGCCGGCGATAATAATTTTTCAGCATTGGCATGTGATAGGGCGTTCCCAGTTCGTGATACAGAACGGGAATGCCCAATCCGTGACCTGCGCGGATCATCAGGGCCGCACCAGTATCCGGCGTAAATACATGAAGAAGATCCGGCCGGGTCGCGGCGAAATAGGAAACACAGTCGCGATAGTGACGCCGAGAGATGAGGTCCAGCGCGACTTGCCAGAACTTGCCTAATCGCTCCGGGACTCCCTTCAGCAGGAAAAGAAAGATGAAAACGGCGGATAACAAGTTTCGCAACACGCGCATCATGGCGAAGAAAAATGATCGCGAAATAATACAGCTGACTGGTATGCCAACCTCTCGCATACGGCGCAGGTAGGGATCGTCCGAGGTCGGGGAGTAAAGCAAGACGACAGTTACATCGTGTCCGCTCTGGTGTAAATGCACCGCGTAACTGAGCACGGTTTCATCCGCCCCACTAACTGGCCCGGCAAAATGACTTTTACAAAGTGCGATTCTCAAAATCGAAGATTAACTCCAGCGAAAGAATGGTCATTGAAACGTTAGCGCCGAGCGCCCACGAGCGCGACACCGGGAAAAGTCATCGCATACCATGAAAACGGTTAGCTTAACCGCTAACGTTTTCCGTATCAAGGCTTCTGAAAAATGGTTAAGCCAGAGAAACTTAGCGAGTCACGCTTAGCAACGCTATCGAGTATCTAAATGCCTTCAGCCAGGTTTGGGGTCGCCAAATACTTTCTCTTGAGCTGCTCATAAATGCAGTTCGGGTGATAGGATGCATTCTTATTCTGATTCGTAAGTCGCCACATTTCGTTCCAAAGATGAATTGCATAAGCCTGTCCGTGTATTCCCGCAACGTAAGGCTCCAGGACTTTATGCCATTGCGCAATCGGACAAAAAATGTAGTACGGTTGCTTGTAATTCTCCAGGTTGTATTTCTTTACGGCTTCGGCCATCAGTCTTGGACCAGTCTCTCCCCAAACCAGACGCTTGGGGTCTTTCGCCTGGCAAACTCCAACCGCATAGTCCATCAGTTTGCTTCCAACGGGAGCTTTGATAATGCCGCTGCTAACAATTTCAAGTCCCTGATTCATCTCGCTGGCGAAAACGTACTGCGTGGAAAAATCAAATGGCCTAAGACAAATAGTGTCAAGATCGGCCCACCACCCGCCGCGTTCTAATAACAGCTTGTAGCGGAAAAGGTTGGCGAAACCCGCATAACTTGGACGATCCTTGTACTGGAATATGCGCGAAGCCGGTAATATCTCATTGGCTTGTTTGATAACGGTTCCGACCGGGATATTCTTCACCGCATCGTAAACATATAGATGATACTCATGCCCATTTCTCAAGAATGATGTGATCGACAACTGTTCCATCACGGAAAGTCCAGGACCGATCCACAAGCCTTGAATGACCTTATTAGCATCGGGAGTTTCGTGATCCGTTGCGTTCATAGAAACTTTACTAATCGCGTTCAAAACCGGGCTTAAGCCTTAGTCGCTGCGAACAATCTAGCCGACGCACGCTCCAGAAACAAACCTCCCGCTTCCGCGTGAAGCACTTCGCTACTTGCTTGTTGATTCATCAGGTTTGTATAGTCGCGGTTAAGTGTTCTACTTCCAGTTGCTCGGCTTTGCCCTCTTTATTTGTCTTCGGAGAATTGATTGGCTGATCGAAACGATCGCGTGAAGGAGAATGTAAACGGCGCTTATTACGTCGATTCCTCCTGCATAGATTGCGATGTATGTCGCGATACGGCGCCTGAAAACTTCCGGCGCTCCGACGCGCATAGTTATTCGTTTGTCTTCAAACAGCCGGTAGACGAGGAAGAGCGTGCGGCGTGTGAAGAAGCCCTGCTCTGCTGTCCGGTTGAAGCTATAGGCAAAGATGGCGACGAAGATAAACCCGTCTAACCGCAAGAACCAGAGGCGGGCCCGTTCTTATATTGCCGGGCAATGTTCTACAAACCGAAGTTCGAAGAACAAAAATAAGGTTCAAGGAAAAGAGGAGTTATGATCAGGAAATTAATAAAGATTTTGGGCGCGCTGGCGCTGGTTACCGTTTTGGCCGGCGTCGCTACCGCAACCGAGATCACCGTTCGCGGGCGATTGCAAAGAACGGTGGAGGCGGGGGGCTGGGTGATTGTTTCGGGGAATCAGAAATATCTCATCCTCAATGCTCAGCGTTTTCAAAGTGAAAAATGGTTTGCTGAAGCTAATGAAGTTGAGGCCGTGGGTGAAACCAAAAGCGATGTCATGACCACTTTCATGGAGGGCACTCCGTTTGAGGTGCGAACGATGCGCCCTTTCGGCCAGGGCGGCTCCGGAGAAAATCAAAACGCGTCAAAAGGTTTCACCAAAGTTTGGGTGACTGGAGACTCGATAGTTCAGGCGCAACCGGACACCGCCACTCTTTCAATCTCAGTCGTCAGCCAGGCCAAACGCGCGCTGGATGCACAACAGGATAATGCGAACAAGAGCGATGCGGTGGTGCGAGCACTCAAGAGTGCGGCAGGTGCAGGCGCTGAAATAAAGACCAGCGGCTACAGCCTGCAACCGCAACGCGTTTACAAAGAAGGTGTTCCGCCGACAATCACCGGTTACGAGGCGCGTAACAGCGTAACTGTAATTCTTTCCGACCTCACAAAAGTGGGGGCTGTCATCGATGCCGCCAGCCAGGCCGGGGCCAACGATGTGGGAAGCATCTCATTTACTCTAAGAAAAGATCGGCCCGCAAAAGATCAAGCACTCGCTGACGCAACTCGTGAAGCGGTTAACAAGGCCCAGATAATCGCGCAGGCTCTCGGCGGGAAGGTTGTTCGCGTCGTGGAAGTGCAGGAAGAGGGCGTTCAGCGGCCGCGGCCAGTTTACGAGGCCAGTGACCAGTTGCAAAGCATGCGTGCCGGGGTTGCCGCATCCACGCCGATCGAAGTTGGCACGCTTGACATAACATCGCGAGTGCAATTAATCGCAGAAGTTGAAGTTGCTCCCCGCTAGACGCTTAAGAAAACAGCCATCCGCAGATTCCGCAGATTACACAGATTAAATAGAGCACGGAACTCAGTTGCTCTGGTTTAATCGGCGTAATCTGCGGAATCTGTGAATACACGTCTATCTCCCCTTTGACGGCTTTGAAAATTCCCTTATGCTGTAGCCATCTAATTAATTTAAGTTTATGGCAAAACCAAGTCGCGAGTTTTCTTTGTTGACCGTCGCCCACCGCGTCAGACCTTCGGGGCGTTTGTGGAATCCAGCCGCCGACGTCTACCGCAGCGGCGATGCCTGGATCGTGAAAGTGGATTTAGCGGGGGTGCGTGCTGACGAACTCGAGCTTGTGCTCGACCAGTCAAGTTTGCGGATCCGCGGTTGCCGGCGGGACACTTTTTTCAAAGAGGGGTACAGCTATCAGCAGATGGAGATCACTTACAGTCGCTTTGAGAAGACGATTCAGTTTCCCTGCCCGATCGAGGAAGCGTCGCTCGCCCACGATTATCATGATGGCTTTTTGATCGTGACGCTACATTGCAGGTAGGCGGAGGACGGAAGAACCAGTTCGAGCATTCAGTGACGCTGAGAGATTAAGAACCATGGCAGAAACCCCGGAAAAAACAGACTCCACGGCGGCGGTTCAGAACTCCGGGCAGACGCCTGTGAATGAGGACCAGCCTGCCGTGACTCGTCTGCCGGGCCAGCCATTCGAGATTCCGGTTCTGGCTCTGCAAAATACGACGCTCTTTCCTGAGACTGTCGTGCCGCTGGCGGTGGGCCGCCCGCGCTCTGTTGCTGCGGTTGAAGCGGCGCTGGCTACGCCGGAAAAATTGTTGGCCTGTATCACTGTTCGCGCTGACGCCACAAACACCAATACCCAGGATGCCCGGCCCGCCGATCTTTATGAGGTTGGCACCCTGACAATGATCAAGCGGATGGAGCGCATCGAGCAAACGATGCACATCATCGCTCAGGGCACAGAGCGGATTAAGATCGTTGAATGGAAACAGGAAGATCCTTACCTGCGCGCCGTGGTCCAGATCCTGCCGGAAGTTGAGATAAAAGATCCGGAAGAAGTAGAAGCCACAAAGCGGAATGTTCAGGCGATGGTGCAGGAGGCGCTGGCGCTCTTGCCGGGAGTGCCGCCTGAAGTCCGGGTGGCCATGCTTGGTTCAGTGGAGCCGGTTCGACTGGCTTACTTTTTGGGCTCAATCCTCAATCTAGGCGTCGAGCAGGAGCAGAAGATGCTCGAAGCCAACTCGGCCGATGAGCTGTTGCGGTTGGCCCATGGCTATCTCGCGCGGGAGCTGGAGATCATCCAGTTGCGTTCGAAGATTGCCACCGAAGCCCAGGGGGAAATGGACAAGGCCCAGCGCGACTACGTTCTGCGCCAGCAAATGAAAGCCATTCAAAAGGAGCTTGGCGATGACGAAGGCGGCGAACAGGCGGAAGCTGAACTGCTGCGCGAGCGACTGGCGACGGCTGATTTGCCTGACGAGGTGAGAACGGAAGCTGAGCGCGAACTGAAGCGACTGGAGAGACTGCCGGCTGCCGCGCCCGATTATCACGTCATCCGCACTTATCTGGAATACGTTCTCGAGCTGCCCTGGCGAAAATCATCTGAAGACAAACTCGATCTCAACGAAGCGCGAAAGATTCTGGATGAAGATCATTACGGTCTTGAAGACGTCAAGGAGCGTATCCTCGAATTTCTTGCTGTGATCAAGCTGCGGCCCGATACCAAGAGTCCTATTCTTTGCTTTGTTGGTCCGCCGGGAGTTGGCAAGACCTCACTGGGACGCTCGATTGCGCGCGCGATGGGGCGACAGTTTGAGCGCATGTCGCTGGGCGGGATGCGTGACGAAGCCGAGCTGCGGGGTCACCGGCGCACCTATATCGGCTCGATGCCAGGACGAATCATTCAGTCGATTCGCCGCGCCGGGGTTAACAATCCCGTGCTGATGCTTGATGAGATTGATAAGCTCGGCAACGACTATCGCGGCGATCCATCTTCTGCGCTGCTTGAGATTCTGGATCCTCAACAGAACAACACTTTTCGCGATCATTACATTGATCTGCCTTTCGATCTCTCGAAGGTCTTCTTTATTGCCACAGCCAACCAGCTTGGGCCAATCCCGCCGCCGCTGCGCGACCGCATGGAAGTGATCTCGATTCCCGGTTACAGCGACATGGAGAAATTGCAGATAGCTAAGCGCTATCTTATCCCGAGGCAAACTGAAGAGAACGGTTTGAAGCCCAACCAGCTAAGCATTAGCGATGCGGCAGTGGAATTGATTGCCACGCGCTACACACGCGAGGCGGGGGTGCGGCAGTTGGAACGGACCATAGGCAGCATCGCGCGGAAAGTGGCCCTGAAGATAGCGCAGGGCGAAGCGGAATCAGTTAGCGTGGACGCGGTTGACATACACGACTATCTCGGCGCCCCGAAGTTCTATCCGGAACAAGCTCGCAAGGAGTTGCCGGCAGGGGTGGCGACGGGAATGGCCTGGACCGAGATGGGCGGCGAGGTGCTCTTCATTGAAGCAACGCTGCTTCCCGGCGGCAGGGGCCTGACAATCACCGGACAGTTAGGCGAAGTAATGCAGGAATCAGCGCGCGCCGCGCAGTCGTATCTCTGGTCTCATGCGAACGAGTTTGGCATTAGTCCGGAAATGTTCAAGGACTATGGCGTTCACCTGCACGTTCCGGCCGGAGCAATTCCCAAAGATGGACCAAGCGCGGGCGTTACGATCACCGCGGCGCTGGCATCGCTCTACACCGGCCGCCGCGTGCGTCCCGATACGGCAATGACGGGCGAGATAACGCTTTCAGGTTTGGTGTTTCCGGTAGGTGGGCTGAAGGAAAAAATTCTGGCCGCTCATCGAGCAGGAATTCGTCGCATCATGCTTCCCTCTCGCAACGAGGCTGATATCGAAGATCTGCCGGAAGATGTTCGCAAGGAATTGCAGATCGTGTTTGTGTCGCGAATTAATGAAGTCATCGACGCGGCCCTGGAAGTGCTGGTCGCTAACCCACCACCGCCGCCCGTGGTGTATGACCAACCCCGCGACAGCGCCGGCCGTCAAGCTCCGGCGGAATCACCATTGACCGTTCGGCAGCCGTAACAAGCCCAGTACAATTTCTATTCAAGTAGTTCAGAGTTCAAGCTTTAGCTTGCGGGTTGAAAAGCACGATCTGGAAGATTGAACTCTGAACTTTGTGCTACCACCGAAAAAAACATGAACCTGAGCAGCTAACCGCCTTAGCTTGTGTTGGTTCAACCCATCCCCGTATTGCTCTGAATGATGAGGGCGAAAACCAGCCTTCAAACTAAACCATTATCGTTCCGCGCCTATGGTTGACCGAAACGTTTTCTATATTCAGTCGAGTAGATGAACCCGAAGATCAGATGGTTATAATCTCCCGGCGCGATTCCTTCACTCGGCTTGCCATTCAGAATTACATTGAGCCAGTCGTTCCAACCGGCCATATCCGGATCACGATGCAGGTAAGTAATCTGCGTAGTCTGCGGATAGTCTTCGCGTAATCTGTGGACAGTCATTTCTTCAGTTGATCTCTCAAGTTTAAGTTTCTTATCAAACGATGCAGGTAGTTTGGATGGACGCCGAGAAGTTTTGCTGCTTCCGTGTAGTTTCCCTTCATCTGCTGCATGGCGCTGAGAATAACCTGTTTCTTGGTTTGGGCCACTGCATCGTGATACTTCGTGGCCGGTTCCGCTGTCGGGGCTTCGGATTCGAGAACTGATTCCGGCAGATCCTCAAGCAGAATTTGTTCCGTAGTGCCCAGGACCACCGCCCGCTCGATTGCATTTTCCAGTTCGCGAACGTTGCCCGGCCAGTCGTAGTTGCGTAAACGTGTCTGCGCTTCCGAGGAGATTCCCACAACGCGACGATTACATTTTTCGCTGTACTTGGCGGCGAAGTAGTTTGCCAGCAGCGGGATGTCCTCCGGCCGGTCTCTCAGCGGGGGCATTTCGAGACTCACAACATTTAGGCGGTAGTAAAGATCCTGCCGGAACGTGCCCTGACTGACTGCTTCTTCCAGATTCTTGTTTGTAGCCGTGATAAGCCTGATGTCAACCTTGATTGATCGCGTGCCGCCAACTCTTTCGAATTCGCGCTCCTGCAAAACGCGAAGTAGTTTCACTTGCAGCGCAGGGGACAGCTCTCCAATCTCATCCAGAAAGACTGTGCCGCCGTCGGCAATTTCGAGCCGGCCCTTCTTTTGCACCAGGGCGCCGGTAAACGATCCTTTTTCGTGACCGAACAGTTCGCTCTCGAGCAGCGATTCAGCAAGCGCCGCGCAGTTAACTCCCATGAACGCTTTCTCTGCGCGCTTGCTGTTCTTATGGATTGCACGTGCAGCCAACTCTTTGCCCGTGCCGCTCTCGCCGGAGAGCAACACGGAGGAATCGGTAGGCGCAACTTTCGCGATAAATTGCAACACCTCGCGCACGGGCGCGCTCTCGCCAATCAGGTTGTGCTCGATATTGACGTCGGCAATCAGCCTTTGATTCTCGCTGACAAGCCATTCAAAGTGGCGCGCGTTTTCCATGGCGACGGCGGTAATCGCCGAAATCGCCGACACGAGTTGCAGGTGATCCTTGTCAAAGACCGTATCGGGGTCCTTAGTATCCAGATAAATAACGCCCAACGTGCGCTCGAGCATGATTAGCGGCACGCATAAAATTGAGGCCGGACGATCCGTGATTAAACTGTTCGCCGTTTCAAATTCCTTTCCTTCCGCCTGGTTGCTAATCAGCAATGCCTCGCCCTGGTGTAACACTGAGTTGGTAATTGTTCGGCTGACTTTGATCGATTCGTCTCGATCTCCGCGCCGGTCCAAACCAAAGACGGAAGCGAATTGTGTTCCCTCTGTCGCGCCCTCGGAATGCGCATCCGTCAACAGGATTGCTCCTCGTTGCGCCGGCACAACCTCAAAAAGAAGCTCGAGCAAGGTCTTCTGCAATGGATCCATGCCGCGAATGGCATTGATAGTCGTCGAGACTTTCATCAACGCGCTCAAGTCGCGGGCCATCAGGTAAAGCGCGTCGTTGAACCTGACCTGCAGAGTGGAACCACTGACAACGTGCTGATCGTCAAATTGAACTTCGCTCGATTTTGGTTCCACCTCGCCGTCGTGCATCAAAAATAAAAACTGGGAATCCCCGATGCGCACCCGATCGCCGTGCTGCAGCCGTCGCCGTTTCACCGGAACGTCGTTGATAAAGGTACCGTTGAGGCTATCGAGATCGACTATCGCAAACTGGTCTTCATCGTTTTCAATTTGGGAATGACGGCGGGAGACGGAAGCGTCTGCAATGCAAAGCGTGGCCGCCGTTTCGCGTCCAATAACGACAGGCAAATCTTCAATCGTGAAGACGCTGCCCTTGAGTCTTCCGGCTATGGCTGTCAGTCGCGGATTCATCGGATCGTGTGAGCTTTAGAGATTGTTGCGGGCCAAGTGTACGCGTCCCTTCAGGTGGCGGCAATAGTTTCGCCTCTTTGGAGTGCGGTGCCGGGCCACCACACTCCAAAAAACTATCTAAACAGATACTGCGACTATCTTAAAGGATAAGCACCGCACCCTTCTCCTCGTGTTCATGCCGTGGTTCTTGCAAAGCAATTAACAAGCTAATTGCTCATCACTAATGGTGTTAGTCAATACAAGCGCCGGTCGCACAGCGCGGCCAAAACTCCGGCATGAGAATGGCAATGAAGCGGGACAGTTCCCAAAGCTTGAATTGAGAACGGGTTGGCTGCCCAGGAGTAGGACGCAGGGTAACAAGCAGTTTTGCTCTAGTTGACTTGCTGACTACAAAGTTTGGTCGAGTCGCTTCGACCATTGCCGAAAGGCAGAAGGAAGGAAATATGAAAAAGGAACTTCTTAAAGGATTCACGATGTTGATGCTGCTGGTTGGCATCGCTTTTGCAACCGCTGTTGTCTCGGCAAACGCTCAATCAAACCAAAAAGTCGTAGCCGACATTCCTTTCGAGTTTGTCGCCGGCAACCAGACCATGTCCGCCGGCAACTACGCATTCGCGAGGGAAACCGCCCCGGAAAATGGCTTAGTAGTTCGAAACGACGAAATGAAAATCTCAGCCCTGCTCATGACGAGTAAGATAGAGCCAAAGAGCGGCGAGACGAATGCCCGCCTGATATTTCATCGTTATGGCGAGCGCTATTTTCTGGTGGAAGTTTGGAGTGGAGCGAATGAGACCGGTCGTCAACTGGCCAAGTCGCGCCAGGAGCGCGCTATCGAGAGCGAGCTCGCCAGCACTCCATCAAAGAGCGAATGGGCACTCAGCCGTTGTGAAATCGTCGAAGTAGTCGCAATGAATCGCTGAACTGAAATACCCGACCCGGGCTCTCCGCATGGGGACCCGGGGAAGGCTCCCCGCACAACGGCAGGCGATCCCACAGCGCCGCCGGTTGCACAAAACCAAAACGGCAACCCATGCCCCGGGTTGCCGCTTTGGTTTGGCCGGTCCAACGTCCAAAGTCCAACGTCCAATGTCCGCAGCGCCGGACAGACTTTGGACCTTGGACGTTGGACTTTGGACTTTAATAAACGATCTTCCAGTTGTTGTCCGGCTCGGTGGGAATGGTTTTGTTCCGCTCAACCCAGTCAATGATCATTTCCCGAATCTCCTGGCTCGATCGATAAACTACCGGCGCACCTTTATACATCGTGTAACCACCGCCGCCATTCACGCGATAGTTGTTAGTGGCGAGCCGAAGCTTTTGAGCCGGCGCCAGCGGCTTGCCCCTGAACTGAAGTTTCTCAATCCGCTGACCGATGGGTTTTGAAATGTTCAGCTCATAAGTCACGCCTTCCGCGATGTCGAAGTTGTACGCGGGAATCTTTTCATCCACCAGATCCGCGAGTGACTTTCCGGGCTCATAAACGCGAAAGTATTTCGCCGAATGCTCGAGAGCGTCCTTCAACTGCTGCCCGGTGAGTTCCAAAACCACCAAGGTGTTTTCGTAAACGTAAAGTCCGGCAATATCGCGCACTGTAACCGGCCCTTTCGCTATCCGCGCCTCGGGATTGAAGACGGCAGCCATCGACACATCAGCTTTTCCCGCTTCCAGTTGCACTCGCTGGATCAAATCCAAAATCGCCGTATCGCGAAAGCGCGCTTCCGCCGCAGTCAACTCCGCTGCTGATTCGCCGATCGCGCGCGACAACCACGCCTGCGTCTCGCGATTGTAAGGCTCACCGAGTTTCAAAATTTCAGCATCGGGCTCAACGCGATCATCCACCGGAATAGTGCGGGCCGCTCGACCGTAAACATGCCACTTGCCGCCGTCGTTTTCCATATACAAATCAACGCGAGCCAGGTCCCGGCCCCAGTAGTTTGCCTGAATCAATTGCACACCATTGATTACAACCGATGGCACGTCGCGATGCGTGTGGCCCATGAAAATCAGATCGACACCCGGCACCTGTTTCGCGATAGCAATGGCTTCATTTTCATTCGGCACTTGCCCGGGATTGATTTCGCCCGTTCTCAGGTCCTCTTCCAAACCCATGTGCATCGCGATAACCACCACGTCCGCGCGCTCTTTTTCACGCAAGATCGGAACCCACTTCTTTGCCTCGCTCAAGGGTTCGCGAAACTCGAGCCCGATATAGTTTGGAGGGTTTTCCCAGTTTGGAATTCCCGGCGTCGTCAGTCCCAAAACGCCGATGCGCACACCCGCTACTTCTTTGACGATATAAGGTTTGTAATGAGTCTCATTAGTTCCCTGGTTGTAGCTGTTTGCCGAGAGCCAGGGAAATTGCGCCTCACTGCGGGCCTTCTCCAGGACCTTCAAACCAAAGTTGTATTCATGATTGCCAACAGTCATCGCGTCGTAGCGCAAGGCGTTCATGGCGAGCATCATCGGATCGGTCGGTTGGTTGTTTTTCTTGTTGTGATAATACTCGAGCGGTGTGCCTTGAATGGTATCGCCGGAATCGATCAGCACGACGTTGGTGTTCTCATGACGGGTTTTCTTAATGAGAGTCGCGATTTTTGCCAGCCCGCGATTGTCCGGCTTGTTTGTGTAGTAATCGACGGGAAAGAGATTGCCGTGTTGATCGGTCGTGCCGAGAATGACAATGTAAACACGATTTGACGAGCTGCTACCGGTGAGTGGAAAGCTCGTCAGTATCAGCGCCAGCGCTACAATCAGCAGCGCCAGGAAAGTTTTTCTATTCAGCTTCATGGAATCTCTACCTCCCAAAGCATAAACCAGGTTGATAGGGATAGTCTCACACTACGCCGAAAACGATCGAATGCGAGCGAACCCACCGCTACCGCGTGGCGTATTGACCTCATGTCACCTAAAATACTCATCGGATCTAAACTGCACCAATACCTATGGTCAACCCATAATTGACTGCGATTGAAATTACGGGTAAAACGATTGACCATTCAAAAATCCAGGATTAAGGCCACGGTGAACAAAGGAACTGATAAGATCTCCACAGAAATGAAGCCACGCATACATGGACAATCTTGTTGCCTCTAACATTCGCCAGCGGCCCGTGCGCACGCTGGTAAGCGTCGCCGGCATCGCACTGGGCGTTTGCCTGGTGATGCTTTTCACCGGGCTGGCCCGCGGCATGTCTAACGACATGCAACGGCGCGCTTCAAACCTGCGCGCGGAAATAATCTTCACCCGACCGGGCTCGATGCAACTGACTGCATCCACCGCCAACCTCAGCATTAAGTATGTAGATAGTTTGAAGCAGATAGAAGGCGTTGAAGAAGTGTTGCCGGTGATTCGCTACGTGTTTCAGGGCGGAGGGGGGATAGGTTTTGAACAAATCGAAGGCGTGGAATGGGAACCGTTCGCCAGAGTCAATGCGATTCATATCGACACCGGCAGGCCACCGCAAGCGCCGAATGAAATTGTGATTGACGAAGTTAAGGCGCGGAACAACAAGCTGAAGATCGGCGACACGCTGAAACTTTTTGGCGACAAGCAATATCGAATAACAGGAATCTACTCACCCGAGTCAGGCGCGCGCGTCAAGATGACGCTGGCCGCAATGCAGGAAGCGCTGGAGTCGCCCGGGCGATGTACCTACATCCTGATCAAAGTTCGCAACCCGAACGAACAGGTTGAGGTAGCAAAACGCATTGACGCCCAATTGCCGGGAAACAAGATCCAATTCACGCGCGACTTGTTTATGAGTATTGAAAAGAGCATTCCCTATCTCGGCGTCTTTCTGCGTGTGCTGGTGGGCTTGGCGGCGGTAGTCAGCGCCCTGGTTGTAATGCTGGCAATGTACACGACCATCACCGAACGCACTCGTGAGATAGGCATCTTGAAAGCGTTGGGCGCGTCGCGGCGTTATATCGTTTTCATAATTGAATCAGAGGCGCTCTTGATTAGCCTTGTCGGTTTGGTCGCAGGGTTCACCTTGTCTTTCGCGGCCGGCTACCTGATTCACCAACTCTACGGTCTCTTTTTTGAGTTTAGCTGGGGCTGGGCCGCTACCGCCGCGAGTATAGGGATTTTGGGAGGAGCCATCGGCGCCCTCTATCCCGCGCTTCGTGCTTCCAACCTCGATGCAGTCAGCGCTCTCGCTTACGAGTAATCTTCCATTGAAATTGTTAGTTTGAGCTTTGCCTCAAGAGTAACAGGGCCATGTCACTTTCGGCTTTGCCGCCCGATGTGAGGCGGTGACTATCCACAAAAGGTCGAAATGTTACCCACTTTTGAGAAGACTTTCGGAATAACGCTGAAAGCGTTGGCCAGTTACAGCCCAAGGTTGCGCTTTGGCAACCCTGGGAACACGCATCTCACTTCTCGAAAACGCAACTCTGAAGGAGTTGCGTCGGCGTTTGTTAACCGCAAAACCGCGCAACCCCTTCAGGGTTGCGAACAATCTCCTCGGGCATTCTTGAACCCAGGGTTTCAAAGCAAACCCTGGGCTGACATTAGCCAACGCTTTCAGCGTTATTGGCTTTTTGGACGCACACATGAATTTTCGACTTTTTGTGCAAAGCCATTAGGCGGCAAAGCCGACGCACCAACTGAGAACTTTTAGAGCGAAGCAGTTAGTTTGCGATCACGCGGGTTGGGCCGGTCTTCTCAACGACACCTTGAGTCTGTCTATCCAGACTTTTCAACGACAATCCTCGACGGACAATCAGCGCCACGCCGATTGCAGTCCAAAAGAGGTCACGGGCTTTGCGCACGATGGCTAGAGCCGCGCCTATTGCCTGCGTAAAACCCAGCGCTTTAGCAAGCATGCCGGTTCCAGCTTCATCTACCCCGAGACGAAAAGGAATGAACTTAAAGACAATGTTGATGACGCGATTTACCGATTCCAAAATGAAAGCGGTAAGCAGCGTGGGCGCAACGATGTCGCTTATGAACCAAAGCGTTGTATAAATCTCCAGGACGCCGGCAAGATGGAAAGACATCTCTAAAGCCAGGATGGTCAGTAAGCGATTGCTATTCCGTTCGTAGAACCCATAGATGCGATCTTCGAGCGTGCGAGCGCGGGGTATCGTCTTTGCCATCCAGCTACGCCCGAGACCGCGGGCGTGCAGGATCGACAGTGAGCCACTAAGAAACTTCCACTGCTTGCGAATGATAAGATAGCCCAGCGGCACAATCAGGATTGTGACGGCCAGGGTGCCGAAGCTCGCGTAACGGAGAGCAGGTTTAAGCGGAAATGCGAGCAGCAGCGCAACGGTTCCGGAAAAAATAAAAATCGCTACCGAGAGGCTGTAAAAAATATTCTCCAGGGCAATCGCGGAAAGACTCGCCATTAAGGGGACGCGGTTAGTTACAAACGCTGCCTTTGAAGGTTCGGACACAGCCACGCTGGCCAGAGGGATGATGTTGCCCAAAGCGTCGCCCATCACCCGGGCGGCAAAAGCGTCGCGGAAGCGAAGACTGTGCGGCGCTTCAAAGCACCTGGTCCAGGCGAACGAACGGGCAATTTGCCGGATGGCGGAGATGGCAAGAATCAGTAGAAACCCAAAGCCCAGTCGCCTGATGCCGACCATGATCTGGGAAACGCCGGCTTTCCTTACAAAGTAAGCAAAGAGCAGAAGGCCGAGAAAAGCAAAGACGATTCCGAAGCGCGCTAATTTCTTGTTTCTACCCTCGTTGTTCTTAACCGGGTTTGTTGTCTCGACCGTCGGGGCCCGGTGCGGGAGTGAATCTTTTGGCAACTCCATCGTCCTTGGCTTTTTCGTTAAAACGGATCAAAGTACGGGTTGTCGCTCAGTTTCGAGTAAGGGAGTCCCTACAGAACCGAGCGCGGTAGCGC
>JALYSR010000355.1 GCA_030854715.1 Acidobacteriota bacterium
TACTAAGAATGATCAACAGCGGGAAAAGAAATCACGCTCCGCCGCCCCTCTTTTTTACGGGCGCGAGTTCCTCCAACGAAACCAGTCCCATCTTGATCGCATACCTGACCAGGCCGGCAATGTCGTGAATATTCAGCCGGTCCATAAGTTGGGCGCGATGCGTCTCCACTGTTTTCACACTGATGTTCAAAAGGCGGGCCATGTTCTTGGTGGAGTAGCCTTCAGCGATCAGCTTCAAAACTTCCCGCTGACGCGGCGTCAGTTCTGACAAGGGCACTGGACCCTCGGGTGTGTTTCTGCCTAACTCCAATGAGGCTTTCTGCTCAACAGTTGGTGAAACATATTTCTTTCCACCCATGACATGTTCAATCGCCAGTTTCAGCTCGGAGCTGGCGGCACTCTTTGGCAGATAACCTGCCGCGCCCGAGCGCAGGGCCTCAAACGCGTATTCTTCCTCATCATGCACTGTGAGGACGATCATGTGAATCCTGGGAAACTTTTCTCTTATTGCTTTCAAGACCTCAAAACCACTCAAGCCCGGCATCCTAAGATCAATCAACACGACGTCAGGTTGAAGATTCTCAATTAGTTCCAGGGCCTGCTGGCCATCACCAGCCTCGCCGATGACTTCTACCCGTTCTATCTTCTCGGCGAGGGCACGAATCCCCGCCCGCACGAGTGCGTGATCATCTGCGAGTAATACTCGAATTGATGTCGAGTTGGTGTCAGTCACCTTGCTAACGGAGAGGGCCGCAAAGTTTGCTAGCAGGCAGGAAAGCGGTTTTCACGGCTAGAATTCTCCAACTCTATGGCTGTTGAAAAAAACTAAGCCCCCCCGTTGATCCTGATCAATGTTTAACAGAAAAGCGTCCTCCCATAAGAAGGACATCAAGGACTATCCCAGAATGCTTCGAAACCAGCAATCGGGAAATTCCTTACAATACCCGAACAATGGCCTTGCGGCCTGTGACATTCCGGCGCGCGGCAGGACGCCCAGTCTCGGGCCATCTCTTTCCCGGCTTGCACTGAAGAAATTGTTTGTTGCCAATGGCAACGAGGTCCTGGCATTAAGACGTTTTATCGGTCGCGCATACCCATTCGCGCCCCTCGGCGACGCAGCAGTCTTCACACCTGAGCTTGAGAGCTAAGACAGTTTGGCAGGGACGGGTAATAATCGCCATGAAGATTCAAATCCAACGATTTACCTTTCGGCTTCAGAAACAAGCGCGAATCTCCGTCCCTCGCGCAGAACTGGATTTTATTTCGAGGCGGCCACCCAATGCCAGCGCGCGTTCCTTCATGCCACGGAGTCCCAGCCGGCTGGCAGAAGCGGTCCCATTGGTGGAGGGCTCATCAAAACCGATGCCATCGTCTTTGATAGTGAGAACGATATCGTGATTCAGCGTTACCAGATTGATGGAGATATTTTTTGCCCGAGCGTGACGGGCTACGTTTGTCAACGCTTCCTGCACAATCCGAAAACAAGTCGTCTCAAGCTCTTTTCGCAGTCGAATTTGATCGACCGCAAGATCTGTGACCAGGGTGGTTCGAATTCCCGTGCGTTGAGTATATCGATCAGCATACCAGCCCAACGCGGCGATTAAACCCAGATCGTCCAGCACAGATGGGCGGAGTTCGAAGGAAAGATCACGAACCTGTTCCAGGGCTTGATCAACCATGCCCATCCCCTCATCAATCAACGATCTGGTCTCAGCCGTCTCACAAGATTTCTGGATGTTGTGTAAATTGATTCGTACCGCGGTGAGGACCTGCCCTATTTGATCGTGCAACTCGCGGGCAATCTTTTGCCGCTCAGCTTCCTGCGCTTCAATCAACAAGCGCGAATAATTTCTGAGCGCCGCCTCCCCGCGTTTGCGTTCGGTAATATCCTGGGCAGTACCTTCGTGGTAAATAAGTCGTCCCTGCGCATCACGGACAGCTCTAGCGTTCACGGATATCCAAATTTTACTTCCATCTTTCCTCAAAACCTGTTCCTCAAATCCTCGTACCATGCCCTCCTCGATCAGCAGATTCCTAAACACTTCTCGACGTTTTGCATCGACATAAATCTGAGTGGAAATATCCGTAAGGCTGCTAATCAATTCTTTAGGAGAGTCATAGCCAAGCATGCGGGCGAGAGCAGGATTCGCATCTAGGAATTGACCCTCAGGAGTTGATTGAAAGATCCCTTCGCCTGCGTTCTCGAAGATGTCTCGATACTTCTGCTCGGCGTGGCGGATTGCTTGCTCGGCCGAGAGGCGCTCCGTAATGTCCCGAACCAGGCCCTGGACCGCAACAGGGGCGCCATCTTCATAGATCAAATTGCTGTTCACTTCGACCGGCACGCGCCGGCCGTCTCTCGCAATTACTTCTACTACATAGCTAGCCTCCTGTTGCGCGACCAACTTTCCTGCCAGTTTGCGGCGCACCTGGTCGACTTGCTCGGGCGCCAAGAAGTCAGTGAAATGCTTTCCTATAATCTGCTCGCGCGAGTACCCGGATAGTTTCTCCGCTGCCCGATTAACCGACACATATACACCTTTGAGATCATGAACATAGATGGCATCTCGGGCGCTTTCAAACAATTCGCGATATCGTTCTTCACTCGCGCGGAGCGCCTCTTCAGCACGTTTGCGCTCGGTGATGTCGCGGATGAATGCCACATGAATACCGGACAAGATATTGGAAACCGTGCGAAACTCTACTTGAATAACCTTGCCATCCTTGCAGACGACAGGATATTCACCGTTCTGTGTGTCCCTCTCCAGGAGTTGTGCCCATAGCTCCCGCACTTCTTGATGATAGGGCGCCGGTGTAAGGTCGAGGATGCTGAGCTGAATCAACTCCTCATGAATGTAACCGAGCTGCGCGCAGGCTGCGGGATTGGCATCGATGTAGCAGGCCTCATCATTGATCACCAGAATACCGTCCAGTGAATTGTCGAAAAGGGCTTGCAGATACCGCCGGCTCTGATTACGCGCGTCTTGAGCCTGTTTGCGCTTAGTGATGTCTTGCTCGATACCAATCCGCGTTCCGACAAAGTTTCTATTAGTCTCCAATGACATAGGCTTCAATTCCATTGTCTAGAGTTGCGGTCTGAGTACTCAACCGCGTCCCGCGCTTCGAATCGTTGTCTGATGGTCGAGAGGCACTCGCACGGTAATAACAGTTCCCAGGCCTTCAGTGCCTTTAATGGTAATTTCCCCCCTATGAGATGGGCCCGTTCTCGCATCCCCAGTAGCCCCAGTGATTCTGACCCTGATAGCTCCCTCGCTGTGAGCCCTCTGCCGTTATCGCTGATAGTCAAGACGAATTCGCCCGCGGTCTCCTTGATCGTAACCTCGACCCTGGTCGCCTGGGCATGACGCAGAACGTTGGTGAGGGCTTCCTGAAAGATGCGGAAGATAGCAGTTGATTGCTCTCGGCTCAAGTGAACGTTTTCTACTGAAGACTTGACCCGGCAAGTGAACGCACGAACACATCTCAGCCACCGGGTTGAAGGGATCGTAGCGAGGATGCCGAGGAACCCCATCACTATTTTGCCTCCTGCTTCCTGCGCATTTAGTTTGCAGGACGACAGGCATCAGAGCACCCGGGGAGACACTCAGAACTTCCGGGGGATGAGCAGGACGTGAGGACGTGGAAAGCCGCACCCTTCATGGCCCGTCGTAGGATGTCAGCTGCTCTGGTCCAATTGTAAATGCATGAGGGTATAGTTGCAATCTAATTTCGGCAGCGAGGTGAGCCCCGACTTTAATTCCAATATACGTTGCAATTATCTGCGGCGTGCTTCAGGACTGCGCGCTAACAAGTTAAAAAGCCGCGAAACTAAGAAGGCAAACATGCTTACTGCTGGACTTTAGGCCAGCAAGACGGCAGCGCCGTTTGACCCCGACAAGAAATACTGGCCAACCTGCAGTTGTTTCAAACCGCGTCAGACGCGAGTTGAAGTACCAGGATACTTGAGGGCGGCGGATCCTCGTTAGGGTGGAAGTCACCATGAACGATTGATTTGGGCAACAGTGTTTTACCACGCTTGTGATCATACATCGCCTTATCCGCCTTATCGAGCAGTTGTTTTAAAGTCTCAGTGCTGTCGTGAGCAATCCAAACAGCGCCGACACTTAGCGACAGGAGATAACCATGTTTTTGTTGTTGGTTTTCTTTGCGAAGATTTTCTTCCAAACGAGCGGTAAGAGTATCCATCTCATTAAATGAAACGCTCTGCGCGAGGATCGCAAACTCATCACCGCCGAGTCGGGAGACAATGTCAGAATTACGAAATGTCTGACTCAGGATCCGGGCCGTTCTAGCGATTGCCGAGGAGCCTTCACTGTGCCCAAATCCGTCGTTGATCTCCTTGAGACTATCCAGGTCAGCATAAAACAATAGAGAACTTTGGCGTGCCCTGCGAGCGGTTTTCAGATGATGTTGGGCCAGGTTAAAAAAGCCGCGATGGTTATATAGACCAGTCAAATCGTCGGTCAGTGAGAGATTGCGTAAAGCGTCCTCCGCTCGCTGGCGTTCAGCAATGGCGCCCTCGAGTTCTAGCACCCGTTTGGCCAGGCTGCTCTGCAGGGCGACGATTCGCGCACCTGCTTGTAAGCGAACACGCAATTCATTACGATCGAAGGGCTTGGTGAGATAATCGTCCGCGCCAGCCTCGAGTCCTGCTACCATCTGTTCTTTTTGGCGGAGAGTGGTCAAAAGAATGATGTAAGTGGGCGCCGTCTTAATGTTCTGGCGGACCCGGCGGCAAACTTCCGGACCTTCGATGCCGGGCATCATCCAATCAATAATGGCCAGCGGAGGTGCGTCATCCTTCTGCAACGCATCCCAGGCTTCGAGTCCGCTGTCAGTGGTGACGACCTCGTGGCCCCATCTAGTCAGAGTGGTGGCGAGAACATGGCTTGAGACAGGATCGTCTTCGGCAATCAGGATTCTCATTGCATTCTCCTCTGTCGCTCCGCGAGAAACGTCTCAAGCACCCGCTCGAGCTCCTGCTCCAGGCAGCTAATAATTGCTTCAAAGCTCGGAGATGGGTCCTCGTATTCTATTACTTCTATCTCATCGCAAATGAGCGCTACTTGGAAGGCGCCAAGATTGCCACTACTCCCGCGCAGGCTGTGAGCTTCCCGTTTCACCGAAAGCCAATTCTTTTTGGCCAGCGACTCTCGCATGACCCCCACTCGGCGGGGGGCATCTTCGAGGTACAGATCAATCAATTCAACAATCAAGTCAGGCTCGCCGTCGAGCTGTATTTTTTCAAAGTCGGCGAGCACCGCCAGATCTACAGCGGCCCTGAACACCTCAGGAGCGCCTGCACGGAAAGCATCAACGTTGAGCTTGTCGTTAGGAAACATGTTATTGAGCCCTTCTGGGAGCGGTCTTGGTAGTAAGCAGGATTCTCAGTGTGCTTTGGAACTGCTCCGTGTTGAAAGGTTTTGTCAGGAACACAGTGGCCCCGGCTACGAAGCTCTTTGCCATCAGCTGTAAGTCCCGTTCGGCGCTAATCATCATCACTGGTATGCGCTGCAGACGTTTTTCGGTTCTCATATGACGAATGAGTTCAAGACCTTCCAGATGTGGCATCGTCATATCGAAGATTCCGGCTCTGAAATCGGCATCGGATTGCAGGATGCGATACGCCTCACGCCCATCCTCGACCACGACCGGATCGTAGCCCTCCTTTCGGACTATCGACGTCAGAAGATGTCTCATTACTGGATCGTCGTCGGCGATCAACACTCGTTTCGTAGATTGATTAGCTTGCGATGTCATTCGTTACAACCTTTCTTTCAACTGCCGCTGGCGTCATATCTCCATCTCCAAATTCATTAACTGGTTGGTCTAACACCTGGCGTGCCTTCATCAGCAGTACATCTGCTGAGAAGGGCTTTTGGATGAAAGACACTTGTTCGTCGAGAATTCCGTGTCTAACAATTGCGTCGTCGGTGTAGCCGGACATGTAAAGCACTTTAGTCTCGGGCCGCAACACTGCCAGGTGTTCTGCCAACGCGCGACCTCCCATCCGCGGCATCACTACGTCCGTAATCATTAAGTCGATACGCCCTTCAAATTCCCTGCTGACGCGTAACGCCTCTTCGCCGTTCGAGCCCGTGATTACTCCATATCCGCACTCCTTAAGCATTTCCATCGTCAGGTCGCGCACCAGATGTTCATCCTCGACCAGCAGAACAGTCTCGGATCCGGTCGCCAAAGTCTGGAGCCCACCGTCCAACTCTTGCTCCTGTGCAACTTCGTCGACTCTCGGCAGGTAAACCTTGAAAGTTGTTCCTCTTCCGGGCGTTTCTTTCTCCGGGTCATAGAGTGAAATTACCAATCCGTCGCAGGGAACAGACACGACGGCAAAGTCACGCAAGGCGCGGAAAATGGTTGACAGATTGCGGGCATTTCCCAGGGACTGGCCCAGGACGGCGATCCTTTCGACCAGCCTTTCGTAGTCCTCAAGCGCCTGGTTATTGACTTCAAGTAGATTTTGCTCCAGCACGTCCTGGGCCATACAGATGAGCCTACCTTTCCATCTGGACTGCAGGCTGTGCCAGATTGTCTTCGAGGAAAATCCTAACTCGCTGAAACTCTCTCACTACCTGTTTGCCCAGAGCCTCGGCACCGGCAAGCGAGCCTTCGCGTCCCATTCGCTCTAACTTGCGTAGCGGTTGAACCACCGCGACTATGCCGCAGTTCGCGCTGGTACCGGCGCAGTTGTGGGCGATCATGTCTACTTCACCGGCATTGCCGGCACGGATTGCCGCTGTTAGTTTTTCCAGGTTCTCAGACATTTGCAGCAGATAGCTATCCAGTATGTCGAACATCTCATCTCCCATAGCTTCGTGTAAGCGTTCCATGTCTACGGGACACGGGACCTCCTCTGCTGCAGAGCCCAAGGCTCCTTTATCGTTGGTTGAACCCGCAAAGACTCGTTGGAGTACTCGGGCCAGGTCTTCGAACTTGACTGGTTTTGAGATGTAGTCGTCCATACCCGCCGCAATGCACTTTTCGCGATCTCCCTGGAGAGCGTTGGCTGTCATCGCTACGATCACCGTATGTTTCGTCTCACCCTCACGACGACGAATTACAGCAGTCGCCTCATACCAGTCCATCTCCGGCATCTGGCAATCCATCAGCACTACGTCATAGGGAATAGTCGCCAAAGCGGCCACTGCTTCCCGTCCGTTGGCGACAGCGTCTGCACGGTAACCAAGCTTTAGTAACTGCCGCACAGCGACTTTCTGATTCACGATGTTGTCTTCGGCCAGCAGAATCAGTCTTTTCTTATTCGTTGTTGTCTCTTTCAGAACATGTCGAGTGATTAGCCGGGCCGTTGTCTCCAGAGGCGCAGGCGGCTTTCCTGGTTCAACGGATGGCTGGCCAACAACATTAGTCAGGCAATCGAACAAGTGAGACTGCCGAACGGGCTTGGTCAGATAAGCGGCTACACCAGTTTCACGAGCCGTGGTACTGTCTCCGCGCTGTCCGTACGATGTCAGCATGATCAGGCGCGTTGCGGCGAGGCGCGGATCAGATTTGATCCTGCGCGCCAATTCAAAACCATCCATCGCGGGCATCATGAGATCGAGAATCGCCAAATCGTAAGTTCTGCCCCGCGCCGCCGCAGCGCTCAACAATTCCAGAGCTTGCACTGCCGAATCAGCAGCTTGATGGACCATCCCCCAGGAACTTAGCTGGTGGGACAAAATCGTCCGATTCGTCGCGTTGTCGTCAACGATCAGAACATGCAAGTCGTTCAGACTAGCAGTGCTCGCATTCATTTCCGCGGCTCCGCAGGATTGCTTGGCAAACCTGGCGGTAAACCAGAATGAAGAACCTTTCCCCGGCACACTATCGACGCCAATCTGTCCTCCCATCAGTTCGACCAGTTGCTTCGAGATGGCTAAGCCCAGGCCCGTTCCCCCATATTTTCGAGTGGTCGAACCGTCGGCCTGAGTGAAAGCCTGGAAGAGATTTTGTTGGGTGGCCTCATCAATTCCGATTCCCGTATCACTTACCGTGAAGCGAACAACAATGTCATTGTCAGTCTCGCTTTCTTTTTCCGCGCGGAGAATTACCTCGCCCAGTTCAGTAAATTTGACGGCGTTACCCAGCAGATTCGTGAGTACCTGACGAAGACGGCCCGGGTCGCCTTGAAGTTGTGTGGTTACATCGCTGTAGATTAATGACGCCAACTCAATCTTTTTGCCTCTCGCTCGCTCGGCTAATAATTCCACCGCTCCCTCAACCGCATTGGCTAAATTGAAGTCGAGGGTCTCAAACTGAAGCTTGCCGGCTTCAATCTTCGAGAAGTCGAGAATGTCGTTGATGACGGTCATCAGCGAATCGGCACTTGAGTTGATGGTCTCAGTGAACATTCGCTGCTCTGCGGTCAACTCCGTGTCAAGCAGCAAGCCAGTCATGCCGATGACGCCATTCATCGGCGTCCGAATCTCGTGGCTCATGTTGGCGAGAAACTCGGATTTGAGTCGCGTTGATTCCAGCGCCGCGTCGCGCGCCTGATTCATTTCAGCTTCCATCCGCTTCTGTTCGGTGATGTCCGAGAACACACCGTCGGTATACAACACACCGCCTTTCTCGTACGGCATTCTGGCCCTGTCGTGCAGCCAAATCCAGACACCGTCTTTCCGCTGAATTCGAAATTCGACATCGTAGGGTTTTTTTTCCGCGAACAGCGATTGATAGCCTGCCATGACCTGCGCCACGTCATCGGGGTGAATTCTTCCGATCCAGCTTTGTTTATCATCGCTGAGAAGTTCATCCGGGGTGAACCCGTAAACCGATTCAACGTTAGTGCTGATAAAAACAGTGTTTCCTTTTTCGTCAGTAGTCCATGTGACATCTGGAATGTTCTCTAACAGAGAGCGATATTTCTCTTCACTCTCGCGCAGCTTCTCATCTATTAGCTTATGCTCCGTTATGTCAC
>JALYSR010000017.1 GCA_030854715.1 Acidobacteriota bacterium
CGCCACTCCCAGCTCGTTTAAATAGTAGTTGGTTCTGCCGAGGAACGACGGTAGGGCCTGGCCCTCCGGCCCGCCATGGATATTTATAATCACGGGTCGCGGGCCGCTGAAACGCGCCGGCGGCATATAAAGGAACCCTGAGATCATGCGCTCATCGAAACTCTTCCAGCGCACCAGCTCAGCTTCGGAAAACTCCGAAGTGTTCAATCCGCCCGTTTCGCTTTCGGTCCAGCGATCGAGTTTGCCGGTACGCGTGTCGAGCGAATAGACGTCGGCAGGTGAACGAGCGGAGTTCATAGTGAAACCCAGATCACGCGAGTTCTTATGCCATTCGAGCCCGGCGATCACCCCCACAGGCAGGTTGGGCATGAGCTTTTCCTTGCGCGTTTTCATATCCATCAAGTGCAGGCGGCCGATACCATCTTCGTTGGTTACAAACGCGATGGTGTGTCCATCTTCGGAAAGAGCAAAATCGACGACGTCCCACTTGATGTGATCGGTTAAATAAGTGTGTTGCTTTGTGCCTAAGTCGATGTAAGCGAGGCGTTGAAACTCAGAATCCTTGTCTGTGGTCACATAAATTCCGCGGCCGTCTTTGCTGAATGCTGCGCCACTATACGCAATCTTCATCGCTCCACCTTTTGGCGTGAATAGAGTCTTTCCGCCGGTGGCCACATCGACGATCCATAAATAACTTTCGTTCGCGGAAACAAATTCAAAAAGTAACGCCTTCTTATCGTCGGGCGACCAGTCTCGAACTCCCCAGCCCCCGCCATCAAGCTGAAGCAGCATCCGATCGGTTTTTGGATCGGCAGGATTGATAATGTACTGGTCCGCGTCACGGCCACTTCGCCGCGTGGAGCTATAGATAAAACGATCGCCAGCGTGTGACCAGGCACCACCGGTGTTGCGTGATTTTCCATCCGTGAGCAGGGTCACAGCACCGTCTTTCAAATCGAAGCGATAAAGTTGGAAGAATTCGTTTCCGCCTACGTCTCTATTGAAAATAAAATAGTCGCCAGTGGTTGGCTGGTAAGAAGCACCGCCCGCTCTTTCAGGAAAGAAAGTTATTTGCCGTCGATCGCCGCCGGGAAATTTGACGAGGTGGATCTGATTCGTATCACCAAATCGCGTGCTAATGAGCATTTCGCGTCGGGTTGGATGCCAGCTTGAAAGACCGGCCGCGCGGAATTCCGTATAGCGCCGGACGTCCTCGACCAAAGAGGCTGGAATGGGACTGATGCCTACCGTGACCAGGTTGTCAGCCGGACCGAGTATGCTGTTTTGCGCCAGCACGGCGCCAGCAAGAATGGCGGCGCTGAAGAGAATGACAACCGAAAACCGAATCGATCTTCTCATCAGGAACACTCCTTTTTCGTTAAGAATTGCTGGAAAGATTTCTGGTAAGGCGTACTATAGCCGAAAATTCCGACACTGATAAGTTGCACCGGAGTCTGTTAGTCAACCTTGGCCACAATCACAAAACCTGCCCCGCATGAACGTCGTGGCCATCTACTGCGCGTGCTAGGTGTGGGCTTTGGTCTCGCAGTAATTATTGGCAACACAATCGGCGCGGGAATCTTTCGCGCCCCGGGCTCAATCGCTTTGCAGTTGCCGCACCCAGGGCTTTTTCTAGGCGTGTGGGTGCTGGGCGGTTGCTACGCGCTGCTCGGCGCCATCTCTTTGGCAGAGCTGGGGGCAATGATTCCCCGCTCAGGCGGTCAATACGTGTTTGCGCGTTATGCGTTGGGCGAGTATGCTGGCTTCATCGTCGGTTGGAGCGACTGGATCTCGACGTGTGGGTCGGCCGCCGCAGTTTCGCTTGTGATTGGGGAATTCGCCGGCGCACTCTTTCCTGCTTTGAAGGGAAAAGCGGTGGTCATCGCCGCCACCGTGGCGATCGTTTTCGCGCTGTTGCAATGGCGCGGAATTGTTTGGGGCAGCACAGTTCAGAACTTCACGAGTTTACTCAAGGCCGTTGCATTCCTGATGTTGATTGCTGCCGCCTTCGTGTTTGGCAGACAGGGTTCTCTCACAACTCAAGGAACGCAACAGATGTCCGCAGGTTTTGCATTACTTGCCGGCCTGGTTCTGGCACTGCAATCTGTAATCTATACGTACGACGGGTGGAACGGCGTGGTTTATTTTTCTGAAGAGGTAACAAATCCAGGTCGTGACATTCCGCGTTCAATGATTGGCGGCGTGCTCTTGATTGTAGTTATATATCTTCTCGTAAATCTGGCCTTACTCTATGTCCTTCCGATTTCCGCAATCGCCCGCCAGGACTTCGCTGCGGGCGCAGCGGCTCAAGTGATCTTCGGCCGGTATGGCGACACCATCTTTCGCTCTTTGACCATAATTTCAATGCTCAGCGCTATCAATGCCTATCACCTAATGTCAACACGGGTATTGTTTGCGATAAGCCGTGATGGCCTTTTTGCGAAGCAAGCGGCTGCGGTTAACAAAGGTGGCACTCCAACTGTCGCTTTAGTCATGAGTGTGGCCGTGGCTGTGCTCTTTATTGTCTTTGGGGAGACGTTCGAGAAGGTTATTGCGGCGTTGGCCTTCTTCTTTGTGGCAAACTACACGCTTTCTTTCGTCTCAGTGTTTGTCCTACGTAGCCGCGAGCCGGAAAAAGAACGACCCTATCGCGCCTGGGGCTATCCGTGGACCACCGCCCTGGCGCTAATTGGTTCAGTGCTTTTCCTGGTTGGCGCAATCGCAGCAGACATAGCAGGTCGAACACGTTATAGTCTTTACGCGCTCGCGCTGCTCGCGGTCAGTTATCCGTTATTCCGCTTGATGAAGTTGGCGAACATTGTGTCAAGCGATTGACTTCGGGCGACATTTCACTTAGAAGGCTTCATGCGATTTTGAAAACTTTCAGATAAGGAAGACCCTATGAAAAGATTTTTTGCAGTCGTCTTATTCGTGCTCGCGACCATCAGTATCACGTCTGCCTACCACCCGGTTTATGGCCAGCAGGATGAGGAGGCCGTTCGCAACCGAACCAGGGAGCGGCTGGCACAATTGCTCGAGAAAGCGGGACCAGGTATCAACGTCGCTTTCAGCCAGAGTCAAAAGCAGCCGTACAATTATGTCGGCTCGTTGAGGACCGGGCTGGTTAACACCGAAAGTTTTGAAATCGTAATCAGTGTGACTCCCAAAGCGACTCTCGGCTTCCGCATCTACCCGCACTACAACAAGGGCTATATAAATGTCGACAACGCCAAGGACCGCACATCACTCATGCGGCTCCTGCTGCGGTTAAGCGACAGGGCTTTTCTTTATTGGGGAGCCGATGAAACCGGGGATGTTTTTACCGGTTACACCTTCACGCTGGAATCAGGTTTTCCGGAAGAAGCGATCAAGATCGTGCTGCGCAGCATCATGAACAGCGACAAGTTTGTTGGGGAGATGCGCCCGTTCATCGACGGCAGCAGCGCGGGCGCGGTTAAGTGAGCGATCCGTTACCTTGAGTTAGTTGCTCACCGGAAACGAGCGGGGGCAAGCCCCCGCTTTTTCAAAACCTCCCGAGGTTACTTTCCATAGACAAGGAGTGTGAACGTCCCGGGCAGCATCGGCGGACGCGGCCGAGGCTGTTTTTCGGTTGCGGCCGGCGTCGGACCGAACTCCGCTGTTGCCAGAAACACGCGATGCGACTTTTCATCTAAAGTCATGGTGCGCGCACCTCGCTGCGAAGGAACATTCTCAACCACAGTAAACTTGTCCGGCGAGTTCTCATGGACCACCGTGAGCGTACCGTCCGCCCCGTTAGGACTAAAAGCCAACTGCCGTTCCGAATCGAAGCCGGCGCCGTCAACCCCGCTGCCAATCGGAAACGTCGTCACCAGCTTTCCATTCTCAGCATTCAACACAACCATCAGCTTGTTGCCGCAGGCGGCAAATAGCCGGTGGTGCTTTCGATCCAGAGCGATCCCCGTGGGTTCTTCGCCGGGAGACAGCAGCCACGTCGCGTCAACCGCAAGTTTGCGAGAATCAAACTCTACGATCGCGCTCTTATCTTCGAGATTGATGAAAATCTTTCCGTGCTCATCCGCTACAGCCAGCTCCGGCTTTCCACCCAGTGCCAGAGTTCCCGCTACAGTGCCCGTCTTCGCATCAATGGCTGTCGTATCGTTACTGTTGCCGTTGAAACAGAAGATTCGTTTGCTGGCAGAATCATAAATGATCGCATCCGGGTTTTTTCCTGCCTTAACCTGGCCGAGGGGCTTCAAAGTTTTCAAATCGAAAATTGTGACAGTGCCGTCTCCACCATTGCTGGTGAAGCCTTTGCCAAACTCCGGCGCGATAGCGACACCGTGTACTCTGGGCGTGTTTGGTATGTCTCCGACGATTGCACCCGAATCGGCATCTACCACCATCACGTGCGTGCCGCGTGGGATGTAGAGCCGATGGGTCGCGCTATCGAACGTCAGCAAATCCCATCCACCCTCGCCGCCCAGCACGAACTTTTTCAAGAGATGATATCCCGGCGAAGGTTGCGCCTGTGCGTTCGGAATGATCGACATAACCGCTACAAAGCAAAAAATAACAAACAACGAGAAACGGAATTTCATAAGGTCTCCTAAGGAAACTTCTATACCAATAAGATTAGTTCAACACTCTCGACTTTAGTCCAGCCCCGCAGCGGGGGGCAAGGCTGGGTCCCCGGCGGGGCAGCCCCGCTGGGGTGCTAATCCCACCTTCCCAACCTGAGACACCTCGACAATTCACGAGGAAATCCAGATTGAAGGGCTTCCGGCTTGGAGTGAAAGAATAACTGCAAGCGGCTCCCAGATTAGGAAGGTGCGCTCGCCCCCGCTGCCTGGCTGACGTCATCGCTGAACAGTAAGGAGTTTCAATGTTTCAGCGGCTTGCCGCTGGCATCAAATTCCATGCTCACTTTCTTCTTGCCGACTGTTGCGTGAGCTTCATACTCAGTGACGTCGCCGCGCGTGATTTTCTCTACTTTGGTTACCACGGATCCCGGGTACTTCGCGTGAAGTGCTTGCTGGGCATCGGCTGGCAAGTCGCTGGTCGGCACACTTTCTTCCATTTCGGCCACTGTGCCATCGCGATTATAGAGAACGTCACGCGTCGTTTCTCCTTCCACGCTTTCCACTTCGTAGTAGACCTTGCCATTCTCTTTCTCGCGGTTATAACCGCGAATGGTAGCGTTCGGGTAAGCCGTATTGAAAGCGGCGATAACTGCGCGTGGGACCTGTTTCTTTTTTAGTTTTACATCCTGGGCAAGCGCTGAGAATGATAGCAGTGAAACGATGCTGGCTGCTAAGGCCAGTCGTACGAAAGCTCTGGTTATGTTCATAATCATCTCCTTATTTTGATTGAGGGTTATCACCCGTTTGGCGCGACAACATAGCATAGACAGTCGGCGTGACAACTAGTGAGAACAGCAGTGCCACCGCCAGTCCTCCGATCACCGCGATGGCGAGCGGCTGCAATAGCTCAGCGCCGGAACCGATTGCCAGGGCCAGTGGCAGCATTGCCAGAATCGTCGCGAGGCTGGTCATTAGCACGGGGCGAAAACGGCGACGACCCGAACGCAACAACGCCCCTTGCAAGTCGTCCCCCGCCGCGAGATGGTCTTCTACCGCGTCGAGCATCAGAATGCCATTCTTGGCGACGATGCCGACCACCATAATCATCCCCATAAAGGAGACGACGTTAAGCGTCGAGCGTGTGACCAGGAGCGCCGTGAGCACGCCGCCCAGGGCGAGCACCGCGCCCGCGACAATCGCAACGGGGTGTGCAAAGGAGCGGAACTCAATAAGCAGCACGAAGAAGACGAGCGTGGTGGCGAGCAGGAGCGCCTGCAAGAGTTCGCGGAAACTGGCCTGCTGTTCGCTGTAGAGTCCGCCGTACTCGATTGTCATCCCAGGCGGGAGCTTGACGTCTTTTACCAGTTGCGCCTTGATCTGATTGATCGCCGTACCGAGATCGCTCCCCGACAGGCGCGCGGTGACGGCGACCGACTGGCGCAAGCCGTCGCGTTTGATCTCCGTCTGTCCCTTCTCATAGTCCACCTCCGCCACCTGATCGAGACGAAACTGCGTGCCGGTCGTAGTCGAGCGCACGAGCAAGCCGCGCAGGGTGTCGAGCGATTGGCGCGACGACGGAGGGAGCAGCACGCGCACGGTAATGAGCCTGCCCTGCTGAAGGATTGCGGAGGCGGCATCGCCTGTCATCGCCGTCGTGACAGCGTTCGCCACGTCCGTCGCAGTGACGCCGAGTCGCGAGGCGCGCTCCGGATCAACACGGAAGGTGACGGCGGGGCCGCTCACCACCACTCCGTTAAAGGTGTCCACCACGCCCGGAACTTTTTTGATTGACTCTTCGACGAGGCTCGCCGTGTGATGCAACGCGGCTATGTCTTCGCTGAATAATCTAATCTCGACGGGCGCGGGCGAACTGGTCAAATCGCCGATCAAGTCTGAGAGGATGCCGACAAACTCGACGCGCAGCGCGGGTTCACTCGACTCCACCTCTGTTCTCAGCTCCGCCGTCACGTCGTCAGTCGTGCGCTTATGTCCCTGCTTCAGCTTGACGAGAAAATCGCCCGTGTTCGGCTCCGTGATCGCGAGACCGAGTTGCAGCCCCGTCCGGCGCGAGTAGCTTTCGACCTCCGGCGTCTCCTTGAGCATCTGCTCAACGTGCATCAACATGCGATTTGTTTCGGCGAGCGACGTGCCCGGGGGAGCAGTGTAATCAAGCACGAACGCGCCTTCATCAAACGCAGGCAGAAATTCCGAGCCGAGATTTCGGTAGATGAAGTATGAGCCGACCAGCACCAGCGCGGCGACGACGAGCACGAGCGAGTTGTGGTTCAAGGCAAGCTTAAGTACTGCCTCGTAGCGACGGATGATCGCGCTAAGGACGGGTCCGTTTTCCTCTTCTTCCTCGCGTTCGTCCGCGCGCAGCTCGCGCTCGGGGCCGGTGCTACCGTGGCTGGCTGGCAGCGCTTCTTGTCGTGCTGCCTCCTCTCCCCTCTTACCGCCACGTCGCTTGGCTTTGATGAAGCGTTCGGCGAGCACCGGAGTGAAGGTGAGCGCCAACGCGAGCGAACTCATGAGAGCTACCGCCAGCGTCAGCGCGAGCGAACGGAAGAAGACTCCCGTCACGCCCGTGAGGAGCGCCAAGGGCAGGAACACGACAGCCGGTGTAACGGTCGAGCCGATGATCGGGGCGCTAATTTCGGAGATCGCGTGTTGCACCGCCTGACGCCTATTTTCCCCGCGCGCAAGGTGTGTGTAGATGTTTTCGACAACCACAATGGCGGTATCGATGATGAGTCCGATGGCTGCCGCGACCCCTCCCAGGGTCATCAGATCAAAAGATAGACCGACCAGCCACATCGCAAGAACAGTCGCCAGTACTGTCACCGGAATGATGAGAATGGCAACGAAGGTTGCTCCCCAGTTGCGCAGGAAGACGTAGATGATCACGACCGACAGCAGTAGACCGATCAGGATCGCGTCGCGCACGGAGTTAATCGAATCGCGCACCAGAAGCGACTGGTCGTAGAAAGGCGCAATCTTTACGTCTTTGGGAAGTTGGGCGCTGGCGGAGGCGAGTTCCGTTTTGATTTCGTCGGTAACGGTAACGGTGTTGGCGTTGGGCTGACGCCGGATATTCAGGAGCACCGCGCGCTTGCCGTCTGCGGTGACGATGGTGTAATTCGGTTCAACGCCCGCCTCGATAGTCGCCACATCAGAAACATGAATGGGCGCGTTATTCACCGTCGCCACGATGATTGAGTTCAGTTGCTCCGGCGCAGTCGCCTGACCGCTGACGAGCGCGAGCTCGAGTTGATGGTTCTCTTCAATCAGACCCGGCGAGGCAACGACGTTAGAGTTGCGCACAGCGTCAGTTACCTGTTGTAGGCTAACGCCGTGCGCGCTCAAGCGTTCGGGATCTATTTTGACGTGATACTCGCGCACCTCGCCACCTGCGACGGCCACGTCCGACACGCCCGGCAGGCGTGCCAGTCTCGGCTTGAGCGTGTAGGTCGCAAGGTCGCGCAAAGATGCCGGGTCCCGCGTGTCGGAAGTGAGGCTGTAGCCCGCCACCGGGAAGACGGCGAAGGTTAGGCGGTCCACGTTGCGAATTTGAGCGGTCGGCGGCAAGCTTGATGAAAGCTGCGAGAGCCGCGCCTGCACCAGTTGCAGCGTTTGCAGTACGTCCGTATTCCAATCGAAGAAGAGATTGATGTCGGCGCTGCCGCGCGCCGTGGTTGATTTGATCCGCACGATGCCGGGTATACCGTTCATCGCCTCTTCTATGGGGCGCGTGACGGAGACGAGCATCTGCGGCGCAGGCACTATGCCGTTATCCACGACGATGACAATGCGCGGGAAGTCGGTCTGCGGGAAGATCGCGGTCGGCAGATTGAAAGCGGCGTAGAGTCCTGCCGCGGCGATGAGCAGAACGAACACGACCACCGCGCGCGATTGCTGGGAGATGATACGGGCGAGGTTCATAACATTGCTTTTGGAGTGCGGGTCAGAGCGAAGCGGCTTTGGCTGAAGCCTTTATGCATTGCCTGTAACCAAAGCGGTGTCGCGCTGCGCTTGCCACCGCACTCCACAGATCATCACTTTGCTGCCGGAGTCGCCTCCCCTGCAGGCGCTTCTTGAGCGACTTCAACTTTTGTACCGTCGGGCAGCGCGTAATTGCCTTCGATCACAACGGTCTCTCCTCCTAGCAAACCGGATACAATTTCAATTTTTTCCGCAGTGCGAATGCCAACCGTGACTTTCGTCTCGTGCGCGACATTTGCAGTGTCCACCACCATCACGGTGCCCTCATTTCCATTGCTTGCGTCGAGTGTAACGGCGGCGGCGGGAACAACTATCGCGTCGGTCTTGGTTAATGTTGCAGCCGTGACCTGAGCGGCGCCATTGGCGCGCAATCGACCCGCTCCATTGCCGAGTGTGACCCACACTTCCACGCTGCGATTAAGCGGATCACTCGAACGGCTGATGAGCGTGACCTTGCCGGTCATCTCTTCTCCCGTCGTGTCTGTCGGCAGTACCCTGGCTACATCTCCGACTTTGAGTTGGCCGGCCACTGTGTCAGCGAAGGGGGCCTTTACGATCACTTCGCTGATGTCGGCAATGTTCACCAACTTTCCGCCAGACGCGGCAAACTCGCCTTGATACTGAAACTGATCGGTGACAACCCCCGTGATCGGCGCGCGAATCGTGGCATAACTCAGTTGCGCATCGAGTGTGGCGACACGTTGCTGCGCCGCCTGCACCCGAGCGGCAGCAATGGCGCGATCGTTTGGATTAAGCGCCCTGGCGCGCAGCGCTATGGTTTGCTCGGTGAGACGCAACTCGTTTTCCGCAGTTGTTAGATCTGTTTGCGACGTTTCGAGATCTTTGGTCGAAATTCCGCCCTTTTGAAAGAGCGCCAGGCGGCGTTCGTATAGGGCACTGAGGTTTCTGACCTTAGCTTGCGCGTCGCGCAATGCCTTTTGGTCTTGTGCGTTTGTTTGCGGAATCGTCCCTGTTGTTACACTGCGTTCGTTGGCACGCTCCTGGTTAAGAGCCGCGACCGCTTCGTTGCGCTGGGCCACCAGATCGCGCGATTCGAGTACGGCGATCACCTGCCCCGCCCTTACTACCTGGTTCTTCAAGAGCGCCATCGACCTGATCTGCGCGCTGATCTTTGCCGCTACCGTAGCCTGCTCGCGCGGGAAGATGGTGCCGACCGCGGAAACCGGCGCCGCAATTGTTTCCTTCGCGACTTTGGCAACCTTGACGCTGACAATGACCGCTGCTGTTTGGTCCGTCGCTGAGGAGCTTCGCCATTTCCAGATTAGGAAAACCAACACAATCAAGGCGACTACTGCAACCGAAGCAACGATAATCAGATTGCGCCGGCGTTCACGCGCCCGTCGCACGGCGAGCCACTGTTCTGTTTCTTCCTCGGTTTGCGTTACGCCCAACTCGCGGTCGCTCACAGTTCTATTTTTGTCTTGGTCGCTCATTTGATCAGTTTTAATCCCGGCTGCTTTAGGTCCGACGGACCGGAAGTTAATAGCCCCGTCCGTGAGGACGGGGACGTCCTCTCAATACCCCAGAGGCCAGAAGGGCCGGCACAAATCGTGGCGCACCTTCGGCGCTCAGGCAACTAACCGGCGCATCTACCCCCCCCTTTACGGACGGGCTATTAACTCCCGGTCCTTCGAACCTAAAAATCAAAATTAGACTCAATTGGTTCTCACTGTCCCGTCGCCTGTCGTAAGCGCGCAAGCGCCGTTTGATAGTCAAAGATTGCCTGATAGAGGGCAAATCTCTGCGCCGCGAGCGTAGTTAGTGCATCGGTAACTTCGATTATCTGTGCTTCGCCCGCTCGATAACGCGCGATGGAGGCGTTGAGATTGGCCTGCGCCTGCGTGATGCCCGCTCCAGCCAGCTTGATGCGCAGGGCCGCGGAACTGACCTGCGCCTGTGCCGCATAGAACTGCTGGGTAAAACCGCGTAATGCGATTGTCCGATCATTCTCAGCGACTTGCGCGCGCAGGCGTGCCTGACGTTCTTTGCTCCGGCTTGATCCCCAATCGAATATCGGTATCGTCAGACTGACGGCCGCGGAAGCTCCGACATGCTCCTTCAAGCGCCCAGCCTTCAGCGAATCAGTATCAGTGCCGGCAAGAATTGAATAAGAAAGCTGTGGTAACCGATCTGCTCGCGCGATGCGAATGTCCGCTTTAGCGGCACGAACCAGTGCTTCAAACTGCGCAAACTCCGGACGGCGAGAGATGTCGTTGGCGCTGAATTGCTGAAACTCTGAATCGACCGGCGCTGCTACTGCCAGATCCGTAGTGCTGATGGGCGTGACAAAATCATAACCGACGAGCACGCGCAAGGACCCCGCGGCCACTTGTTCATTTGCTCGCGCCCGCTCGAGCTCGTCGCGCCGGGCAATCGTTTGCAGTTGCGCACGTGTGACATCAACCGAAGCAACCTCTCCACCGCTAAAGAGAAGTGCCGTGATCCGCTCGAATTCTTCCGCGGCCTGCAAATTCAATTCAGCCGCGTTACGCTGTGCAATTGCGAGTGCCAACCCGTAGTAAGCATCGATCACCGCCTGGGCCAGTGTTCGTCGTGCTACTTCGGTGCCGGCATGTGCGGCGGCCAGCAGCGCGCGATTCCTCTCAAGCGTCGCCCGCAAGCGACCGGCGATATCTATGTCGCCGGCAACGTTGAGATATCCCTGGTATTCGCCAATCGCGTTGTTGGCCAGAAAGCTTTGCGTTCGCGGGGTGCCCGGCGACAGGCCCAGCGCAGGCGTGGTGTAGACGTAACTAAATGGCGCAGTCACGCGCGGCAGAAAAGCAGCCTTGGCCTGCCGGACATCTTCCGTTGCAATGTGTTCATTCAGACCCGCCTGCTGAAAACTGGAAGCCTGCGCGTTGGCCAGTTTCAACGCTTCATCAAGCGTCAGGGGGGGCGCATTCGGATTCTGGCTTTGACCTTGTAAGCCGACTGGTGGCGTTGCTGTTGGAGCTGCGCCTGGCGTAGTCAAATTAATCGGAGATGGACCGGGTAACTTTGGAGTTAGAAAGGGAGTCGGCTGTGGCGACGCCGTCGGTTGCGGTGTCGGTGGCTTTTGAGTCGCAAACTGAGACGGCGTCGGTAAAGGGCTGATTATTATGGGTGCCGGCAACGGCGTGGCTGCCGGCGCAGGCGTGGACGGCGTTGACCCGGGCGAAGTACCGGGCTGCGGAGACTGTGTTGGTTGTGCTGGTTTTTGAGCTGGTTGCTGGCCCATGGCCGCGAATGCGAACAGGGCAATTACCAACCATAGCCAGAACTTCACTAAGTGTTTGCGCGATTGGTGGCGGCCAAAGCAAGTCAAAGGCAAAGTTCTACTCAGAGGCTTCATCACGGAACCGGCCATCCACAGTTTGCAAGTTTGTAAAAACGGGGGACTGGAAGTTTATCATCCATGGGCCAAGCTTCTCTAACCAACCTGTTCGAAATTAGCAGCGTCGCCGCCCTCGCTGTAACAACGCTTTCCTCGTCGCGGACTCCTTATTCAAAATACTTCGCGAGGCTCGGGCCTCGCGAAGTCATGATGAAAAGAATTGACCGATTAATGGATGGGCCCTTTTCGCCTCAAGGCGTTGAGGGCCGCAACATTTCGCTCTCACGATTGAAAGCTTCGTGAACTCTAGTGCTTCTTCTCTTTGGCCTCTTTGTTCTTTTCGGCCTCTTCCTGCGCCTTGGTCTCATGCTCGACGCGCACGATCTTTCCGTTTATGGCGCTGACCTGCACCTCGTCGATCGTTCCCTGTGCGTTGCGAATATCAAACGAGTAGACCAGCTTGCCATGCTCGCGCTCGAGTTCGCCGCTCTCGACCGTGCCGGGTGCACGCTTGAGGGCTATTTCCTGCGCCTGGTCCTTCGTAATCCTGGCCTGGCTGGTAAGCTTTGCTTGCTCGGCAGCTGATTCCTCTTCGTCATTCTCTTCCTGCCCTGCTTCTTCTCGCTCTTCTTTCTCAGCTTTTTGTTTTTGGTTTTGCTTTTGCCCGGCGAAAAGTGCCGGCTTAGCGACCACTAACCCGGCGCCGGTTAAGAGTGCTGACATAAGAACTGCCAACAGAAATTTCTGTTTCATTAACTTTCTCCTTTAGTGCTATTACTTCTTGATTTGAGTGAGCAAGCAGCTGGCCACGCTAAGACCTGTCACCCTCTGTGAAGCCACTGTACCTGGACGAAGATTACAGGAAGGTTAACTTCCGAAATGACACAGAATCGTTAAGAACCGCCCCAAAATGGTTAGTTTTGAGGGGTGTCCGCTATCCGAGTTCAGCTCTGTCTTCTCGGCCGCATTGCGGTCAATCCTGGGCGTGAAGAGCGCACCGAAGAGACGCCAGAAGCCAAAGACGCTGCGCGGAGAGGTGGTCAAATATGGACACTGCGGATTGAGGCAGCGCAGCTCAAGTCAGTTTTGGAAGCGAGATGATGAATAGCGTGCCGTCGGCTCCTGAGTGATCCAGAACTATGTGGCCTCCGTGCAACTCTGCGGCCCATTGCGCAATGGAGAGTCCCAGGCCCGCGCCGCTTCCGTTAAGAGATTCATCTCGAGACCGCGCCTTATCAACTCGAAAGAAGCGATCGAACACATGGGGTTGTGCCTCGCGAGGAATACCGGGGCCGCTATCGGCGACTGTGATTTCGCAATCGTGGCCCTTATCTTTCACTGTAACCCGCACCTGACCATTCTTCGGCGTGTACTTGATGGCGTTGTGAAGCAGATTCAGAACCATCCTCCGAATCAACGGCTCATCGCCGCGAAAAGCAATCTCTTTCGCAGGCGGTTGATAGATTATCTCCTGGTCCTTCTGTGCTGCCAGGGAACGCACTGACCGGACGCATTCGTTCATGCTTTCATCGAGATAGAAATCCGTCAGCACCAGGGGATACTCACCCGCATCGGCGCGCGCGAGTGTAAACAAGTCCTCTACCATTCGCGTGAGACGCTGCCCTTCATCGTTCACAATGGCCAATGAGTCACGATAATCTTTCGAGTCTCTTGAAGTCTGTGACAGGGCCACTTCCGATTCTCCACGAATTACAGCGACTGGCGTGCGCAGCTCGTGTGAAGCGTCGGCCATGAAACGCTTCTGTTGCGCGAACGATTCATCCAACCGCGCAAGTAGTTCGTTGAAGAGCAGTGCCAGGCGGCCAAGCTCTTCGTTGTTTTGGGGTACCGGTATCCGCTCGTTCAAATTAGACGCGCCGATTTGAGCAGCCTGTTCGCCCATGATAACGACCGGCGCCAAACTCTTCCGGGCCAGGAAATATCCGCCTAGACTCGCCAGCAGCAACGCCAGGGGAATAGCGACATAAAAAGCTCTGCGCGCTTGTGCCAAACCTTTCTCTTGTTCGCGCAGCGGGTTTGCTACCACAAGCAGGTAATGGTGTGGCCCAGCCGGTACGGCGACCGCTAAAGCGCGAATGGCGTTTTCGGAATCGAAAAGCGTGTCATAGGCGCGTCCGTTCGTTGAATCCAGCAGCTTCTGCAAGTGAGGCTGCGCAGCGGCTGAGGTGAACCACTTCGTTCCTGATGGCAAACTCTCGATGGTGTCCGAAGCGACAACCACTTTGTGTTGCTGATCGAAAACAATCACCTGTCGATCTCTGAAATGAAAGCTACCAGCCGCCTCTATAACAGCATTGTCGGCTGACTGATTTTCATCGCCGACTTCGGCGTTGTAATTTGAGATGAAGGAAGCGGCTGTCTCGGAAAGTGAGTCGTCAGTACGCTGACGCGCAGCTCGCGCCAGGTAGGAATAAGTGGAAACAGCAAATATCAGAAGCACCAGGGCCAAAACACCCGTGTACCAGAAAGTAAGCCGAGCTCGCATTGAGCGGAAAGACATTTATTTTGTGTGCCTCGCTCTCCTGATCAAATGAGACTGTTGAAAACTGTGTGCCGCCTCAGCGCCAAAGGCGCTGGGCCTGGGGTTTTCACAGACTCCGGTCTTTTAGAGTTCACTTTCCGACTTGATCCGGCGCTGCCAGCATGTAGCCCGCGCCTCGCCGGGTGTGGATCAGTTTCACTGCAAAACCATTATCGACCTTGCGTCGCAACCGATTGATATGCACGTCGATGAGATTTGTCATCGGATCGAAATTCTCGTCCCAGACATGTTCTGCAATCTCGGCGCGGCCAACTACTCGTCCCTGTTCACGCGCGAGATACTCAAGCAAAGCGTACTCTTTGGTCGTGAGCGCCAATGCGCGTCCATTCCGCGTTGCTCGCTGCGCCCCAGTGTCAAGCATAAGATCTGCAATGCTGATCGTGGCTGGGCGGACAACATGACCGCGGCGAAGCAAGGCTCGCAACCTTGCCAGTAGTTCCGTTACCGCGAAAGGCTTGGTCAGATAATCGTCTGCGCCGCTATCGAGGCCGGTGACCCGATCGTTCACCGTATCGCGAGCTGTAAGCATGATTACGGGAACTGCGCTGCCGGAAGCGCGCAAATCACGGCACACCTCGAAACCATCGCGCCCGGGGATCATGACATCGAGGATCACAGCATCGTAGTCGTTGAGGGATAGCTTGTAGCTCGCGTCGTCGCCATTATCGGTCACATCAACGGCATAAGATTGTTCGCGCAGACCCTTCGCGACAAACCGCGCGATTCGACGGTCGTCTTCGACTAAAAGGATTCTCATACGCTCGACTGAGGGTAACACTCAAATCAGAACCGGGAGCAGTAGCGACCGGGTGAGTCGTACGCCAGGGTCTCGGTTGGTTTTCACGCGGACCCGGTCGCTACCGCTCCCGGTTCTGATGTGGAGCCGCCTAAAAGTTCCACGCGAGCATCGCGCCGTAGAGGTGCACTCGCGGGTTGTAAATCGGTGCGATACGCGGAAATAATTTTGAGCGCGACACTCCATTGTTCTTGTCAGGCTGTTTTTGGTTTAGAGCATCGAGCGTTGAATCGTGATGCTTGTGATAGACATAACGGCCGATGCCGTAGCCCAGCGCGCTTCCCACTAACACGTCGGACAGAAAATGATTTCGCCCCGTGTAGCGCGATATGCTCACCGCCGTGGCGAGACCGTAGACACCAACCCGAACAAGCGGCCGGTGCTGACCATACTCCTGATCAATCACAGTCGCCAGCGACCAGACGTTGATCGCATGACCAGAAGGAAAGGAGCTGCCGCCGTCAAAAAACTCTCCACTTGAGTCGTCCACCGGCGGACGCTGGCGTCGCGAAGCCGCTTTAAGCACCTGGACTACTATCCCGCTGTCAATGAGAGCTTCAGCGCCCAGCAAACCCGTTTCTCGCGCCCGGGCGTTGTGTGTGGCCCGGCCAACCAGGTAGAAGGCTGCGGCAGCGCCTCCGGTCGCGTACAGCGAACCACCCTCGCTGATGTCCTTGCTGATTCTAAGCCTCGTACGATTGTCCCCATGCTCTACCAACCTACCGGACGTGCGCCGGTCGGTTGCAATCAGGGCTATGGTCGAAAGACCGATGGGCGCCAACCACTTCGAGTCGCTCTTATGCAAATGAAAAGGCGAGGTCCAAATCGCCCGCTGATCGTTCAGAATATTGACGAAGAATTTCTTTTCCTGGCTCGGTGTTGGTTGAGGAAGCGCGCGGCCGGTAGAGGACGGCGTTTGCGCCAGACCATTATTTGTAAAGGTTAGGATGACAACGAAAAAAAGGACCCGCAACGAAACCACCCGTGCGATCGAATAATCAGTATTCATTAGCCTTGCTCCAATGGGTTAGATTCCAAATGGGGAGGGCTACTGATTATCGTCCTTCAAAGCGCGTTAGACAACGAAAGACTTTGTAAAGATTTCGTGTCTTAGCGCCAAGGGCGCGGTGAGACTCGGCGTGCGGACCCGGTCGCTACCGCTCCCGGTTCTGATGTTTGAGCTACTTCTGTTCGTCTTTTTTCTCCCAGTCTTCGCGCGTGAGCGGCTTGATGGTTTCAAGTTGCTTCTTCGCCAAAGCGGAGTTGACCGGAGCTAACTCCTTCGCCAACCAGGCGTCGAAGTCCTTCACCACATCACTTAACTCACGGGTCAGCGCTTCGGTTCGCTCGACCTGTGTTTTCGACGGGCGCCCTTCGTAAAAGACGACGTTACCGTAGAGATCGGCAAGATTTTCGCGCAAACGTTCTTCGCCGGTAATCGCGCCACCTTCCGTGGTCGCGACAATTTTCTTGCGCAAGACATCGACCGAGTAGGCTGCATCTCGCAGACGCTTAGCCAGCGGGTCAGTTGACGGCAGCCTGGACGCGCGTTCACCAAGCGCCAGCCGCACGTCGTTGATTCTTTCGACCGCATAGGTCATGTTGCCGAGGAGATCGTAGAGCTTGAGGGCCAGTGCAAGTTCGGCCTTGCGATCATCAGACGTGTGCTTCGACCGCGGATCGGTTACTACTGTCAGTTGAGTAGTGTAGACCTGCTTGTCCTTGGTCATCTTCACGGTGTAGGTCCCGGGCAATAGGCGTGGGCCAACGACCGCGCCGAACGCCGCACTCGCAGCGCGGGGAACCTTGGGCGCCTTCAGGCGCATGGGCCAGGTTGCTCGGTTTAGCCCACGGCGCTTGTTGCTCGGAATCGTGCCCACAAGTTTCCCGTCAGAATCTAAGACCTCGATCTTCAGGTCGCCGAAAATATGCCGCTTCTTTTGGTAGTAAGTGATTACTGCTTCGTCAGTCGGATTGGGTCCTACGAAAGCCGCATCTCCATTGGACCAGCCGCCTCCGCCCGAGATGCTCTGCACGCTGGGCTTGGCCTGGATGAACACCGCCTCCTTAACTAAATTCTCTGGAGTTAACGCGCGCAGGGGCGTGATGTCGTCAACGATCCATATTCCACGACCGTGGGTGGCGATTACCAAATCGTGATCGCGCGGGTGGATCGCAAGATCGCGGACCGCAACGTTGGGCATGTCACCACCCTTGTACTGGGCCCACTGTTTTCCGCCATCGAGTGAAATCCAGAGGCCCATTTCGGTACCGACGAACAATAGATTTTTGTTGACCAGATCTTCTTTCACGACGTGCGCGTAGCCGCGGACAGGTGAGCCTTCAACCAGCGGCATCCACGTCTGGCCGAAGTCGGTTGTCTTATAAACAAACGGCCGCATGTCGCCGAACGTGTGCACATCGAAAGTGGCGTATGCCGTTCCGGCTTCGAAGTGGCCTGCTTCAACTGAAGACACCCAGGCATTCTTTGGCAGTCCATGAATATTTCCCACAACGTTCGTCCAGTTCTTACCACCATCCCGCGTGATCTGAACATTGCCATCGTCCGTGCCAACCCAAACCAAGTTTGGGTCTTTAGGTGATTCGGCAATCGCATAGATCGTGGCGTGCATTTCCGCGGCTGAGTTGTCCACAGTCACACCGCCCGACTGTTCCTGCTTCTGTTTTTCGGGATCGTTGGTCGTCAAGTCAGGGGAGATGCGCTCCCACGTCTGGCCGTGATCGACGGAACGAAAAAGGAACTGCGCGCCAATATACAAACCACCCGCCGGCGTGACATGAATCGGCGTGTTCCAGTTGTAACGAAGCTTGCCTTCTTTATAGAGAGGCAGTGGCTGGATGCTGCGAGACTCGTGGGTCTTGCGGTTGATGCGACCAATATAACCACCTTGAGATTCAGCGTAGATGTAATCCGGATCCGAAGGATCGGCAAACATCCAGAAGCCGTCGCCGCCGTACATGTTTTCCCAACGGCTGTTGGTGATGCCACCGGGATACTGCGAGTCGCCCACCCACGAACTGTTGTCCTGCAACCCACCGTAGACACGGTAAGGCCGTTCCATGTCCGTGCTGACGTGATAAAACTGCGAGATGGGGAGGTTCTCGGCCTTCCACCATCGGTTTCCACTGTCGTAGGAATACCAGACCCCGCCATCGTCGCCAACGATTACATGATCGGTATTGTTGGGATTGATCCAGACGTCGTGGAAGTCGCCGTGCGCGCCGCCTGAGATGTTACTAAAACTCTTGCCGCCGTCGGTGCTGACGATGAGTGGCCCATCAGGCTTGTAGACCTTATTCTCGTTTTTGGGATCTACGATCAGGTTGGCGAAGTAAAAGGGACGCCAGATCATGTTTGCGCTGCGATCGAGCGCGGTCCAGGTCTGACCACTATCGTCGGAACGATAGAGACCGTTCTTCGGAGCTTCGGCTTCGATAAAAGCATAGACGACGCTTGGCTTCGAAGGAGCGGCAGTCACCGCCACCCGGCCCCATGGTTTTGAGGGCAAACCCTTGGCGCTCTTTTCATCGAGTTCAGTCCAGTTGGCGCCACCGTCCACGCTCTTGAATAACCCGCTGCCGCTCGGCGAAGTTGGACCATCTCCGCCGGAGCGAAACGTCCAACCCTTGCGGCGGAAGTCCCACATGCCGGCGTAGATCGTTTTCGGGTTTTGCTTGTCCATCGTCATCATTGAGCACCCGGTCGAACCATTGGCGCCCTGCAAGACTTTTGTCCACGTCTTGCCGCCATCGGTAGTCTTGAAAACTCCACGCTCGTCACTGTCGCTCCACAGCTTGCCCGGGGCACAGACGTAAACCGTATCCGTGCTGGTGGGATCGACCACGATCTTGGCGATGCGTTCGGAGTCCTTCAAACCTGCGTTGGTCCAGTTGTCGCCGCCGTCGACGGATTTGTAAACACCGTCGCCGACCGACACGCTGTTGCGCGTCCAGGATTCGCCGCTGCCCACCCAGATAACTTTTGGGTTTTTCGGATCGATTGTGACAGCGCCGATTGACTGCACCGGCTGCTTGTCAAAAACCGGTTTGAAGGTTGAGCCGCCGTTTACCGATTTCCACACTCCGCCGCTGGCCGCTCCGACATAGACGGTGAGCCGTTGGCCTTCATACACGGCATCGATAGCTGCTACACGCCCGCTCATCGCAGCTGAACCAATGTTGCGAGCGCCCAGGCCCGATATCGTTTCGGAATCCACCTTTATTGGAGTGGGCTGCGGTATCTGGGCCAACACTCCATTTGTTAACAACACGCTGAGGGCAGCTATCGATAGGCAATAGACGAATTTTGTCTTCATCGCTAATCCTTTTTCCTGGTATTGGGTTTCTGTATTTGAGGAGTTCGGCTCTGCCGTCCAGGTGTTTCTATGGTTTGCTGGCCGGCTTGGCAGCTGGTTTCTCTTCTTCCTTCGATTTCGGAAGGGTTTCTGCCGCATCCATCGGTTTCGCTCCAGGCTCGGTCTTCACAGCTGTCGTCGGCATGTGGAAACGACTGTCGTCAATCGGCACGTTGGCTTCGATCTTGTCATAGGTAACTTTCTGGCGGTTTGCGCTGCCCTTCACATTACTCTCGATCGAATAAGGTAGATACCAACCGTCAACTTCCTTATAGTCCCCCAGTGACGTTTCATACTCGCGTTCGGCGCCGCGGATTATTCGCTTGGTGTCGATCTTAATAGGAACGTAGTAATCGGTATCCATGTAGTAGTAGCGAACGTCACCGTTCCGAAGCGTGAGCTTGAGTTTGAAAGCGTCAGTGCCTTCTACCGGTTCCATACCAACGAACTCGAGCTTGTTGCCCTTCTGCTGGTAGTTGACGAGTGGACCATCGAAATCCGAGTCTTCCAGGATCTGCTTCATCTCTTCCTCACCCAGCGGCTCCGGATCCTTCTTGCCTTGCCAGGGTTCGATCTTCCATCCGGTGCTGCCGTCGTAAGCATTGACGGCGGTCAACCCCTGTAGTGAAAATTCCTGGCGCACCATGTTCGCGCGCTTGTTCTCCTCCAGGATCGAGGCCTCGAAGCCTCCGCCACCGATATACTTGCCGGAGCGGCGCAGGGTCTTTACGGCCTGAATCTTTTCCGGGCCGCCAACCGTCTTAATATATTTCGCGACGATCTCTTCCGCAGTTTGTGCCGAGGCAGGCATGGCGATGAGCGCCAGCCCGGCCAACATAAGCAGAACTCTACGCATGATCTTCTCCTTGCTGGATTGATGTAGCCGAAACACGAAACTCCTGCCCTTCGGCGATGTAATACGCGGAAGGACCAATTAAGTTCTCGGCTCCGTTGGTGCGGCTTCGGCTTTGCCGCCGGATGTGCGGCGGTGGCTATGCCCCGCCGACAGCAGCCAGATTTATTCCCGGGCTACGCCTTTGGTTCGGGCTTAGTCCTTCCTTCGGATTAACTGGGCCAAAGGCCCGCACCAAGGGCGCAGCCCAAATGTCAAAGACCCTCTACGGCGGGGCATAGCCACCGCCGCACATCAGGCGGCAAAGCCGAATCTGATATGGTCCATGACTTTTGAGGCAAACCTTAGGTTTCCTGTGTCGGCGGCAGACCGAGGTGCTGAGACTATTTAAGTTGGAATTCTCGCATGAACTTCGTTCCCATGACATCGCGGATCTTTGATCGGTCCATATATCCCTGCATGCCCTTTTGGTCGTCTATGCCGGTGGCCTGGCGTAGCACTTCATCCGCTTTTTCTGCATTCTTTTCGAGCGATGCGTAACTATCATACTCGCGTAGAATTAGCATGTTCCAACCCTCATCGTCATCCTGAGATCTCAAGATCTTGTACGATTTCATGAATCCGTTCTTTATCGAAATATCGGATTCCTTCTTTAACTGGGTATCCAAATACTCCAGATACGCTTGATCCATGCCGGAGTGAATTCTGATCATAGTCACACCCCAAACCGTTCCCGGAGTGTAGTATTTGTGAACCTGCCCGTAGATTGAGATACCCAAACAGAACAGAGCAACCAGGATCGCAGAGAGAATGATCGGGTTTTTAGTTTTCATAGAAGTCTCCTTCCCGCTTAGGGGAGTTAAGGCGAGCGAACACAGACTTCGCCCGTCGGGTTGAAAAGTTAGCCAGGTGTTAATTGGATCTGGAACTGGAGGGCGAACAATATTCCCAGTTGAAGGGCTGAGTCAAATTTTTTCAGCGATGTCTTGCGGTACCAGGCAAGTCGTGGACGTCAGTCTATATTGGCCGCTGAAGGCATGTGGCAAACAAACCGGGCAATATTGGTGCTAATCAAGTTTCGTCTCTTTCACCCGGCTCGGTGGCTCTGCAGAGGATTGGGTTTGGTCCGGCTCGGCGGGCGCTGGTTCAATGGCTTCCGTATCCAGTTCAGAGGGATTCTGATACGCGAATACTACATCCTCTTCGGACGACGGAATCACGCGCGAAGCCAAACCTTCCAGCAGTGACCGCACTCGACCTGGTCCCTCATCCGGTAACGATGAATCGTTCTCCCTACTGATCTGGGAATCGAGACGCGTCAATTGAGCTGTCGTATGGCGGCAAGGTGCGCAAGCGATCAAATGGGAAACCATCTGAGATGATCCTGCTTCCTCAAGTCGGCCCTCGACAAAAGCACAGATTGTATCCTCATCGGGGTGGGCATCCAGTGCCTCGACTTCGGTGTAGGTCTTGAGACGATGATGGATCATGTATCGAATAGCCTCCGTCCCTTTTTTTGTGCTGCGTTGCTTCACGTGTCCTTTAGGAAGCTCCTTCAACTTGACAGTTTCCAGCCTCTCCTTTGCGGAAGCTCTTGTTCTCAGACTTTTCGAGATTAAGCCCTACACCCTGACCAGAATCCTCCGTCGCAATCTCCAGACAAATGTCGATCTCAGCCGGGCTTAGGCCATGCTTATTCTTCAACTCTGATTGAAAACGGTCAGAAACCTTTCTATACACGTTGGCCAACCAACGCATCACAGTCGATTCATGTACTCGGGTCGGCGAATTGCCTTGCCGTTTCGACCGCCGCTGGAACCAACGTCGAATTGAAGAGGTAGGCGCCTCAACAATGCGCGCGATCTCACGAAGCTTGAGGCCCTCTACATGATAGTAAAGGAGCAATAGCGTCTCGTGAGCATCGAGGGTAGCCAGCGATTGATCAAGCGCTGCGATGGTCACGGACCGATAACGTTCGCGCGCTACTTTTTCCAACATTGAAATTTCACTTCCGTGTGCCTCGGTATGCCAACCCTGCCCCTCAGGCATTTCGTCGCCACTACTCGACCATTCTTCCAGCGGGACTTCATTCTGTCGCCCTCGATACAAATCTACTGCCGTATGCGAAATAACCGTGCGCAACCAGCCACGCAAGGTACCTCGACCCGTATAGGTCCTGAACTTTGATTGACGAACCCCTTCCACGGTCTTCGTTCCGTAAAGCTCGACGTAGACAGAATCGATAACTTCATTAGCGTCCATCCCTCTGCTAACAAGTTGATGTGCGAGACGTTCAATAAACGAGCGGTACTGCCGATCAAACTGCCACCAGGCTTGTTCATCACCACGTGCGCAGGCAAGCGTGAGGTATAAATCAAGGTCTTGAAGCTCATTAATGAACTTGCAGATTTCCTGGGCCGTTGGTATTTCGCCTTTCCTGGCGAAGCCCACCAGATACTTATCGACGGCCCGTGTGACAGCTTCTTTAAAATCTTCGCGCGACAATGCAAACTGTGGATACGCTTGCGCGCACCGGGAATAGATCGCATCCAGGTCAGCAGCGCCCGCCGTTAGATTGTCGAGATACTCCGATTGAGACGAAGTGTTAAAACGAATGCGATTATCGGTCAAAGTTAGCCTATTATATTGGCAAAGAGCTTTTCGAACAATTTATTGAAGAACCCCAACTTGAGTTCGATGACGGCAGCTCAGGGGTAACACTTTATAAAGATAAAGCCCGCCCTCAATTTGGGACGCGCTAAGGGGCGCGGTTTTGCCTAATTAACCATGCGGAAGCCCGGTGAGCAGACAACGATCATCTATGACGGGCCGGTGAGTGTTGAGATTGACTACCGAGCAATTGCTCAGTAAAAAGTTGAAGAGTAGTAGGCGATGGATTTATCACTGACAGCGCGGAAACCTCTGCATGTCCCTTGGGCCAACGCGTTATCAACGCGGCAGATCCCGTCACCTCAACCAGGCATTCCGCCGGGCATAGTTCCACCGGGCATCCCCATTCCTTCAATGCGGCCCCCCGGAATTCCCTTTTTAGCGCCACCATCGTCACCGCGTGTGCGGAGCAGGGAGGGATCGACGTTTTTCAGTTGATAAAGCGTCTTATACAGACCTTCGCGTTCGATCAATTCGTCGTGCGTACCCTGGTCGACTACTCGCCCTTTGTCAATTACCAGGATCCGGTCCGCGACGGCAGCTACAAAGTTGAGATCGTGGCTAATTACCAGACACGTTCTCTCCCGCGCATACTCCCGAATTACCTGAATCAGGCGGTTACGTTGATCTGCGTCCAGATTCTCGGTGGGTTCGTCCAGCAACAGCACCTCGGGCTTGCGCAATAAGCAGCGAGCCAGAGCGATCAAACGCTTCTGCCCACCTGAGGGTACCTGGACGTCAACAACCGTGTCGTAACCCCTGGGCATTCTTTGGGGATCAACGATAACGTCATGGATGTGTGCCAGCTTGCAGGCGTCTTCAATCTCGGCATTGGTCGCTTCATTTCTACCGAGTCTGACGTTTTCCCTGATCGTGTCTTTCAAGAAGAATGGGAACTGCGAGAGCTTTGAAACCTGTTCGCGCAGGGAATTGAGCGTTGCATTGGAGATGTCCTTACCTTCGAGCAGAATTCTTCCCTGTTGCGGGTCAAGAAACCGCAAAATCAAGTTCATGATTGTAGACTTGCCGCAGCCGATCGGTCCGACGAATGCGATGGTCTCACCTTCCTTGATCTCAAAAGAAACGCCGTTCAGGACCTTCTGCGTTGGCGAGTAACCGAAGACGACGTTGTCGAAGGTGATGTCCCCGTGAACTTCGCCCAGCGCTACGGCTCCAGGCTTCTCAACCACGGTTGGCTTTGTATCGAATAATTCGTAGGTGGAGACGATCCCGGGCACCAATGATTGATACATCGTGTAGGAGCTGATCAATCTCTGCACGGGCGTAAACAGGTTTGGCGCCATCTGCATAAAGACGAGGGCGCTCGCAAATGTAAGTCCCCACTTCTGGCCCAGCAGAATCGCAAAGAGCAGGATGAGAGCGGTTGTCAACGAGATAAAGACCTGCGCGCCACTGTTGCTGAGGCTCATCCAGGCAGTTGTACTCGCGGTGTTTCTGGCCGCATTCTTCGACGCTTCCCAGAATCGGGTATTTCTTTTCGGCTGTGCGTTGAAGACTTGAATGTCGGAAATGCCGTTTATAGTTTCCTCGAGTTCCGAGCCCAGCTCTCGAGCGCTCAGGTTGATTCCCATTGCACCTTGCTGCAACTTACCGCTCGTGAAACGGAACATGAGAACAGTGAGAGGGGCCATAACGAACAGCACAAGCGTCATCTGCCAGCTCAGCGCCAACAAATAACTGATGACGATGATCAGTACAATCGTATCCACAACCGGAGTCAACACCACTTGCGTAAGCAGTCGCTGGACTGCTGTGGTCTCTGAAAGCACCCGCTGCATTAAGGCGCCAGTCTGGCCACCCATAAAGAAATCAAGCGAGAGTGTTTGAATGTGCTCGTAGAGCTTTTGCCGGAATCCTGTCAGCAGTCGTTGCTCTAAATTCGCGTCCACCCACGCCCGAAAGATATCGAGGACGTTACGCAGCACTATGGCGCAGGTCCAGATCACGAAGATGGTAGTGAAAGATAAAGGTGTAGCCAGCCAGTCGGTAATGAACGGTATTGAGAACGAGCTCGCTTCCCCGGCGTGCGCCGTCTTTTCGTAGAAGGATCCGCTCAAGCTCCAGACTGTGTTCCAATTGCCTGTTTTGGCGGCGTCGCCAAAGAGTTTAATGAGCGGTCCAAAGGCGGCAGCCGCCACAAAGGGGAGCAAGAACATGACCAGTGAGAAAAGTAACGACAGTGCTACGAATGGCTTGTGCTCGCCGAGAAGTTTGAAAGCGCGTTTGAGGTAGGGACGGGCGTTCATGCGGGGCATTTCCTTCATGCGGATCTTGCCGCCGGCTGCCCCCTTCTCTCCGGGCATTCCTTCCGGCCCAAGCGGCGGCAAGTCCCCGGGCAAACCCACACCAGGATCCCCGTCTTTAGGCATTTCGATTGGTTGTCCTGAAGACCTCTCGTGGGACATGCCAGGAGCCGGCATGCCAGGAATAGGAGGCTTCGACATGGATTATTTTCCCTTCTGATCACGACAGAGAAAGCTGCGTAAGCGGAGTGGTTATAATACAAACACAGCACGCGGGCAAGAAAGCAATCCTTACCCGCTGCTGTGAATAGTCTGACAATTACCGTGCGTGCCTAAGACAGATGCGATATCCGGGATCTCCAGACATACTCCGCTGGCACTCGGTATCCGAGGTGTGACTTTAGCAGTAGCAATAGTAGTAATGCCACCAGCATCCATAGGCATTACAAAGAAGCTCACGACAAACGCAGATATCACTATAGGCCTGAACTTCCCCCAGGCTCTCTGCGTTTTCTACCCTTGTCGCGCTCTTTCCACCGCTCTTGGGGATCTCGCTGCCCGAGGTCTTCTTGCTTTCGGGAAACATCTGGGCTGCCTTATCGCCGGTAACCGCATACTGTTTGAGCACGTCATCCGGGACATCATAAACGCCAACTTTATTGCCCTCTCCGGGCGTTGAGGTCAAAATCGCCATTGCTGTTCTCCTTAATGAAAGTGGATTGGTTGAGAGGAGATTGGATTCCTCAGGTTAAATCGAACCGGCCGCCGCAATGAGGCCCTGGGGGCATCACGTTTTGGCCCGCATGATCTGATGCCACCCCAGAATTCTTCGGGCAGCGGTAGCCAGCTAACTTGCTTCAATCGACGAATTTTCGAACCCTGTGCGCTATTACTTCGGGTTCCAAAAGAGTCACCGCGAATGTTCGAGAAGGCAATTGAACGCTGAACGACGCTGGGCTTTGGTCGCCTCTGAAGTCCTTTTTCGCTGTTTGTAAGATCTCCGAAGAACCAGGAAAAAGAGCGGATACTACCCGCCATTCCCCTGGGACACGACTCAGAGGTGACCTTCACAGGTTCATAGTCTTGAAGCAAGCGCATCCTACCAGCGATGACGGGACGGGACAAGCTTTTTTGCGGTCCTCACGATAGTTTTTTACGCCCGCAGTTCAAGAGATTGTTGCAATTGCTTGTTAAATGTCATGTCGTCCTCGCCCGGGCCCGCATAACGTATTATCCCGTTGCGATCGATGAGCACTACGGTGGGCAGTCCATTTGCGCCGTAGATTCCCTGCAGTCGCTCGTCTTCGGCGATCCCAACATGAAAATCCACGCCGTGCTCCGTGACCATATTAAGCATCAGTTGACGTTCCTCGGTCATCGATTCGGCCGGCCCGCGATAAGCCATGTAATGACGGGTAAGCGCAATGACTTCCAAACCCCGTGAACGCTCATGTTCATACAGCTTTTTGAGTTTCGGAAACATTTCCTGGCAGGGTTTACACCATGTAGCCCAGAACTCCAGCAGTACGACTCGGCCACTGAAGTCAGCCAGGGAAGCCGGCCCGCCCTTGATCCATTCTTTGACAGAGATTTCCGGGGCTTCCTGTCCCAGCAGACTCATCTGGGTTGAACGGTCGCGCACCTGCAGGTACCCGCTGGTTGCCGCGCGCTTTTGCGGCGGCGTGCCTGTGGCCTGCATGATCTGCGAAATTTTTTCGGCAAACGCAGCCTCGTCCACGAGCATGGCGCACGCCTTTTGAATCTGACCGAGCGATTGGTAAACATCCGCGAGAGTCATTGCCAGTTGAATGCGCGTTTGAAACTCTATTTCATAAGGTGTCGCCCTCGCTTCGGCTAACGCCTGCTCCAACTTGGCAGTCGCCTCATCCATGTTTCCGGACTGTCTTAACTCGAATCCACGACCCAGAAGTGCGGCAACGCGCTCCTGCGGTATGACTGACTCAGAGGAGACTTCTGGTTCGACATTCATCTTTTGCTGCTCCATCTATGTTTATCCTCTTCTGCTACTGTCTCACATACTCTTCCCTGTTTCTGACTGGGGTGAATCTCCAGGACTGACTGCTGGACCGCATTGAGTCTGGCATTATTGTGCAAATCATTCTCAACTGTATAATGCCTTTTCCGTAAATGCCTCTTTTCAAGCGCTCTCGTTGAGACCACGACTAGGCTCTAGTCGCTGTAGAGCTTCTTAAATAATTCTGGACCCCCCGGGTGCGCTTCAAATTGGCGGAAAGATAACTGCTCACGCGCGAGAAGAATACTATGAGTGAAGAAACTTTTGGGTACGAAGAGTTTTCACAAAACGCTGATGCCACTGACGCCGGTCCATTTGCGATCCAATTGCGTGAAGTCATCGATGCCATCGATGTCTCAGATTCGCTTACCACGCCGCTCCTGCATGCTATTGACGACCTCCTCCAACTTGCGGCTAAAACCGTTGGCTCTAAGGAAGCATCGGTATTAGTGCGCGACGGAAGTGAAGGAGGCTTGAGATTCCTGACAGCGATCAGCGATGTCAAAGAAGCGTTGCTCAAGCTTCGCCTCCCGCCCGGCAAAGGGATCGCGGGGCTGGTTTTCTCGACCGGCCAGCCGATGGCCGTTTCTGACGTGTCCACCGAAGGATCGTTCTGGTCTGAGGCTGACAAAAAGACCGGCTTCAAGACGATCACGTTGCTGGCAACACCCTTGCGAACGGGCAATGAAATGGTAGGCGTGTTGGAGTTTGTGAATCGAGTGGGAGAACCTCCCTATCCACCCTTCACACCGGAAGAGATGGACCATGCGGCTTACTTTGCTGATGCAATCGCCCGCCTGGTTGACGCCCACGAAATTGCGGAACTGGTTGAATCTATTTTTGATCGCTCCATTAAGACAGTTATTTCCGGGACCGAGGGAAGCGAGGAGTCGGTAGACGAACTGCGTGAGTGGGTGAATAGTATTGTCGCAGCTCCCGAACACCGCGACATGGGTATGCTGTGGATCTCGCTGCGAGAGATTTTTAGCAAAGGCGAAGCTGAACGTGAATTGTGCCGCGACCTGCTGCAGACGTTCGCCCGTTTCACGGAAAAGCGCTCGGCTGCGAACGCGAGTTACTCCGGATTTTGATTCGTAAATTGGAATGAGGAGACGTGTAGATGCCGGAGTCTGATGTTGCCCTTAATGATGTTGGTGCCCTCCCAGACCTGTGGAGTGCTATCCGGGAAGACACGAGTTGGGAGCGCTGCACGGGGAAAGGTATCCGAGTTGCCATTGTCGACAGCGGCATAGACACTGAGCACCCTGATCTAAAAGGAAAAGTCAGGGAATCAGTCGAGGCCGTGTCGGAGGATGGCAAGATCAACTTCCAGCCTTCTACCTCAGGCGATCAAGCGGGGCACGGCACGGCTTGCGCCGGTATCATCACCAGTATTGCCCCCAACGCAGAGCTCTACAGCGTTAAAGTCCTAGGGCCAAATGCTTCCGGATCGGGGGATATGTTCCTTGTCGGACTCGACTACGCCATAAAACAAAAGTTTCACGTCATCAACCTTTCCTTAGGGACGACAAAGCGGGATTATTTTGGACCGCTGCACGACCTGCTGGATCGGGCGTACCATGGAGGTTGCATTGTCGTGGCGGCGGCAAACAATCTTCCCTATCCGAGTTACCCTTCAATCTTTTCCTCATCGATAGTCTCAGTAGTCAAAAGGGCTGGTGGCGACCCATTCAATTTTGGCTACCGCTACGGGCATGTCATCGAACTGGTCGCGCCGGGGGTTGAGGTGAAAACAACCTGGCCGGGTGGTGGTTATCGACAGTTAACAGGGAATAGCTTTGCGTGTCCCTACATTGTCGGAATCATTGCGTTGTTGATGGAAGCGTATCCGGATCTAACACCGTTTCAGGTCAAGACGATTCTTTACGCCATTGGCAAGCGCAACCAGCAAAGATCGGCAGCAGCAGCGGCCGCGCCCGACACTGCAGCTAAGGCGTAACTGCGGCGCTGCAAAGCTTCTTTGGGATCTGCTGGATCCCGACAACGCAACGAATCGTAACGCTTCCAACCTGGCCCACACAGGCATAGAAAACAAAGAGGGCATCCGTCATGGATGCCCTACGTCATTAAAGCATTGGTGGAGCCGAGGGGGATCGAACCCCTGACCTCATGACTGCCAGTCATGCGCTCTCCCAGCTGAGCTACCAACGTTTTCAATGGCTTGCAGCTGGTTAATGTTTCTCATCCCTTTTATCATCTACTTTATCGCACCCGAATACGCCATTTTTGGCGCCTTTTTCAATCTTGCTTCCGCTTGGTGGTAGCTGCGGTTCGACGCTTTGCAACAGTCTGCTTGCCCGGTCTACCCGGTTTGCGCTCCGCAACTAACTTCAAGTCGCTTTCCTTTACCAAGTGGTCCCGTCCGTACTGCGTTGACGGCAACCGCCCCGCCGCGATCAAAGCCTGCACACGGCGGATGCCAATGCCCAATTGCTCGGCAACCTCTGGCGTCGTCAACATCGCTTTTGTCATGCTGCGCAGTATGGCAGACAGGGAACTATGCGTCAAGCGAATGGTTTCCACTGTAACTTATCGCTGGGATTAGCCCCCGCCTCCTTAAAAAAGGGAGCGGGGTTCGCGTGAAGGGTCCCCACCCCACCCGTCATCCTTATAAGTGGGGGTAGGGTCCGGTGGAGGGTGGTGACACGCGTACCTCATGACAAAATTTGCAAAAACCGACTCGACGGTAAACCGACGACCCAGCCTGTGATGGTTAATGCTAAAGAGTCGATGAGCCGCTTGACATGGTCTTCGTTGACTCATAGAGTCTCGCTCTGCGAGGCAGCTCCTATCTATTCTCCTGACTATCTCAGACCTTATGAACTATTACACAGACTTGTTTTCTCCAGAGACTTATGAGGCATTTTCAAACTCACCTAGGGATGTCTCCGGTTTTCGCCTCACGCAGCGAACTGCTGCAAACAAAGTTCAAGCAGGAGACCGGTTCATTTGTTACGTTACGAGACTTTCTAGATGGGTGGGCGTGCTTGAAATATTGAGCACCGCATATGAGGACGACACTCCCATTTTCTATGAAGAGCAGGACCCTTTCGTTGTTCGTTTTAAGGTCAAGCCCATTGCTTGGCTGAGCAAAGAAAACGGGATACCGATTCATGAGGACGAAATATGGAATTCACTATCCTTCACCAAAGGATATGACAAAAGCTCCTCTACTTGGACCGGCAAAGTTAGACGCAGCTTGAATCAGTTTGAAGATGCCGATGCACAGTTTCTTGAGAAAGCGATAGTATCCCAACTGAATTCAGGCAAAATATTCGAGTTAGATGAGCAAGACTATAAGAAACTGCTAACTCACAGAATCAGGACCGCTGACAAGGTTATTAGCGTCACAGTCCCTGAGGATGCTCCACCAGAGCCTGAGGTTGGAATCTCAACCACCGTCGAGGTTAGAGAGTCAATCAAGATTCAAGCTTTAATAGCGAGTATGGGAGCGAAGATGGGGTTCAAGATATGGCTGCCTAAGAACGACCGCGGGGCGGTCTTCGAAGAATGGAAGGGCGATGCGTTGCCAGTGCTTGATATGCTTCCACTGAATTACGATGACACAACTCTAAAGACAATTGAGAGGATTGATGTACTGTGGCTTAAAGCTCGCATGATTGTTAGAGCGTTTGAGGTTGAGCACAGTACGTCGATTTATTCCGGTATGTTGAGAATGGCAGACCTTCTTGCGCTACAACCTAATATGGAAATAAAGCTCCATATCGTGGCGCCATATAGCCGGAGAGAAAAAGTCTTTCAGGAGCTGCGCAGACCAGTGTTTTCGTTGCTGGATAAAGGTCCGCTCTCTGAAAGCTGTACATATATTTCGTATGACAGTTTGAGAGAACTCTCGGCGCTACCACATATTGCGCACACGTCTGATAGCATTCTCGACGAATACGCAGAAGGCACTGACTAAGCTGCCGTTTTTGGGTACTTCAAGGGCAAGAAATGGTGCGTCTGAGCACGTCTAACTTATTAACACTACTTTTTCTTCGCTGATTTTTTGGCAGACTTCTTTGTGGAAGTTTTGGCTTTCCGTGATTCCAGCTTCAGGATGTGCTGAAACCATTCTCGGTATCTAGAATCTGATGTAACCTGACGATTATTCTTGTAAGCCCAATAAGCTATCCGGCAGCGGTCAAAAAATATTCCGGCTTTCCGAGCATAGAAGTCCCATTCTAAACTTTCCAATCTATGAGGAATGTAGAATGAACGGATGAGGTGACTAACTTTTGAGTCAATCATCCACTGCCCCCAGAACTCGTCAGGTTGCAGTTCACTAACTTTGCTGGTCCAAAACTCTCCGCCAGCGCACTGTCCAAACATAACAAGCTTGCTTCGCTTCTTATCCTGAAAATCCTTCCAGGCAACTAGATCAACCTTATCATCTTTGCGGTCCAGTATCGGCTGCTCCTTGAAACCGGTACCCTCTCCAAGCTTTTGAGCCAAGTCGTTAATGTTTGCCCTAAACGATGCCTTTGCCGCATTACTCTTGCCCCGAGATGTGCCAAAGCCAACTACATCGCCGTTAATAAATTGGGCAGCCGCAATACCGGAGAGTTCTTCGAACAGCAACCAAGGGTTTATTGCTATCTCCTTATTGCGGCTTGTGCTCCAACGAAAGTACGACAAACATAAGCAGAAAATGTACCCGACAAACTCCTCAACATTTGGCTTAACGCTGATGACAGAACCGTCAATCGTAAACGGGTATGATTCACCCGCTGCGATTTGACGTAATTCTATCTCACTGAAAACTTCCAGACATTTTTGTTCGACAGCTTCTTGTCCCTGACTGTCAAGAACGGACGCAACACGCAAGGCCTGCTCCAAATCCCCCCTGCTTGAATTAGTGTCCGCAGAGATCAAGGCGTAAATTTCCAGCCAGTCAGCGAGTTTCAATTCATTGGTGGCGTCGTCAGGAAGTGCAAGTTCCGGCATGTTGAGTGAAGTCGGTACTATTTCAATTTTTTCTGCATTGCATCGCTTATGCTTTCAGTGAGGAGAAGGATTTCCTTCATTACTTCAAACAAATCTTTATCTCCTTTGTAGCCCAATGTAACAGCGCCGCTAGCTTCGATTAGATCTTCTTTCGCTCTTGTTAATGCTTCTCGAAGACGTTCTTCATCACCAATAGCAATCTCTCGCGCCCTATCAAGTGAGATGCCGGCTTTTAGTGCTGCTAGTGCTCTAGGCTTACTTATGACCTCCCTCAAAATATTCAAATCTGGATTCTGCGTTTTGACAACAGGCTCTTTCTTTTGAGCCTTACTACCGTAAAGCCAGATCATTAATAGAGAAAGCTCAGCTAGTTTGGACTTAGGTATGGGATTTGGTTTTAGCGATCGTTCAGACTTAATGCCTAAGAAGTCCTGGAAAGCAATTTGGTCAGTTGCTGTATATAGATGGGAAAAGTAAAACTTATTCCTAATCCGATCTTCCTTATTAAACCCGCCTTGTTCTTCGGCTTGTTTAAGAACCGCATAACCTCGATAAAGCTTCTTAACAACCGCCCGTTGATCACCTATCTTGCGTGCTATTTCATCCAGCGGAATCTTGTAGTGCTCGAAGACATCTGCAACATACTTAGCCTTGCTAAAGGAATCCCACGGCTTTGGTCCATTAATGTGGCGAAAACCAAAATATTCCCACAATGACTTGCGGTTTGGGTAAATGGAAACTGGTAGCTTAGCGAGAGCCTTCTTTGCGGCAGCGGATATCTTCGGGAGGTCTGTTGCCTTATTTGCTTCTCGAAGCGCCTCATCCCTAAGTAGGAGAACGGCTGCTAGGCGGCGATTACCTTCAACGACAATATACTTCCTTTTCCTTTCGTCCTTTTCTTTGGAATTCTCGGGAATTACAAACAGATTCTCTTCTGGGAAAAAACCATTCGCAGCAATTGAAACAGCAACCTCTTCTACTGCCATCTCTCTCCATAAAACTCTAAGCACCTCCTCCGGCGAGGTAGCTGCCTTTCCTGAAGCTAAACGAGGGTTCTCATTGTCGAGAATCAACTTTTCAAGGTCCATAGGAACTATGCCCGGGGCGTCACCATTGGTGAAAGCGGAAGTTTGTTTGGTAGTCATAAGCTTTCCTATCTAGGAGCGGATTTCAACTTCCACTCCTCTTTCGACTTCCATATCCGAGTCTCGTTTGGAAGTTTTTGCAGGTTCGTGATGACGACCTCTTGGCTCTGAGGACGATTACTAGCTGAAGCCACCGAGTAAAGAATATCTATGTGAGTGGGACCATACCCGTTGTGAGAGTACATAGCTATGATGGATTCGGCTTTGTCATAACTTAATAGCCAAGGCTGCTTAAGCCGCGACAACAGATCGTGCAATTCTCTGTGGTTCTTGTCGTCGAAGTAATGGGGATAGAGCCGCTCAGCCTTGTTGTAAAAAGGCGGGTCCAAGTAATAAAAGACTTCGTTCTTCTTGAACTTGAGTTTTCGTGCCTTGGAGATTGTATCTCGCCAATCTCCTCGTTCTACGAATAAAACCCGGTCTCTCAATTTTGCTGCTTGACGAATACGTTTCGTTAACATGTTCACATTAAAGCGGCAGTCAATTTTGTGAGGTGACAATTGATGGCGTCCCCCGATAGGTCCCGCCGAACTGGCTAGAATTCCTGAAAAGCTTGTCCTGTTCAAGAAGATGCATGCCAAAGCAAGGTCACGGGTCCTTCTAAACGAGGTATTCCTAAAATAATCCCATTCTTTAAGCGTTACAGGGGTTGAATTAATTGCATCAATGAGCCATTGAGAATCATTAAAAACTGTCTTCCAAAAACTCGCGACCCTGGGGTCCTTTTCCCCTACAGCTATTTTCTCAACGCAATTGTCATCGAGTAATTGAAGTGCAACGCTTAAGCCGCCTGCAAAGGGTTCAACGAAAAGCTTAGGACGAAGAGAATTGATTCTCAGTACTTCAGCAACGTAGCTTGAGAGGCGGCGCTTAGCGCCTGGGTAACGTAACGGTGAGAGGATTGTTACTCCACTGCGAAGGGGGGCTGATGGTTTCATTCGGCGTTCGAGTCTTCAAGTTTCGCGGTTCGGCAAAGATATCACAACCGGCGCATCGACGAAAAAAACACGCGGAAATGGCAGCAGAAGATGAGGATTCGCGGCAGCAGCCCGACCGCTCTTATAAGCCCACAGACTTAGCCGCGTGGTCCCGAAAGGATTTCATAATGAACGCCGTTTTGCTGGTCCGAGATAAAGGCTTGATAAGCCTCATCTGCCTCTCTCGTTGTTCGCAAAACTCGCCATTTGACCTCTGGAGTCGAAGAGGGATTCAACTCTAGAAATATGTCTCCTTCAACCTCGGGCTGGTGATGCAATTTATAGTCAAAGCCTCTATCTTGCTTTATTACTTGACCACCTTGCGCATTGTCTAACCCCTCATCTTCCAGTAGAGCGCGAAAACACTCCTCAAACGATTCATACATAGCCAAATCCTCCATTCACATGATGCCACATCATCGAAGCATCTACCGACCGAACATTAGGGACTCGGCATTGTGATTATCGATGGTCACCTATATTCTGTCCTCTTAACCAGAAGCAACCTATGAGCGTTAGCACCCTTAGACAGTCTCGTGAGGTGGATCCTCTTTTCCTAGGTTTGCAAGCTGCATTGCGCCTCGAAAGTTGCACACCGACTCCACTCTTGCTGTAGATTCTTTTCCCCAGGATTTGAAGGTCAAGAATAAACAACCGGAAAAGAGCAAAGAGGGACAAGCACAATTGCGCCTGCCCTCCGCCGGACATTGGTCTATCGTCAGAATCGATAAATTGAATGCTTCGTTTGCGTGGCGCGTTCTCTTGCTCGTTGCGCTCGTGAGAGCAGGACTTCAGTACGGAACTTATCTCGGACCTGCTGGTAAAGTTCCTCACTCGCTCCAGGTGATCCGTTGAAGAACAATTGCCGAGTCTCGAATTCGAGTTCCTCATCTGTCCGTTCTTCTGTTTTACGTTGCTCTGCTTCTTGGGCTTCGTTTGCCTCACGTTTCTGTCGCTCCTTCTCCTCGCGAAAGGGGGCAAACTCTGCATTGATCCGTTTAAGGTCCTCTTCGAGCGCAGCTTTATTGACTGCCTCCCGTTCTCGCGATTCAATGTTCAGTTGATCCACCGTGTCTTGAGTAATCATAGTTGTTCCTCACTTGTTCGTTATGAAGCACAATGCTTCAAGGCTTATTGTGTATAGCCAAAGTCGCATGCCGTCGCGTGACGGTGTTTCTTGGCAGCTTGGTTTCGGATTGGGGTCAAAGGCTCACGCCCTATGGTCTGAGCCAATGAGCCAAACCGTTGAGTGTGGTAGGCTCAAGGGTCATTTATATAGGGCGTGGACCAATGAGCCTTTGGGGTTAGGCAACCATCTCGGACTGGTCGAACGGGATGTAATCCACCGGCTGGTACAAGCCTCGCCGTGGCTGTTCAAGCCTGCCTTCCTTCAAAGCGCGATTAAGGTAGCGCTTCCGCGTGGTCTCACTCAGGAAGCCTGCCAATGAACTAATGTCCTTCGCTTCTATCGGTCTGGTGATGAGCGCGAGCATCCGGCGGTAGTTCTCATCCGTGTTCTCAATCGCTTCCTCGCCTTCTCGAACCTCGAACCATCGAGTCTCCTTGTTTAGTTCAAGTACGAGTGAGGGCTTTTGCTCATCCTTGATTTTTTTGTAATCCAGGACGAGGACGCGGTTACCCTCGGCGTTCTTCTTGGCGTCAAGCTGTATGCTCGCCGCAGCCATACCCTCAAATGCACTCGCCCCACGTGCCCGGTAACTGCCATTAGATTGTCCTCCTTCCTCGCTACCAATTTTGCCGATGTGGTGAGCAAAGAGAAGCGCAGCGTTTGCCTCAACCGCAAGCTGTGTGAGCGGCTTCATCACAGCGTTGGTAATCTCGCTGTTGTCGTTTTCGTTCTTGATTGAGAAACCGGCTGTCACGGTATCCACGATGATGATGTCTGGCTGAAACGCGAGCGCTTCCGCTACCAGTCGTGAGAAGTGGTCCGGCTCACTCAGGTTGAGGTAAGGTGAATTGCGCTTCTTTGCTACGTAGCAATGCAAGTTTTGTTTGACGAGAGCCTGAGATCCTCCTCCGAGACTGGTGGTCATTCGGTTCAAGTCTTGGACGTAGCGAGAGAAGGCAGTCTCATAATCGAGCAACAACACCCTAAGTGGCTTGCCTGTATCAGCGAGCGTCATAAACGCTTTGCCACAGGCGAGCGCGACGGCGAGGTTTCGCAAGAGGGTGGACTTTCCGTAGTTGGTCACCGCCTGAAGCATTCCCACATCGCCCCGGCAAAGACCGTAGATGATGTACTCGGCGAGCACGTATGCAGTCAGGCTCATCACGCCCCAGCTTGTGAACAAGTCGCCTTCAGGAAGTGCTGCTCCAATCTCTTTGTCAGGCTCGTATCGCGTCACGCTTTGGGCGATCTTCTCCACCTCCGCTTCAGGTAGCTGCGGAGTACATCGTTTCGCGT
>JALYSR010000020.1 GCA_030854715.1 Acidobacteriota bacterium
AAGTATTTCGACGCATGGGCGTCTATCTGGGCATTGGGCTCGCAAATCTCATCAATATACTTAATCCGGAAATGATTGTGATCGGTGGCGGAGTGGTAAACGGTTGGGCCCTCTTTGAAAAGCATATGCTCCAACAAGTGGCTGAGCGCGCTTTTCCATTGCCGGCCGCGAGCGTCAAGATTGTGCCCGCCGAATGCGGAGATGACGCGGGGCTGTTGGGCGCTGCCCGGTTGGCGTTCATACCAAACCATCGATCCGTTTAGAACGTAGCGTCGTCAGCGGGTTTTTAGCAGCGCCGCCGGCGGATTCAGTGCTCTAAACACACAACCAGAATTGAGAAGCGAACGTTTGAGGAACCCACAGTTATGAAGCGACTCCTGCTGATTGGTTGTTGTCTGTTGGCTCTCGCCCTGGCAGCCGAGGCGCAGGACGTTACCACGCTCGAAAAGATCGGGCCAGTGGTTAGTTTTGCAAAGACTGACAGGACGGTCACGTTCCAATGCGCAGACAACTCCGAAGTTCAACTGATTGTCCTGGCGCCGGATCTAATTCGTGTTAGAGCAGCGTTTACAAAACCGATTCCCGCAAAAGATCACTCGTGGGCCATTGCCAAAGAAAACTGGCCGACTCCGCGTTGGAGTCTTCGAGAAACCCCGGATGCGGTGACGGTTTCAACTGATGAGGTTGAGGTTATCGTGCGTCGCTCGCCTCTCCTGATTGAGTTTCGCGACGCGCGCACGCATGAACTAATTAACGCGGACGAACAGCCAATGGCTTACGACGCGAAAGCCGAGCTGGCCCCGATGATGTTTGATCCAAAAGCAGGCACGTTCGTCGCGGCAACAAAAAAGCTCGGCTTTGACGAACACTTCTATGGTTTGGGCGAAAAGGCCGCGCGACTCGACAAACGCCGTGATTCTTTCGTTAATTGGAACTCCGACACACCTGGCTATACCGAGGGCCACGATCCAATCTACCAAACCATCCCTTTCTACATTGGCCTGCAACACAACACTGCTTACGGAATCTTTTTCGACAACAGCTATCGCAGTTACTTTGACTTTGGCCACTCGTCAAACCGCCGGGCCTGGTTTGGCGCTGAAGGCGGCGAGCTAAACTACTACTTTTTTTACGGACCTTCGCTTAAGAAAGTCCTGGGACGCTACGCTGACCTCACCGGCCACATGCCACTGCCGCCGCTGTGGACCCTGGGCCATCAACAGAGCCGCTGGAGTTATTTCCCGGACGCAATGGTTGAAGAGGTTGTGCGACAGTATCGCGAACATGATCTGCCGCTTGATGTAGTCCATCTCGATATTGATTACATGCAGGGCTATCGGGTGTTCACCTGGAACCGGGAGCGTTTTCCGAATCCCAAAGCGCTGAGCGAGAAACTGACTAAACAGGGTGTGAAGCTCATTACTATCGTGGACCCGGGGGTAAAGTATCAGCCGGTAGCAAAGAATGCGGCCCGGATTACCTCGATCACACCTGAACTCGAGCCACAGGACCAGCGCTATTACGTGTTTGAGCAGGGACTGGAGAAAAACTTTTTTCACAAGCGGAAGAGTGGCGACTTGTTTATTCCCAAAGTTTGGCCCGGCGACAGCGCGTTCGTCGATTTCACACTTCCTGCTGCCCGGGAATGGTGGGGCAGCCTGCATCGCGCCTACCTCGATAACGGCGTGGCTGGAATCTGGAACGACATGAATGAGCCTTCTGACTTTGTGGATCAGACCGGGAAGAACCAGATCGACGTTGTCAGCAATGACGAAGGAGAAAATTCAACCCACGCCAAGAATCGAAACGTGTTTGCGTTGTTAATGGCCCGTGCAACTTATGAGGGCCTGGAACGATTGCGACCCAATCAACGGCCATACGTAATCACACGCGCAGCCTACGCTGGCATACAGCGCTATTCGACGATGTGGACGGGGGACACAAACAGCTCCTGGGATGCGCTGGCGCTTAATATTCCCATGTTTACGACGCTGGGCCTATCAGGCGAACCTTTTGTTGGCAGCGACGTCGGAGGCTTCATGGGCCGCGGAAACGGGGAACTGCTGGTGCGTTCTTATCAAGTAAGTTTTCTTGCGCCATTCTGCCGCAACCACAAAGTCCGGGATGGGTACGATCAGGAGCCGTGGCGCTTCGGGAAGTATTACGAAGACATCATCCGGAAATATCTAAAACTACGATACGCGCTGCTGCCTTTTCTCTATACGACGCTGGAAGAAGCGCATCGCACCGGTGTCCCCTTATTTCGCCCTCTGGTGCTCAATTATCAGGACGACCCGAATACTTACAATCTCGACGATGAATTTATGATCGGCACAGACCTGCTGGTAGCTCCAGTGGTCAAGCCTGATGTAACTCAGCGCGCAGTCTATTTACCAAAAGGTGTTTGGTACGATTACTGGACCAACAAGAAGTATTCCGGTGGCGTGACGATTCAGGTTGCCGCGCCGCTTGAAACGGTGCCCATGTTTGTGCGTGGTGGAGCAATAGTCCCAATGGGTCCGTCGCTTAACTATGTGGGTGAAAAGCCGGTTGACCCAATCACATTCAACATCTATCCGGACGCCAGTGGATCTGCTACTACGACTCTTTATGAAGACGACGGTCTTTCGCCTGCTTACAAAAACGGAACATTCCGCAGGACATCGGTCAGTGCAACTCGAAGCGGCCTGGGCAGATATCTGGTGGCGGTTGAAGTGGCGGGCGGCGGCTACGAGCCGGGGCCGCGCAAGTTTGGTTTTCAAATTAAATCGGTTGGCCCGGGTCACAACGTTGCCACAGTCGAGGACAACGGGACGGCGATCAAAGTTACTGTCAGGTGACCGCGAACTTGAAGCAGGGGATTACTATCCCACAGTTTGTGCGTCTAGTGCGCTTACACCATTTCATCAGTCACGGAGAATCTTTGAATGCGAATAATAAGGACGGTTTTATTCCCCATCCTGGTAATGTGCGCGTTGGGTACCTTCGCCGGTGCGCAGCAAGCCGCCACGGCAACGCTTGGCGGAAGAATTCTTGATCCGAATGGGGCCGTGATACAGGGCGCGACAGTGACTGTCACGCAGAAGGCCACCGGGATTAAGCGCGAGACTAAAACTAACGATGAAGGTTCTTACGTGCTAGCCAACCTGCCACCCGGAGAGTATGAGCTGAAAGTGCAGGCCACCGGTTTTGCGGTAAAGGTTTCGGAAACACCTGTTGTCGTTCAAGTTGGCCAGACGATGGCGCTCGACACTACACTCGAAATTGGTCAAAACCAAACTACTGTTAATCTGACCGGAGGGGTGCCATTAATTGAAACAACCACTTCGACAGTTGATGGCGTAATCGACGAACGCCAGATACAAAGTTTGCCCCTCAACGGCCGCAACTTTCTCGAGTTGGCCTTGCTAGTCCCCGGAAACTCTCCGGCTCCAAACTTCGATCCCACGAAAACTAATACGGTAGTGATCTCCTCTGCGGGACAACTCGGGCGCGGCGGTAATGTAACTGTGGATGGAGCCGATAATAATGATGATGTTGTCGGTGGGGCGGTGCAGAATATCTCGCAAGAGGCGGTGCAGGAGTTTCAGGTTGCGACCAACCGTTTTTCTGCCCAGCTGGGTCGATCCGGTTCTTCAGTTGTCAACATCGTGACTAAGTCAGGGACTAACGAGTTTCACGGCGCCGCATCATTTTATTTTCGAGATAAGGCGCTGCAGGGATTGCCCGCGACTTTCGACCGTACCCTCGGCCAAGCGCCGCCATTTGGTCGCCAACAGTATGCATTCGCTCTTGGCGGGCCAATCAAGGCCGACAAGGCCTGGTTCTTCGGTTCGCTTGAATACCGGAGGCAAAATGGAGCCGTTCTGGTCGGTGCGCGGAATCTGGCGACACGTTCAATTTTGAGAAGCTTTGCCGCCGCACCACTTCACGACACGCTCACCACGGAACGTTTTGATTGGCAGCCGACTACTAAGGATCACCTTACGGCGCGTTATTCGTTTCAAAAATCAGATGATGTCACTGCCAGCAGCTTGATTCGATCGATCGGCTCGGCTTCAGAGCGGCAATCGAGCACGAACAAGGCCCACTCTTTACTATTCAACTACACGCGCGTGTTGACGCCTCGAGACATCAATAGCCTCAGCATTAGTTTCAGTGACTTCATTAATCGCACGCTGCCGGTGACAGTTGCGCCACAGCTCACCTTTCCCAGCATTCAGGACGGCGCGTCGTTTCGCGTTCCGCAACAAACAAAACAGAGGCGCTATCAACTCGGCGATAACTACACGATGGTGCGCGGGAGTCACACACTGGCTTTGGGCGGTGAGATTCAGCGCGTGCAGTCTGATCTCAACCTCGGAGTCTTTCAACAGGGCCGAATCGAAATGATCGAAGACTCTCCGGATTTCGATCGCAACGGCGACGGGCGCGTGGATGATAACGATCTGCTTTTTGCTGTTACGCTACGCAGTGGGAAGCCAACCCAACCGCTGCTTCTCCCTGGAACAAACAACACTTACCTGGCCGGTTTCATTCAGGACGACTGGCACGTCAGGCCGCAGCTTACCTTGAATCTTGGCTTGCGCTATGAGCTAGACACCGACGTAAAGAATGTAAGCCGTGTTGGTGAGCTCAATCCCCTGATTCTCCCGTTTTTGCGGGGAAAAAGATCGAGTGACAAGAATAATTTCGGCCCTCGCATAGGATTCAACTATGCAACTAAAGATGGGGCCATGAGCATTCATGGAGGCTACGGCATCTACTACGATCGGGTGACACTTGAAATCCAGACGCTCGAGCGCGGGCTCGACGGCCGGGCCCTGCCCATCGAAGTGCGCGCAGGGAATTTGTTCTTCATTCCGCCGCCCTGCCTTTTCAACCCCGCGTGCGGAACGTTTCCTCCCGGAGCGCCAACCCTGGCCAATCCCTTTTCCGGCTTTATTTTGCCGGGCGCCGGCGCCGGCGGCATCAACATCATAGATAATGGTTTGCAGAATCCAATGGTCCAGCAGATGAATGTCGGCATTCAGCGCGAGCTTGGGAAAGATTATGTGATACGCGCTGATTACCTGCACAACTACGGCACGCACTTCATCATCGGCCGCACGATTGGAACCGTCTTTAACCCCGTCGTCGGCGGACCTGACCTGGTCAAGAATCTGGAGTCCAGCGTCACAACGAAGTACGACGGGCTGCTGTTGAGTTTCGAAAAGCGTTTCTCAAACCACTCCCAGTTTCGCGCTTCCTACACCCTTTCGAAGACGTTCAACTACGCAAACGACGATCAGATTCCTTTTTCGAATGGTCCGATTGATTCCAACAATCTTCGGCGCGAGTATGGCCCGACGCCGAATGACCAGCGCCATCGCTTTGTCTTTTCCGGAGTATTCACCCTTCCTTACCAGCTTCACCTGGCGCCAATTTTCACGCTGGCCTCCGGCGTACCGATGGACATCATCTTGCCAGATGGCAGCTCGCGCATACCGGTGCTGCAACGCAACGCGGGCGGGCGATTGTTTCATACCGGAGCTGACCTCAATGCGTTTATCCGGCAGGTCAACGCCGGCGGTGGCGTCGCTGGAGTTCCTCTTCCCTTGGTGCGCGATGACGCGCGCTTTAACGATAATTTTAATTCTTTAGATCTGCGTGTTTCGAAGGTTTTTAGTATTGGCGAGCGCGTGCGAGTGGAGCCGATTGCAGAAGTCTTCAACCTTTTCAATGTCACAAACGTGCTGGGCGTGTCGAATGTCAACTACTCGGGATTTTCGAATGTGTTGGTGCGCGATAGCAATGATTCGACGAACCCTGGCTTCTTGCGCTCGTCGGGTTTTGGGCGACCGGTGACGACCGCTGGCGGTGTATTTGGCTCCGGCGGCCCGCGCGCGTTTCAGTTTGCGGCACGCTTAATCTTCTAGATCGTCAATCCTGAACATTCATGCAAACCGATTGACCACCAGCGGCCAACTCAACCGACAAATCGGCGTTCGTACCGCCACGGCTCTCGTGGTTGGTGAAGTGATCGCCGTCGGTATCTTTCTCACGCCTGCAAACATGGCGAAATCGCTCGGGTCACCATTGTTGTTGCTGGTGGTCTGGTTGGTGATGGGAGCAATGGCCATATGCGGCGCGCTCTGTTATGGCGAGCTGGCCGCAAGGTATCCGGAAACCGGTGGCGGTTATGTCTACCTGCGCGAAGCTTACGGCCGACCGCTCGCATTCTTATACGGCTGGATGGCTTTGCTGGTAATGGATCCGGGTCTGACGGCGGCGCTTGCCGTTGGGATGACGAGCTACGCCGGCTACATGCTCAATCTTTCACCCTTAGGAAGCAAAGCTGTGGCGGTCAGCGCGATCATTTTACTGGCAGCCGTCAACATAATTGGTGTGCGGCCCGGCGCCTGGCTGCTACGTTCGCTGACAATTCTTAAGCTGGGCCTGCTGTCTTTTCTTTTGCTCTGGGGCTTTGGTCTTCAACTCGGCAACTGGTCAAACTTTACTCCGTTTGTCGCGCAACGAGCACATTCCGCACCCCTCCTGGGAGCTTTGGCAGGTGGGATCGTCGCAGCTTTTTTCTCATTTGGTGGGTGGTGGGATGTCACTAAGCTCGCGGGCGAGGTGCGCGAGCCGGCTCGCACGCTACCAAGGGCATTGATCTATGGTGTGGTAACCGTCACGCTCGTCTATATTCTGACGAGTGCTGTCTTTCTCTATCTGGTGCCGCTGGATTCGGTTTCGTCCGGTGAGACGTTTGCGGCGCAGGCTGGTGAGGTCCTCTTTGGAAAAGCAGGCGCGCAAGTCTTCTCTGTGATTGTGATCGTAGCTATCGTGGGCAGCCTCGCCGCGCTCATCATGTCGGCGCCGCGAGTTTATTTTGCGATGGCTCGCGATGGCCTGTTTCTTCCCGCAGCGGCTTCTCTACATCCGCGATTTGGCACGCCTGCCCGCGCCATCGCGCTGCAGGCCGTTCTCGCTTCAATCCTCGTGTGGCTGGGAAATTTCAATCAAATCATCTCCTATTTCATCTTTGTCGTCATAATTTTTATCGCCTTGACCGTAGCGGCGCTGTTTGTGCTCCGACGCAATCAACCAAAAACCCGCGGGTATCTGACTCCCGGCTATCCCGTTACGCCTATCCTGTTCCTGTTGATGGTTGGTTGCTTGCTTGTGCTGCTGGGTAGCAATAATCCTAAACAATCACTGCTGGGGGTGGCTGTGGTGGCGCTGGGCATTCCCGTATACTATCTTCTGTTTCGCCGCCGATTTGTTAAATCGTGACCAATAGGAATTCATTTGTATGACATGGATCAAGACTATCCCTTTCTCCGAAGCCGACGATAAGTTGCGTAGCGCAATCGAAGCGCAACGCGATTTCTACCCGGTAGAATACGCCGAGCCGATCCATCCAACTCCTGATGGTCAAACATCGGGCATCGTGGCCTCGCACAGTCTCATTCCCGATGCACTTCTTCACGCGTTTGCCACCTTTGGGGCGCTGATGTCGCCTGATTTACCACTTGCCAGACGGCAACATGAAATGATCACTACGGTCGTGTCCGTTGCCAACCGCTGTCATTATTGAATCGAATCCCACGCAGAGTTTCTGCGTCGCGTTACCCTGGATGAAGAGTTGGTGAAAGCGCTGCAAGCGGACTACAAGACTGCCCCTATTTCAGAACAGGACAGGGTCATGCTCGATTACGTTACGCAGTTGACTCGCGATGCGACGCGCATCTCGCAGCGGGATCATGAACGCTTACGGGCGGTGGGATTTGATGATCGAGGCATTCTTCAGATTACCCTGATTGCTTCGTGGTTCAACTACATCAATCGAGTGGCAGACGCGCTTGGTGTCGGACGCGAGTAAAACCTTGTCAAGCTAAACTTCCTACGGCGTCGTCACGAAACGCAAAACTAAACCAAACGACCGCACCTCATAGGGTCTTTTAGGTAGTGTCTTAATTTGGAGTGCGACGACACGACCACCCCAGCGCGGCTGCCGCGCCGGGGACCCCGGCTGTCGTCGCTTTGGTCGCTGCGATATGTCGCAGCAAGCGTTCCGAAGATGCCTCTTGGACGAAACGCGGCGGCGAGCCGCCGCGGGCCAAAGCGGTGACAGGTCACCGCACTCCAAATTAAGACAGTACCTCACGCCGGACTGAATTGCTGGTTTGTGAAACGGGTACTTCATCGATGCCAATTTATTTCTTGAAGGAGGTTTTCCGCAAAACACCGGCGCCTTCCTTCACAGTGATGAGC
>JALYSR010000022.1 GCA_030854715.1 Acidobacteriota bacterium
GTCTACCGAAAGAGTATCGAGGTTTCGGGGGTATATTCCACGCCGGCGGAACGCTTCAACGAAGGCTATGCGATAGTTATAGCGATCCTCCTCAACCAGATCGCCGTCGGCAGTGATGATGCCTCGCAGATACTCACCAAAGGTGATATCGACAGGCGGAATGTAGTCGAGCGCCCGAATACACATATTCAGGACATGACCGGCCGATTTTGCGGCCTCAGCAGCCAGGCGGCGCACCAGATCGGGATGAATAGCCCCGGACGGCAGGACACCGGTGCCACCAGTGTAGATCCTTAGCAAGTCAGCGGTGCGCGTTTGATAGATTGCAATGAACGCATCAAACACAGCGGCCACCAGAATCGAACCGCGAGCGTGAGGCGTCATCACCGTTTTGTAGTCTGCCGGATTCGGCTGCAATCGCGTCCACTTACCGGTCGTCTTATCGTACGTTCCGATCGCGTCGCGCAATGCTCCACGTCCTCCGGTCGCCCGTCCAAACTGAACCGCCAGACTACCGAGAATTGACTCGGTCTCCAGGTTGCCGCGAGTGCGGTTTATTTCATTCTCGAGAATCTCTGCGATTGTGAAGTGATGCATCAGGGCGACGATATCCGCGAATGCTTCATGTAAGGCCAGCACATCGGGATTGGTGGCTTCGTTGAAACGCCGGTGCATTCCGTCGAGGATTGCATGGGTAGTTTCATGGGCCACAATATCGTGCGAGAGACAAGCGTACACCGTGCTGCCCGGAACATGATCGCCGGGATCGCTCGCCGAAGCTTCGAAGTAACCAAACATTAGTGCCATGTCTTGCGGGCTGTAATAGGCATTCGCCTGACGCAAAGCATGCGGACGCACGGTCAACTGACGCACGAATTGACTGTCGTCAAACTTGTCTTCCGGATTGATGCGTGGACGCCAGAGAACCCGTCTTCCCAACGCACGTTCAAAGTGTTCAATGGTCTTCATTGCGATCGCATAAACCATTTGCTGGTGAAACGCCGGATTGCCTTCCGCCGGAGGACAGCCGTCCTGCGCGAGCAGTCGCTCATCGTCCAGGTCGACAGGATCGTAAGTTATTCCGGCCACGTCCGTATCAACTACGGAAAGGTATTCACCTACCGGACCCTTCTCAAGTTTCTCCCACCTGATTTTCAAAGCAACGTCATTGATTGAAGCCGTTTCAAGACGCGTCGACAAACTTGGGTCGACGGCATAAGTGCGAATGCGGCGGAACGGAGGACTGGGAATGCCGACCTTTGGATTGCAAGCGGCGCGGGGTGGTGTAACCACCTCCTCGGGGACGCCGGACATAGGCGATCCAAATACTAACGAATAGCGGCCGGCGACATGCTTTCGCAGAGCTAGTGAGGCCCGCTTGTCTTCAATTACCGCTCCCATAAACTTTCGCAGATCTTCGTCCGAAATTCTCTCTTGCGCTTCCGGGTCAGGAGTAGTCGCCTGCATCTGCTCATTTACCAGCCACAGTTGAGTCAGTTCGAGATTGAACATAATCTCGCGCGGCGGTATCTCTGTTATGCCTAATCCCGTGATTACCCGTAGGAAAGCGAAAGAATTGCTGTCGCCCGGAGTTTTGGGTAGCCCCATTACGGGAGTAATCGCCAGTGCGGCGGCCGCCTGTAAGATGCCGTGACCGAAGTGGGTGGGGTCGGTGTCTTTATTTTTGGCTGAATCAAATAAAGCTTTCCGCACCGCCTCGACTCTTCGCCAGTCCCGAGGCAGCACGCTCTTATACTTCTCGTACCAGATAGCGACTGCCGCCGCCATCTGCGGTGTAGCGGCCGATGTACCTTCGCCACTAAGTCGGATAGCGGTCTCGCAGCCAAACTTGGCCCAGGGAATGTTGGGGGTGTAGGTGGCCAGTGCGGCCGTCATACTGCTGGGCGGGCCGAAGTTACCATTGAGCGTAGCTCCCGTCAGGTAAGTGTACGGCTGGCCATTAGCCATTACACCGCAGACGGCGAGCACGCGATGATAGCGAGCTGGGTAAACAACGTGTTGAGTTACCAATCCCCTGACGTTATTGCCTGCTGCGGCGCAAATGCACATGCCTGCCTCGTAAGCTTCGTTAACGGCGTCGTTCCAGGCGCTCGACGCTAACCCACCCATACTGAGGGTTACGACGTCGCAACTTTGCTGTGTCGCATAACGCAGTGCCTGCGCAAGGGCGCTGGTGCGAAACAGTGCCACGCGGTCAGCAATCCTAAGGGGCACAATATCCGCTTCTGGTGCAGCACCCATGTAAGCGTTGCCGAATTCAGCAACTTTTCCTCCTGCGAGAACGCTGAGGGTGCCGGTACCGTGACCGGAGTTGTCCAGCGCGAAGACCTTGTTATCGGGGTCTTGGGCGTCGTTAGGATTTCCGTCGCTATCTACAAAGTTATGCTCGAGCTCGGTGCGGATATGTTCAGGCTTCGAAGCGTGTCTCTTATCGTAGCCGGTATCAATATGAGCGATTCTTGTGCGACGGTCGGTGAATTCGACTGCAGCTCGAGCGGCACCGAGTTGCGAAAAATCATCGCCGAGGTGCCAGGCAAAAACATCCGGTCCCAACACGCGCCCGCCGTCAGCCGTCTGTCCCTCGGGTCCGCAATTTTCCCCAATACCAAGAGAGCCGTCGGCAACCATTTCATTGTTGTCGGGGTAGATTGCATGCTCCAGGTCAGGCTCTGCAAACAGCACAGCGGATTCGTCGATGCCAAGCTGGCCTGCAACCTGAGAATGGGCCAGGTCCCAGGATGTTTCTGCACCGTCCGGCAGATCCGCTAGATACCATGCCGGAGCTGTCGAGATGCCGAAACCACTCGTCTGCGGTTGAGGTTCATATAGAGGCCGCAGATTGGCGCGAGATTCGGCTGCCGCCAAACCAATCGTAGGTAGAAGTTTTACCAGGATGCGATTTGAGTTGGACATGAATTGATCTCCCGTATTGAGAGTTGCAATGAATCGTTAAGAGACAACTGCGTTACCGAAAGTGAGCCTGCCAATGCGGTAGCAATCGAGCGCCGTAATTTTCATCGTGCGTCTGCGATTATCACGTCCGCCGCCTTCTCGCTAATCATGTAGACTGCGGAGACAATGAAGTAACCCGGAATCTTCGGAAACACGGAGGCATCGACAACACGTAGGCCCTCGGTTCCGCGAACGCGAAAGTTGCTATCCAACACCGCCATGGGATCCCCATCCGCGCCGACCTTACAGGTGCATGAGGCGTGGTGGCCCCAGGCTTCATCCTGAATAAACTGGCGCAGCTTTTCCGGTGTGTCGCCCGAAGGTCCCGGACTAATCTCCTTAATGGACCCAAGGGACTTGTTCATCCGTTGCACAAACTCCACGCCGTCGACAACCGCGTCCAAATCAGAACCCAGGCGGTCGCTTCCTTCGGAGAAGTAATGGAAGTTAATAAGGGGCCATTTTCGCGGGTCGCGTGATTGCAGTGTTACGCTACCCGCGTTGTTTTCCGTATAGGCTTTCAAGACCGCCCAGGTAAACCTGTTGCGGTCGCGCTCAAACAAGGTCGAATAGCCCGGCTTATATCCGGTGAAGAATCCGGGCAGACCGAAAATGTACAAATCCGGTTCTCGTTTCTGCTGGTCTGAGCGTTTGAGGATTCCGAGCAGCGCACCGTTCGTAGCGTAGATGCCTTTGCCCTTTTCCCATAACACAAAGAATGGGTCGGCCGGGCTGCCTTCCTTCGGAGGCGCGAAGGTAGCGCCCGCCAGTAGCTTGAATGGCTTTGGAAATTCCGAAACGACACCGACTTCGTATCGGTCCTGGAGATTTTCACCCACCCCCGGCAGATCAACGATCACGTCTATTTCAAAGTGTTTCAACTCTTCGGCTGGTCCCACGCCCGACAGCTTCAACAATTGCGGAGTGTTGAATGCGCCCGCAGCAAGTATGACTTCTCGAGAAGCGAATACCTGACGGTTGCTCAAAGGTGGCGTGGTCCCATTTGCTTTGCGCGCCTGTGGGTCAGCCTGATAAAGATGCTTTCCTTCGTAATACTCGACGCCGACGGCGCGCTTGTTCTCAAACAACACCCTCGTCGCCAGCGAATGAAGCTGAATGGTCAGATTGTTCGGGCACTCATTCTTCGTTCGCAGCAAAAGTTCCCTTGGCCCATTGCGTTTGCCATTCGCTACGGCCAAAGGCGTGAATGCCGGGCCCTCTCCCATGTCTTCACTGTCGCGCACGTCGTTTGGATCTAACTTTGTGAAGAGGCTCAATAATGGATTTCCCAGTCTCGACTTAAGTGAGTTCTTGAGCGCTTTCGCGAGCAGGAACACTAATTTCCAATCTTTGGAGACCAGGCGCGGATCCGCTTCGCTGGTGGTGAGCCAGCCATCAAACCCATGCCCGTGCCGCCAGTCGCGCCAATCCTTTCGTCCCTTCAGCAGTGCAACAGCCGACCAAACTAACCCTTTCACCACGGCTTTTACAGAGCCAGGCCTCGGCACGTAACGACAGTTTTCGAGCCGGGTAAAATAACGATTCATATTATCGGCGCTCCACGTCGGATCGCCGGTGATCCCGGCGATGTAATCCCAATCGCAGTTTTGGGGAGTTACGGTGATCATCGCGTTATGTGCGGTGCAGCCTCCCAGCGTGCCGGCGCGCGGATACCAGATACCGTCGACTTTGGCACCACTTACCGGATCATTCCTGACAATCTTTTGATCGCGGTTCTGTTTTGCATCGTCCTCATAGTGACGGACGAAATAGTCCCACTGACACTCCTTGTACTCAGTAGATAGACCGTGGAAGATGGGAACCTCATACATCAAACGGCCCATGTCGCTATCGGCGCACGGATCGCCGCCGGCCTCCATTAACAGAACGTTAAAGCCGGCCCGCGCCAGATTGGCGGCAAGGGGACCACCACCAGCACCGGATCCGACCACCACATAGTCAAAAGTTTGAGTGTTCATCATTCTCTCAAGGTGAACTGGGGAGGTGACGCCGCCAGTAACCGACGCGCGGCGTGCGCGCGCGCAAGCTCAGAAACTCTTCAGGAATTCAATTAAGTCGCGTTTGTCCTGTTCGGTGAGGTGAGACTCATCTCCGAAACGGCCAGTTCCAAAGTAGTGACCGCGATTCACCACATAGTCTGGACACTTGCTTAAGGTCATTAACTGATCGGCGAGCGGTTTCAGAGCCGCTTGCGCTTGCTCGGTGGTGGCGTTAGGTCCCAGTTGCTTAAGATCGCGGTTGATGTCCAACACTAGTTGAAGCATTCTTCGCCGGTGCATGATGCTTCCCCAAAAGCCAAGTTCCTCCGGCCGGACCATGAGGCTGGCGAGCAAGCTAACCGGTGTTCCTTTGGGAATGGGTCCGATTTCGATTCCTTCTTCCCCAAAAATTCCTGGAAACAACGACTCACCCCAACCCTTTAGGCGCTCGGGCACGTAACCTGATGCAACGCGCAAGTAACAAGTCTCGGTTGTGCGATCGATTACGCCTGGAACCTTGTCACCAAGTATTGAATCCTTCTCGCGGTCCTTGATCAAAAGCAACTTTTCGATTGAATCCTGAAACGACTTCATGCGTTCGTCCACCGACGGACTTGAATGAAATTCTCCCACGGTGTTGTTAAGTAGAAACGGCGCCGTCGACCACAAACTGAGCAGGGAAGCGGGGCGCGTAAAGCCGCGGCCGCCGCCGGGAAGCGTGTATGCCCTCTCTTCTCCAGTCACCGGTTGGTAAACCTTGATCGTGCCGGCCGACGGCAGTTCCTTGTAAGTTTCAGAAGAAAAATTGTCCCAGATGTTTCCTCTGATAGCGTTCGTGGCCAATGGGCTGCACGCATTAGTCTGGAGGAGGGTAACGGGGACGCGATGTTCGGCTGAGAGGTAGTTTCCCTCAAGAAAGTCTGTTGCCTGAACGATGGCGCGCATCTTGGACTTGAACTCTTCGGTTTTAGTCCACTGAAAATACTCGTTCCAACATTTCATGTAATCCGGACCGGCACAGCCGTGCGCGTCGAAGATTTGTTTGGGGCTGTCGGGTACCGGCAATTTGCTGGAGTGGCAGCGTGCGCAGTTCTCGGCGAAGATTACTTTGCCCTTATCGACGTGGGCGACGTATGCCGTATCGTCCGGCTTTCCATCATTGAAATATTTCGCTCCGCCGGGTGCATCTTTCAGTTTGTGCGGTGCGGAGCTCTTGAGGAAGAAAAGCGCCATGTCGACTGTTTGCTGCTCCGTAGCTTCCCAGTAAGCAGAGTTCTTACGCGCCACACTGATCTCGATGGGCGTTACCTCCTTACCGCCTACCAGCGGATTGAAATGCAGAAGCCACTCTTCACTGAACAAGCCTATGTTGAGGTAGACGCGATTGAGCGCCCCTAGTGCGCCAACTGAATCGGCGCCGTCTTTCAGAACGCGCGGGCTAAAAACCGTGTCGGGAGGAATAAAGAACTGCGACAGCGGAGAGCCTGCGGGCACGAAGTCGTTTAACTGTTTATTATTGAGACTGCCGCCGCCAAGCGTCTCCTTGCCAAACCGCTTCGCCTGATCGAGACGTGGTCCAAGGTTGTAAATCGCATTCATCGTGCGGGGATTGTTGATATTGTCTGTAGACACGAGCGAGGTGTCGAGCGAACCCGGTCTCGAGGTGTGAAACATCTGGAAGACGTAGTTGGAGGCGTCCGCCCTCCAATCAAATATGCGGTCGATCCAGAAATACTGAGCGCCGACATTGTTCGAGAGGTTTTCCCACTTTGGGTGCTCGGGATCGTCAGGTGGTTTGATCGGATTCGGCCCGGCGTGGCAGAACGTGCAAGACATTCCCACGCGGTAGGGGCGAACTAAGTCCTTCGAATAGTAATAGCTGGGGTCATTGTAGTACCTCTGGGGATTCCAGTTCGCCGCTGCCTTCGCATCAAAATCCGGATTTGGGAGGAGGCGCAAACCCAGTATGCCCGACGCGTATCCGTAATAGGATCCGACGGGCATCTTGTGATCTTTCGGCAGGTACTGATCGGGAGTGCCTGCCGGCAAATCCTGGCCGCGCGAACCGACGCGCACGCCTGGGTACCTAGATTCATTCTCAAACGGATCGGGAGGACAGGCGGCCGAAATTGTCCGCTTGTCGAGCCACAGTCCGAACCGCTCAGGATCCGGACCGGTTGCTTTCTCGAAGCACGGCTCGTTGACCAGCCCCAGGTAATTCCAGCGATTGTCGCGGCTAAAATACATCTTGTCGCCGGGTTTTTCTGAAATGGCATTGGGATACGAGGAAAGAGTTTTGAGTAGGTCCAATGCGCCGAAACTCTTTACCGTCAGCGCATCCCAAAGTCGATCGTTACCGCCGGTCCAAACCACCCAGGTGTTGCGGCCTTTTACTTCCGCGACAGTCAGAGCGACAACCCCGTTCTTATCCTGGTCCATGGCGTGGAAATAATCTTCATCGGCAGCTTGGAAATCAGTCGCTGGGCGGTTCGCTTGTCTTGCCTCATCCAGAACGGTCCCAGGCTTTGGCCCTTTAGCACGAGTGCGATAAAAAATGAATGCGGCTACGGCGGCGACAATGAGTAAGAGAACAACCAGATATTTGATCTTACGACTTGCCATGGAATTACTTCCTCCTTCATGAAAAGCTCACAATGGACTATGGCGAATGGCGAGGATTCCCACGCTTCAACGAGAACGGTTAGTTATTCAAAGTCAACGGTGAAAGTCTTTGAGAAAGCATTTTCAAACGGCGTACTAAACCCTATTTATGAGGCCTCGAAAATGGTGAATCGAATTGTCTCTATGAAGAACACAAAACGCAGGCTGTAATTCGGAGGCTGATTTGCGAGTATACAAATTAAGCAGAGGCCCGTGAGATTCAGCCCTTGTTGAAGAACGTGAGGACAATATTCCTACGGCCGGGAAAAGTCAATGCTATTCGCAGACGTAATCAACGTAGAGAGGTGGGCAAGACTTTTCAGCACTGCTCATTGACTGTGCAGATGGCGTGCCGGTAAATGGATACCTAAATTTCTCCGTGAGTTCAGATAGAGAAGGGAAGTGAATTCGGTCTAGTTAATTAACGTGGATCTTAAAAAGGAATATCGTCGTCTGCGATCTCGGGTTGTTCGGATGAACCAGTGCCGCCCGCGGCCGCCGCTCTCTCCATTGGTGGTTCTTCGCCGCGGCCCCCGCCAATAAACTGCATGTCGGTGCCGTGAACTTCCAACGTGTGCCGCGGCTTCCCGTCACGATC
>JALYSR010000023.1 GCA_030854715.1 Acidobacteriota bacterium
CACGTTTGCCCACCTCGATGCGGTGACGGCGCTTTCGCGACAGATTGTTGAGTTGGGAATTTATCCGGCGGTTGATCCTCTTACTTCATCTTCACGCATTCTCGATCCGCGCATCATTGGTGAGGAGCATTACAACACGGCGCAGGACGTAAAGCGTGTGCTGCAGACTTACAAGGACTTGCAGGACATTATCGCGATTCTCGGTCTTGACGAGTTATCCGATGAACAGAAGCTCGTTGTCTCTCGAGCGCGCAAAGTTCAGCGCTTCTTTTCGCAGCCGTTCTTCGTCGCGGCACAGTTCACGGGACTCGAAGGCAAATACGTTAAGCTTGAAGATACCATCAAAGGCTTCCGCGAAATCGTTGAAGGGAAGCACGACGATCTGCCCGAGCAGGCGTTTTATATGGTTGGCACGATCGAAGAGGCCGTCGAAAAAGGCAAGACGATTGCCCAGTAAAAGTATGAAGGATAAAGGATGAAGTGGAATAAATCGGTTTCCTTGGTGAAACTGATTCTAGTTCATCCTTTTCGCCTTCATCCTTAGTTTCTTATGGCTCAACTCCAACTCGAAGTAGTTACACCCGAACGCCGCGTGCTGTCGGAAGCGGTTGACGCGGTCACCGTGCCTGGCCTTGGTGGCGAGTTGGGCATACTACCCGGGCACACACCCCTGATTTCCCAATTGCAAACCGGGGTACTGTCATACACCAGCGGCGGAAAAACTCTTCAACTCCACGTCTCTGGCGGCTTCATCGAAGTAAAGGACGACGTTGTTTCCGTGTTAGCTGAGGTGGCCGAACGCCCGGACGAGATTGATGCGGCTCGCGCGCGTCTGGCACGAGAGCACGTTGAAAAACAGTTGACTGCGTGGAGTGGAACTGAGGAAGACTTCGAAGTGGCACGCGCCAAACTGGAGCGTTCGGTGGTTCGCCTGCAGCTTGCAGGCGGATCGCGAAACTAGCTTAGCTACATCAGAACCGGGAGCGATAGCGACCGGGTTGTTCGGTCCGGAGACCCTGTCGGTACAGCTCCCGGTTCTGATAAAGCGGATACAAGCTAGAGCTTGAACTCTAAAACTACCCGCCACTACCCATAATCGCTTCGCGCATTTCCAAAACGGCTCGTTCCAGACCGACGAATACGGAGCGCGAAATAATGCCGTGGCCAATGTTGAATTCTGAAATGTCTGAAATCGCCGCGACCGCGCCGACGTTTCTATAAGTCAATCCATGACCCGCCGCGATTAACAACCCATACTGTTTGGCGAGAGTTGCTCCTTCTCGCAGCCGTCTTGTTTCCCTTCCCACGCGCAATGCACCTTCGCCATGGAAGCCACGCGCGCCGAGAGTGGCCTCCGCGTAAGGCGCCGTGCACATCTCGATCTGCTGCGCGCTGACGTCATGCGCGGCTTCGATTTGTTTTAGATCGGGATCGATGAAGATGCTCGCCAAGATACCCGCCTCTCGCAAACGGCTTACGGTGGCACGCACGATGGCGATGTTACCCTTAACATCAAGTCCGCCCTCGGTGGTAATCTCATTTGGACTTTCCGGGACCAGGGACACCGCGTCCGGGCGCGTTTCGAGCGCCACCTTCAGCATCTCTTCCGTCGCGGCCATTTCCAGGTTTAGGTAAGTTGTAACGCTCTCACGTAATGCTCTTAAATCTGCATCCTGAATATGACGCCGGTCACCTCGCAGGTGAACGGTGATGCCATCCGCGCCTGCCTGTTCGCAGAGCATGGCCGCAGCCACGACGCTTGGTTCCGGCGCGCGCCGTGCCTGGCGTACGGTGGCCACATGATCAATGTTGACGTTGAGTCGTGCCGTCATAGGTTTCCGATGTAAAGCAAACTGCTAGTTTGCGACTCGCGTTAATTGCCCTCCACGTCGCGCCGCAAACTAGCAGTTTGCGTTACATGTTCTCTTGCGCTGCTTTAACCGCCCGATCGTAAACTCCGCGACGCGCCTGCTGACGAATTCGGCCCACCTCGCTGAGCATCTTATAACTGTCGGTCGCCACGTTGACCTTGCTTCCTTCAGCGTGGTTCCAACGCACTGGAATCTCCTTCAGTCGCAAGCCCGCGCGGTAAGCAACGTAAAGCAGTTCGACATCAAAACCAAATCGGTCGATTGTCGCACCTTCAATGATGGCGCGGCAGGTTCGCATGCGAAAGGCCTTGAAACCACACTGCGTGTCCCAGAAGGGAAGTCTGGTGGCAAGGCGCACGGCGAGATTGAAAACACGACCGCCCTGCTCGCGCCGCCAGGGTTGGTGAACACCAATCAAACTACGGTCGAGCGCCCTCGAGCCAAAAGCCAGATCGCATTCGCCGCGAGAGATTGGCTCAACCAGCTTCGGCGTCTCTGTTATTGGAGTGGAGAGATCAGCGTCAGTGAACAGCGCCACGTCTCCACGTGAAGCCAGGAGTCCTAACCTGACGGCGCGTCCCTTGCCCAGGTTTGATTGATAGCTGATTACGGAAGTACGCACGTTTTGCGAGTTGGCCAGTTCGTCTCGCGCTATATCTGCGGTGTTGTCCGTGGATCCGTCATCCACCACGATTAGTTCCGAATCAGCCGCGTAATCATCAAGATAAGTCACCATTGTGCGCAACGACTTACCGAGTCGGGCACCTTCGTTATAGGCGGGAACAATAACTGATAGAGAAAGTGTCATCTAAGCGTCTCCGGGCCTCGGGTAGTGTCTTAATTTGGAGTGCGACGACCTGTCGTCGCTTTGGTCGCTGCGACATGTCGCAGCAAGCGTTCCGAAGAGGCTTCATTGACGAAACGCGGCGGCGGGCCGCACGGGCCAAAGCGGTGCCAGGTCACCGCACTCCAAATCAAGACAGTACCCGGCCTCGCGGGCGAAATATACCACAGTGGCAGACGCGCCCCGGCGGAAGAAAGAAGCCGCTTGTGTTAATATTGCTGCTGGTTTGTGCTTCGTTTTTGAGGCGAACCCGTAAGTTTGGGTAAGAAAGTTATGACTAAGCGATTCCTTATTGTAGCCAGTGCCTTCATTCTGATAGCCGCGGTTGTGGGTGGCACCATCGGCCGCTCGAGGCGTTTCCGCCATAGCGTGCCCGCCAAAGGAGTTGCCGCGTCTTACACCGAAACCGACGATATTGAAAAGGACTACAAGGAAGCGATCACGGCGATCTCGGACGGTTATGCTGGCGACATCGATTATGAGAAGGCAACTCAAGCTGCGATTCAGGGCATGCTTTCCACGCTTGATCCCCACTCGATGTATTTCCCCTATACCGAATTTAAAAAGCTCAAGGAAGATCAGGACTCACGATTCTACGGCATTGGCGTGACTATCGTTCAGCATCGTGATGGTGTCTACATTCAATCGGCGGTGGAAGGCACGCCTGCGGGACGCTTAGGACTCCGCTACGGTGACCGCATTCTTGAAGTGGACGGCAAGGACGCGCGCGATTGGTCAAGCGAACAGGTTTCGAAGAACGTACGCGGCGGCCGCGGTGAACCGGTGACCATAAAAGTTGATCGCGCAGGATCTGAAGGACCACTTACTTTCACCATCATTCGCGATTCCGTTCCGCTGCCTTCAATACGCAACGCCTACATGCTGCGACCGGGAACTGGATACGTTGGTTTGACTGGCGGTTTTCAAAGCACCAGCGATGAAGAGTTGCGCGAAGCACTCAATAAACTGAAGAACCAGGGAATGCGCCAGGTTGTTTTGGATATGCGGGGTAACCCCGGTGGACTTCTGACGCAGGCGATCGATGTGGCGAGCGAATTCCTGCCGCGCGGACAGGTAGTCGTTTCCGTGAAGGGCCGCACTGAATACACCGACCCCATCGTTTACAAGTCGAATGGCTCGGATCCTGAAGACGTGCCACTGGTAATATTAATCAATCGCGGCACGGCTTCCGCTTCAGAGATTGTTGCCGGTGCGATTCAGGATCACGGCCGCGGTTTGATCGTCGGCGAGACCAGTTTTGGAAAAGGGCTGGTGCAGCATGTGTTTCAACTGCCTGGCAATAACGGTCTGACGCTAACCACGGCGCGCTATTACACTCCCTACGGCCGTTCGTTACAGCGCGACTATTCAAACGGTTCGCTTTACGACTACTACACCAAACACGATACTGAGGAGACTAAACCTGCGCCCTCCGGCTCACACCTGTCTCCACCGCTATCTACTTCTTCACGAAATGCCGCTTCCGCAGTGCCGCAAGCCTCGCCAACGCCCCATCTGCAAAGTGGTCCGGCAGTAAAGACTGCGGCCGGCCGCGTGTTCTACGGTGGTGGTGGGATCACACCGGACATCGACGTTAAGCCACTCAATTTCACGCCATTGAGAAATCGCATTGCGGAAGCCTCGTTCCACTTTACGCGTCAGCTTGCCGCCGGAATGATTACCGGATTCGAAGGGTACAAAGTTGAAAAGGTTCAGTACGGGCGAAATCCAAAGCCTGGCGAATATCCGATCAACGATCGAATCATCGAAGCATTCCGCAGCTTTGTGCGCACGGATACGCAGTCACAGTTAACTCCCGCGCAGCTTGATGAAGAGATTGATTTCGTGAAGTTGCGCTTGCGCGAGGAAATCATCACCGCGGCTTTTTCCAACGACGCCGGCGCCAGAGTCCTGCTCGACAGCGACCCGCAAGTGCTGCGTGCCCTCGAAGCTCTGCCCGACGCGAAGCGTCTGGCGGAAAGCGTTCGGAGCGGCGCTTTGCAAGGCTGACGCCCAACCACACCATTACAGAACCGAACGCGGTAGCGACGTATACTAAAATCAACCTCTGGTTCGAAGCAGGTTACTGGGAGGTGCTTTCGGGTCTCACACTTACGTACGCCTGTCACCGCCGTTGACTCCAGCATCCTGCGCTACCGCGCTCGGTTCGTAGGATAGGTTCTTCTGCACGCAATTGTCTGACGAGGGATGGCGATACTCATTTACCTCACTGATCCACTACCATGCGTTCCAGGGGTAACGGAATGTTGCGGCTGTAACTCACTGAAACTGGCCTGGACCAATTTCCATTCCCAGGGGAATAACGTCATCGACCGGAAGACCGGCACTGGCGGCATGCTGGCGACAGACATCGGCGCTCGGCGCCTCAAACTCACAGAAAGAATGCTTGCCGTCAGCAGTCACGTGACTTCGTATCCATTGCATCCCCAATTGATCGCAAGCTGAGACGACACTCTTCCCGACTGCATTAAGTTGTTCAGAATTGAGAGGTGGCAGTGTGCGAGTTACCATGAAACGTGGCATCGGCGTTTTCCTTTCAATGCAAGGTAGCAGCTAATTTTTGCGTACGATGTTACGACTAGTAGCGGGTTGTCAAGGGGGATTGCAGTTTTCCGCGAGAAGCTGAACTCAGACACTATCAGACGCCAGGGCATACTGTATCGCTTTTTCCGTGGGCATTGCCCGCCCTTCGGACCAGGCGGCCCCGCTTGCTTGACCGCCGAGCGCCTGGCGAATCGGCTCCAAACTGGATTCCAACTTAGACTCGTCATCAGGCGAGAGTGGCGCGCCGAATTCCTCTCGCAGCGCAATGGCGGCAGCGGCAAGGCGAAGCGCTCGTTCCGGTTTTCCTCGACCTGCTGCCATCCGCGCGTAGCATTCGAATAACTGGGCGATGCCGCGAACATCTCCCAACTCACTGAAAATCACCATGCTCTCCTCAAGAAACGTGCGAGCGGCGCTGTAGTCGCCGCGTTCGCAAGCGAGATCTCCCATATCGGTGAGCAAACTGGCGACGCCCCGCCTATCACCAAGGTCCATCAGTATCGCAAGGCTCTTATCGTAAAGGTCGCGGGCCGAGTCATAGTCACCTTGGTGCAGAGCAACGTCTCCCATGTGGCCTAGTGACAAAGCCACACCTCGACCGTCTTGCAATTGCTTGAAGACTTCCAAACTCTCCTGATAGTAGGCGTGCGCCGCAACATGATCGCCGCGCATATCTGCCACATTCCCCAGGTTACTAAGCGAGAGCGCTACTGCATTTTGGTTTCCAACCTCACGCCACATCGTGAGACTTTCTTCATAGAGCGAGCGGGCAGCAGCGTAGTCACGCTGTCTAAGGGCCACGATACCCAGGTTGTTGGCCGAATTTGCGATCCCCCATTTATCTCCCGACTTCCGATAAAGCTCCAGGTTTTCCTGAAACAGCGAGCGAGCAGCCGGATAGTCACACTGAGCGTCCGCCAGCACTCCAGCAGCATAGAGCGCCTTGAGCCGAGCTTTTGTTGGTCCACCTCCTAACGACAAGAGTGCCGACAATCGTTCCCGCCCTTCAGCCAGGTAGCCACGCATTTCCCAGAAGCGCCAGAGCGCGCTCGCCAACCGCAAGCCTATTTCCGCTTCTGTGCTTTCTGCAGCCCAATGCATCGCGGCGCGCAGGTTGTCGTGCTCGATTTCCAACTGGTCCAGCCATTTGTCTTGCTCTGCTCCCAGCAACTGAGTCTCGGCGCGTTCGGCCACCTTCAGAAAATAATTAGCATGACGTTTTCGCAGGTCCTCAGCTTCCAGGCTGGCCGTTAGTTGTTCTAATCCATACTCTGTGATCGTTTCGAGCATGTTGAAACGCGGCTCAGCATTAGCCAATTCTTTCTGCTGCAATAAGCTTTTATCGATTAGTGACGCCACCCCTTCGAGCACATCAACCTGCAGGTCATCGGCGCAGACAGCCTCAGCGGCTTCAAGCTCGCAACCTCCGACAAAGACGGCCAGACGCCGAAACAACTTCTTCTCCTCATCATCTAGCAGCTCGTAACTCCAGGCAATCGCGCCCCGCATAGTCTGCTGCCGTGACGGTAAATCCCGCGCGCCACCCATCAATAGTTTCAGGCGACTGTCCAGACGTGCGAGCAATGAGCGCGGTGGTAGGACCTTTATGCGGGCCGCGGCGAGTTCAATTGCCAGGGGCAAACCGTCGAGCCTGCCGCAAATCTCTACCACGGCCGGCGCATTTTCATTAGTAAGCGCGAAGTCAGGCCTAACCGCGGTTGCCCTTTCAACGAAAAGTTCGACGGCGGCATAGCGCCTCAGCGTGTCCGGCGTCAGCGGTTGGCCCGCGGCGGGCAGAGCCAGCGGTGGCACCGCAAACTCGTGTTCGCCAGTAATGCGCAATGCGGAACGGCTGGTAATCAAAACCTTCAGGCCACCCGCGGAATTCAAAATTTCCGCCAGAACGGGTGCCGCCACAACTACCTGTTCGAAGTTATCGATCACGAGCAGTATCTTCCGGTCACGAAGATAGTCTTTCAACTTTTCGATCAAGGAACTACCAGCGGCCTCTTTGACTCCCAGTGTCTGCGCAATTGTCGAAGCAACCAGGTTTGGATCATTGATGACTGCCATGGCGACAAAGAACAGTCCGTCAGGAAAGTCGCCCAGCAGCTCCGCCGCTACTTGTAAACTGAGACGAGTTTTGCCAGTGCCGCCCGGCCCGGTTAGCGTCAGCAAGTGCACGTCATCACGCCGTAATTGCTTCTTCACCGCCGATACTTCTGCGTCACGCCCTATTAGAGGAGTCAATTGAACCGGTAGATTGTTTGGACCGTTAACTCGAGTTTCATCGACCGACAACTTGCCGAACGGGTTGGAGTCATCGCTCGTCCGTGCTTCCGAAGAGCGATCCAACTTATCCAGAAACTCCAGTTCTTGCTCCAGGAGCTTAAGGTCAGCGAAGAGTTCCTGGGCGGTTTGATAACGCTGGACCGGATCTTTCGCCAAGGCTTTGATCACAATCGGCTCGAGCTTTGTGGACGCCTCGTCGCCGTGCGAGGCGAGCGGCGCAGGTTCGTTGTCCTGGATCGAAACAATCACGTGACTCATGGTTGCGCCCTGAAAGGGCACACGTCCGGCGACCATTTCGTACATCACTACGCCGAGGCTCCATATGTCGGTTCTGGCGTCAACTGCGATTCCGTTTGTTTGCTCGGGAGACATGTATGACACCGTGCCCATGATCATTCCTGGAATGGTGTTGAGCAGTATTCTCGTGGCTCCCTCCGGATTGGAGTCACATTGAATATCACTCTCCGTAAGTTTAGCCAGACCGAAATCAAGCACTTTAATATAACCGTCCCGGCGCAGCATGATGTTTTCCGGCTTGATATCGCGGTGCACAATTCCAGCAGCATGCGCGGCCACCAGAGCCGAGGCGATTTGCGCACCGGCCGACAACGCTTCCTTCAGCGACATTGGCGCCCGCGTCATGCGCGCTCGAAGCGTTTCACCTTCAATAAACTCTGTAGCCATGAAGTGGGCCGAATCGGTTTGGCCAACTTCATGGATGGTTAAGATGTTTGGATGGTTGAGGGCGGAGGCGGCGGACGCCTCCTGGCGAAAACGACGCACGCGGTCGTCATCTTTAGTACAGGACGCCGATAAGAACTTTAGCGCAATCTTGCGTCCGAGCCGCGTGTCTTCGGCCAGATAAACCTCTCCCATTCCGCCGGAGCCAATTCGCGACAGAATCCGGTAAGGCCCGATGGCTTCGCCCGCGCTCAGCATGTTCTTAGCGTCGTGAAGGTCGTTAACAGAGACCAAAGACCAAAGTCCCGATGCCAGTTTCAATTATAAGTTATCGCTGATCTCTCTCAACTTGACAAGAAAATAGCCTTCCATGACGAACAACATCATGAACCATCAGCGTTCATCGGCGCGTAATATTTGTCTGTTTGAAAACGCGAATCGCGTTTAGTCCACCACTCGCGCAATCACACATTTCAAGTAATAGGTTTCGGGCACGGTGATTAGCACCGGATGATCGCTTGCCTGCATTCGCTTCTCGACCAGTTGCAGTTTGCGGTGAGCATCGTTTGCTGCTTTGGCTATCATTTCCAGAAACATTTGCTCCGACATGTGATAGGAGCAGGTACAGGTTACGAGTACGCCGCCGGGATTGAGCAGCTTGATAGCCCGCAAGTTTATCTCTTTGTAACCACGCGCAGCTGCCTTGACGCTGGCGCGATTCTTGGCGAACGCCGGCGGGTCGAGCACGATCGTGTCGAAGCGTTCTCCGGCGGCTTCCATTTCTCGCAACGCGTCAAACACGTTTGCTTCGCGAAATTCAACGTTGCCTGCATTGTTAAGCTCAGCATTACGCCGCGCGGCGGCGATAGCGTCAGCGGAAATATCAATTCCCAGGACACTGTCGCAAACCGTGGCCAGGTTCAGCGCAAAGGCACCGGCGAACGTAAAGCAATCAAGAGCCCGACCATGCGCAACGCCGCGAACTGCGACGTGATTCTCTCGCTGATCGAGAAATGACCCTGTTTTCTGGCCTGAAAGCGGAGCGACTAAGTAACGGACGCCGTCCTGAGCAATCTCAAATTCCTCGGGAGCGTTTCCGTAAAGTGTTCCCGCGGTCATCCCCAGGCCTTCTAGCTGACGCACGCGAACGTCATTTCTTTCAACGATCGCCCGGGGTGCAAACTCTTCAGCCAACAATTCGACCAGCATCGCTTTGACACTTTCAGTGCCTTGCGAAAGTGTTTGCAGCACCAGCACGTCATCGTAGCGATCGACTATTAACGACGGCAGCAAGTCGCCTTCAGAGTAAACCACCCGGTAAGCATTAGTGTGCGAGGTTACGTGCGAACGCCTGGCAGCAGCTTCACGAACTCTTGTTCGCCACCACTCGCTATCGATTGGTTCGTCTGTTTGAGTCAAGAAACGCAAGGCAATCTGCGAGCTGTCACTGAATAATGCCTGCCCGACGAGGTTACGATTTTGATCGCGCACGACCACAACTGATCCGCCCGGCGCTGCTTCAGCGTTGACGATATCGCTGCGATAGATCCACAGGTGTCCGCCGCGAATGCGATCGGCGCCACGCTTTGTAACTATGACCTCGCTCATAGGTGACTACCTGGTCTCAGTGGGACGAAGATTTATCCACAGATTACACAGATTTCGCAGATTCAAACAATACACGCAAGTGAGTTGAGTGAACTGATGCCTTATTAGTCAGAGAAACTGTTCATCTTGTCTCGCAGTTGGGACTGACCCAGGTTCTCTGCTTAATCTGTGTAATCTGCGCAATCTGCGGATAAGCCAACCTGCGGTTCAAGTGCGATCCCAAGTTAATTTATGTTAGGCTCGGAACGCTTCATACGTCAGGATCTTTGCGTCGATACTTCAACGATTCAGTAGCTAAGTTGATATGCCAACCAAGTCACACGCCGAGCGCCGCAAGCGCTTTGAAACCTCCTCAGGAATCGATCTTCCAGCTGATTTCAACCCCTCCACCACCGATCCGGTAGACTACGACAAAGATCTGAATTCGCCCGGCGACTTTCCCTACACGCGTGGCATTTACTCAAACATGTATCGCGGTCGCTTGTGGACCATGCGGCAGTATGCCGGCTATGCGACTGCTGAAGAATCAAACGCGCGATACAAATATCTGCTCGCGCAGGGAACCACGGGACTCTCTGTTGCTTTCGACCTTCCCACTCAGATTGGCATGGATTCCGATGAGCCACTGGCCAGTGGAGAAGTCGGGAAAGTCGGCGTGGCCATTGACTCCCTGGAAGATATGCTGCGGCTGTTTGAAGGCATACCGCTTGACGGGGTTTCGACTTCGATGACGATTAACGCAACGGCTTCGACGTTGCTTTGTCTTTATCTGGCTGTCGCGCGCAAACAGAATGTTTCTTTCGATAAGGTGAAGGGTACGCTGCAAAACGATATTCTCAAGGAGTACATTGCGCGCGGCACCTACATCTTTCCACTGGCGCCATCGCTGCGTCTGGTTACTGATACGTTCGCCTTTTGCACGCGAGAAGTGTCCAACTGGAACACCATCTCGATTAGCGGTTATCACATCCGTGAAGCCGGGTCGACTGCCGTGCAGGAGGTCGCCTTCACCCTGGCCGATGGCATCACTTACATTGAAGCCGCACTAACTGCCGGACTTGAAGTTGATGATTTCGCGCCGCGCATTTCGTTCTTTTTCAATGCCCACAACAACTTGCTGGAAGAGATTGCCAAGTTTCGCGCTGCACGACGACTGTGGGCGCGCATCATGCGCGAGCGTTTCAAGGCGCGCGATCCCCGGTCGCTGATGCTGCGTTTTCACACGCAGACAGCCGGCTCCTCGCTGACCGCGCAGCAGCCGGAAGTGAATGTTGTTCGCACTACTATTCAAGCGCTCGCTGCCGTGCTGGGTGGAACCCAATCGCTGCACACAAATGCGATGGACGAAGCGCTCGCTTTGCCAACAGAAGAAGCGGCGCGATTGGCGTTGCGAACGCAACAAGTGATTGCTTACGAGTCTGGCGTCGCGGATACGGCCGATCCGTTGGCAGGCTCTTATGCCATCGAGCAACTCACCCACGAAATAGAAGATCGTGCCTCTAACTACCTGGAGAGGATTGATGCGATGGGTGGAATGTTGCGCGCCATCGAAACCGGCTATGTGCAGCGCGAGATTCAGGAATCCGCTTATCGTTATCAGCGGGCGATTGAAAATGAGGAGGCGATTGTCGTCGGGGTAAATCGCTTCCAAAGTGACGACAAATCAATCACACCAACTTTGCGAATCGATCCGGCGATCGAGCAACAACAAATCGACCGGCTTAAAGCGCTACGCGCCCGGCGGGACTCCGCGGCAGCGGAGACATCGCTGGCTAGGTTGGAAACAGCGGCGTGCGGCGCTGAGAACCTTTTGCCCAGGATTCTCGAATGCGTCGAGGCTTACGCCACCGTCGGCGAGATCAGTAACCGGCTGCGAAACGTGTGGGGTGAGTACAAGGAAACGTCGACTGTGTAATCATCGTGCTGGGTACATCTATGGGCCACTTGCTTGAGGTTAAGAATCTCGAAACGCATTTTCCGACGCGTGCCGGTCTAGTGCGTGCTGTTAACGGCATAAGTTTTCATCTCGATAACGGCGAGTTGTTGGGACTGGTTGGGGAATCCGGTTGCGGTAAGTCGATAACTGCGCTTTCAATCATGCGCCTGATCGCGCCGCCGGGAAAAATTGTCGGCGGCGAGATTATGTTTGACGGCAAAGACCTTTTGAAGTTGTCAGAAGCTGAGATGCGCCAGATTCGTGGGGACGACATTGCGATGATCTTCCAGGATCCGATGACGTCACTTAATCCGGTTTTCACGGTGGGCGAACAAATTGCTGAAGCGCTACGTTTACATCGCAAGCTTTCTCGCAAGGCCGCACGCGCCGCGGCTATCGAGGCAATGCGCGAAGTTTCGATTCCCGATCCAGCTCGCCGCGTTGACGATTATCCCCATCAACTGTCGGGTGGGATGCGCCAACGAGTGATGATTGCTATGGCGCTGGCCTGCGATCCCAAACTTCTGATTGCCGACGAGCCAACGACAGCACTCGATGTCACCATCCAGGCGCAGATCCTGGAGCTGCTCGATGAACTCCGAAAGAATCGCGAGCTGGGAGTGCTGCTGATTACGCACGACCTTGGAGTCGTGGCTGAAGTCGCCGACCGCGTCGCAGTGATGTACACCGGGCGTATCGTTGAAGAGTCTTCGGTTGAAGAATTATTTGCCCGACCCAAACATCCTTATTCCGAAGGCCTGTTGCGATCCGTTCCTAAACTTACCGCTGCCAACGTTGCGAAAAAGGAACGACTGGAAACTATCGAGGGCACGGTCCCGAGCCCGACCGATCTGCCGCCCGGCTGCCACTTTGCGCCACGTTGTCCCTATCGCCTGCCGCGTTGCACCGAGGAAGAAATTCCGCTGTACAACCTTGAGGGTGGAGTAAAGGTGCGTTGCGTGCTTTTTGATTTGGCGTTGGCAGTAGCGGCGGACCACCAGAACGTATCCACAGATTACGCAGATTCCGCAGATTAGGATCGGAAACTAAGGCATCGAGCTTTCTAGCCGGCCAGTTTGAAGCAAGAGTTAGTGCGTCGTAGCTGCTGAGAAAGAATCCGTGTAATCTGCGGATAGTTCCCACTTATCAGATGAAAACGAATCACAAAGAACTTGTGAAGGTGCGCGGGTTGGTAAAACATTTTGCTGTCGAGGGCAGCGAGGACGTTGTGCGCGCAGTCGATGGCGTCTCGTTTGAAATCTTTCGTGGCGAAACGTTGGGGCTGGTGGGTGAATCCGGGTGTGGCAAGTCAACCGTCGGCCGTTGTTTGTTGCGACTGATTGAGCCCACCGCCGGCGAAGTTAATTTCGATGGCCGCGATGTACTTTCGGTAGGGAAAACCGAATTGCGAGCGCTTCGCCGCGAGATGCAAATCGTTTTTCAGGATCCCTACGCCTCACTAAACCCACGCATGAAAGTAGGAGACATCGTTGGCGAGCCTTTGGTCATTCACAAAATCGGAACGAAGCGAGAACGGCGCGACCGCGTGGCCGAACTGCTGAAACGCGTGGGCCTTGATCCTGATTATCGCAAACGTTACGCGCATGAATTTTCGGGGGGCCAGCGGCAACGAATCGGCGTAGCGCGCACCCTGGCGCTCAATCCAAAACTCATTGTGGCTGACGAACCTGTTTCGGCGCTGGACGTATCAGTGCAGGCCCAGGTTGTTAATCTGCTTCAGGATCTGCAGAAAGAATTTGGCCTCGCCTATCTCTTCATTTCCCACGGACTCGCGGTGGTTGAGCACATCTCGACCCGCGTTGCCGTAATGTATCTGGGACGAATTGTCGAGGTGGCAACTGCGGCCGAGCTTTACGCGACGCCGTTACATCCATACACCAGGGCGCTCCTCTCTGCGATTCCGGTTCCCGATCCAAAACACAAACGCGAGCGCATTGTTTTGCAGGGTGATGTGCCTACTCCCATTAACCCTCCATCCGGATGCCGCTTTCGCACGCGCTGTCCAATCGCTTTTGACGACTGCGCGCGAATTGATCCAGAGTTGCGCGAAGTTTTGCCGGGCCATGAGGTCGCTTGCATTCGCGTTTCCGGGTGGGCTGAGGCGCCAACGGCAGAAGCCCGACCGTAAGGGTAGGCTTGGTCGGTCGCGCCGCGGTGAAACATCTCACTTGAGTGGCTCGTATAAAACTTTCCAAATGAAGATCTCGCGCCAAGGCCTGGGCTATTAGCACCTTAACGGGGCTGCCCTCTGGGGACCCCGGCTTCACCGGACGGAATGTTTTCTCCCCGTCCTCTACTAACCGGAGGATAAACAAATGAGCGATCCTAATCAGGTATTCTCAGCCCCCCCGCCACCGCCCACGGTTCTAGACGGCGAGGCCCCGCGTCCCTTAAAACTGCGAACCCCCGCGATTGTTTTGTTTGTGATTGGCTTACTGGTAGCGGTCGGGGGCGTCGCGAAGTTCATTCCGGGTGGAATAGGCACTGGAGGATCTTTATGCTTTTTCGGCATCCTGCTTTTTGCTTTTAGTTTCATTCGGCTTCCCGAAACCACTGGCGCTGAGGAGCCGATGTCTGTCGGACAAAAGTTAGTGGGAATTTTCTTTGAGCCCACTCGGGTCTTCCGAAACTTGCGCTCCCATCCTCGATGGCTGGCTCCCTTTCTGATCATCGCATTTCTTACCGCGACTTACACTGCAGCCTTCACGCAACGCCTGACCCCGGAACGCATAATCAACTACACTATGGATAAGGTCGTCGAAAGCGGTTTCGCGCCGGCCGAGGCACTCGAAAAGTCCCGCGCGGACCAGATAGAAGCAGCCAGAAACCCGGCGCAACGAGCGGGCAATTTTGTTAAGGCGTTTGTGGCCGTTTTTGCGATGACGTCTTTTGTGGCGGCGCTCTACCTGTTGGGGGTTTTGATCTTCGGTGGACGGATAAATTTTTGGCAGTCGCTGGCCGTCACTTTTTATGCCAGCCTTCCAATAGTTATCATTCAGAAACTGGTTAGCCTGATGATTCTTTACATCAAGAGTCCCGATGACATTCACCCTATCCTGGGCCAGGAAACACTGGTGCAAGATAATCTGGGAGTGCTTTTCACGCCCGCCCAGCATCCAGTGTTATTCGCGGCCGCGACCGCAATTGGCGGGCTTTCCTTTTATGGCCTGTGGCTCCGGGCGAGGGGCTTGCAATACGGTGGGACTAAAGTCAGCAGCACGGCAGCCTGGGCCTCGGTGATAACTGTCTGGTTGCTGGCGGTGATACTGGGCGTGGCGCTAGCTGCCTTCTTCCCAAGCTTTATTTCGTAGGTTAGTAGGACAGACATTCCTGTCTGTCCCCGGTACCCGAAGGCCGCCCGTCGCGCTGCGCGCAACGCAGTGACGGACAGACAAGAATGTCTGTCTTACTATTCGTACCTCAGCGATTCGATAGGATCCAGGCGGGCGGCCTTCCAGGCAGGCCAGAGTCCAAAGATCAGACCAATGCCGACGCTGGCAACGAAGCCACCTATAGGCGCCCATAACGGCACGTAGGAGGGCATTAACAACCGCAGTAGAAAGGTCAGGAGCCAGCCAATCGAGAGCCCGACCAGACCTCCGAAGCCGGTTAGCGTAGCCGCTTCTATCAGAAACTGCCACATGATGTCGCTGCGACGTGCGCCAATGGCTTTGCGAACTCCAATTTCACGAGTTCGTTCCGTAACTGAAACCAGCATGATGTTCATTACGCCGATCCCGCCGACCATGAGACCAACTGATGAAACCACTACCATCGCGATCGCCACACCGCTCAGGATGGAGCGGAAGTTACTAAGCAGTAGTTCAGCAGTTTCCAAACCAAAATTATCCGGTTTGCCAAAAGACACCTGGCGACGCACTCGCAGCAGATCGGTAATCTGGTCCTTGGCCTCATCCATCATGCCTTGGCGCGCCACTGCCAGAATCATGACATCATCCGAATGCGGCTTCAATTTGCGCGCGACATTGAAAGGCATGTAGATAACATTATTTTCAGAGTCGCTGTCCCCACCGAGAAATGTCTCGCGTTTTTCGAGGACACCGACGACGCGAAACTGACTGCCGCCGATAGTGATATTCTGCCCGATTGGGGAACCATAGGGGAAAAAGTCCTGACCCACCGCCGAGCCGATAACGCAAACGGCTTCGTTAGTGTCATTTTCATACTGCGAAAAGAACCGACCCTCTTTGGTGACATGGGTTCCGGCACGCTCAAAATCCGGCAACGTACCATTCAGCCCTACAGCATTCGAAGTCTTGCCGGGTCCGCTCACTGCCAGCTTTTGTCCAAAGAAATCGTTGCTGATGTCGAGGAAGGGAACGGCCAACTCAACTGCCGGCAACTGCGTGAGCGCTACTGCGTCATCGTAGCTAAGGTTCTTTCGCATCCGTTCTTCCCGTGAGAGTCGTCCAATATGGATGCCGGGATTGAACTTGCTGATGAAAATCGAGTTAGTGCCGTATGACTCGAGCTCCTTCTTCACCGCTGTGTCCACGCCGCTGATGATTGAAGAGATCAGCATGACGGTGATCACGCCGATCATCACGCCAAATACCGTTAGGAATGAACGCAGTTTATTGGCGCGCAAGGTGGCGAGTGCCATCTTCAGGTTCTCAAAAATATCGCTGCGGATTAATTTCATCTTACCTCTACGCTCGGTTAGGAGAAGTCGGCAGGCGCAGTCGGGCAGGATAAGAAAAACCTGCTTTCTGCCACTGTTGCTTGCTCTTGGCTTGTTTCTGCCTCCCGCACCTGCCGCCTGCTCATGTTTTAGTCCGCCCTCAGCGCCTCAATCGGATCAAGCCGCGCCGCCTTCCAGGCCGGAAACACTCCTGAGAGAACACCAATACCTCCGGAAACGAGTATCGTAAACACAATCGCGCCGATCGAAAGGTTGGTGGGGAAGAAGATCGCTGTCATGATCATGCCGATGATCCATGCCAGCAGTACTCCAACGGCGCCCCCAATCGCCGAAAGCGTGACTGCTTCAACCAGAAACTGTTTAAGGACATCAATTTTCCGCGCGCCCAACGACTTGCGAATGCCAATCTCTTTGGTCCTTTCGGTGACTGAGACGAGCATGATGTTCATGATAACGATGGCTCCCACCAACAGTGCGATACCGGGAACCGCGACGGCTAGGACGTAAGTTGGACCAAGCAGGCGGTCGCGAAACCCCGTAATCGCGTCGGGTGTAACAATGCCGAAGTTATCCTTCTCGTCCTGCTTGAGATGACGGCGAGAACGCAACAGAAACCTTGCTTCATCAACAGCGTCCTTGAAAGTATCGTCAGTTTTCGAAGTGGCTTCGAAATAAAGCAGCCGGTTGCGCGTGAAGCCACCGAAGTTATTGCCATAGGTTTTTAGTGGCAGTGTGACAAAATTATCCTGTGGTACGCCGAAGACCGTTCCTTTGGCCACCCTGACCCCGACGATGCGATAGGGTAAGCCTGCAACATTGATCTCTTCGCCAATGGCCGTTGACTCGCCCGCAGGGAAAAGGG